>CAZDON010000111.1:0-6017 GCA_964507065.1 uncultured Ruminococcus sp. | reverse complement strand
AAGCTAGCTTGTCCATTATGCCAAACTTACGCTTCTCGGCGGTGTTGTTGGTTGCGTTGTTGTTCATGCTGATGTCCTTTCCAGATTTTGTAAATTTTAAGAAATTTCTTTCCTTACATATAGTATAAAATATGTTAATACGCTTTCGTGAGTAATATTTTAATGTAAATTTGTATTATTTTTATATTTCAGGTGTGGAAATACTTGTAATTCAGTTAAAAATATGATAAAATACGTTTGTGGGGGATAAAAAATGTATGAATTACACAAATGAGCTTGACTTTTTTATGGAGCTTGCGACGCGCTGCGGCGTCAAGGTGCGTATACTCGGAATAGAGCATACGATTGAGCTTTACAGCGAGGCTGATATTCATAGGGTAAGCAGTGATGATGCATTTTCCTTTTTATCTGAAATAAAGCCGGGTACACTATACCGCGTAAAGGATGCGCTGGGGTGCTGCTATAAGCTTTTTCTTCTGCCTGATAAAAAGGAAAGGACGCTGCTGCTTATAGGTCCCTACTGTTCCGAGCGCCCCGACGAGGGACGTATTCTTGAAATAGGTGAAAGGCTTTCGCTCGCTCCTGGCAGCCAGCACGAGCTGAGTCTTTATTTTGCGGGAGTCGTGGTGCTTGCTGAGGACAGCCCGATTATGACGGCACTATCGCTTCTTTGCGAGAGGGTATTCGGTAACGCACAGTACCGTACGGTTTCCGTTGCGGACGAGCCTGTGCCAACCCTCGCACCTCTTACGAAAACGCTTTCCGAAACCACCGTTGACGATACTATGACGGCAATGAAGAGAATGGAAGAAAGGTATGCTTATGAAAACAGGCTTATCCGCGCGGTGGAGCTTGGTATGACGGACGAGGGAGCAAGGCTTTCCTCCGCGTTTAACAGCAATCTTTTCGAGAGCCGTACGAGAGACCCTATCCGTAATGCGAAAAACTACTGTATTATAATGAACACCCTGCTTCGTAAGGCGGCAGAGCGCGGCGGCGTGCACCCGATTTATCTTGACAGAGTGTCGTCGGGCTTTGCCGTAAGAATAGAGGAAAGTGACAGGACAGGCGAATGCACCTCGCTTATGCTACAGATGTATCGGGATTACGCGAGGCTTGTCAGAAAGCACAGCTTCAAAAGCTATTCACCCACCGTAAAGAGGGTTATTCTTGCGGTGGAGTCCGACCTCTCGCGAGAGCTGTCTACCGCCACGCTCGCACAGTCGCAGGGAATCAGCGCGGGATATCTTTCCAGCGTGTTCAAAAAAGAAACGGGAGTGACGCTCACTGAGTTTATAAGAACGAGAAGAATGGAGCACGCACAGTATCTTCTTGAGTCGACCTCACTTCAGATACAGACTGTGGCGCTCCACTGCGGAATACTCGACCTTCAGTATTTTTCAAAGCTATTCCGCCGTCACACCGGCAAGACGCCGAGCGAATACAGGTCAAGACTGAAAAAAGAGAAATAATTTACCGTCAGCTGTATAAAAAACTTGACATTACCGCTGAAATATTATAAAATAAAGAAAAATGCAAAGGAGCACATTTATGCCAACCGATAAGGCCTACAAAATAAGCACCAAGAGAAACAATCTTCATCTTCGCGTGCTCAGGGGACATTTCGCGACCAGCCACAGCCATATAAACTACTTTATAGACGTAACCAAACAGAAATCAAGACTATCCGAGGCAAAGGCGGTTGCCGAGGAGCTTTCCGAGTACTACCGCGGCACGACGGTCGTCGACACCATTCTCTGCCTTGACGGTATGGAGGTAATCGGAACCTGCCTTGCAAACGAGCTTACAAGCGGTCATTTTCTCAGCGTAAATTCGCACGAAACCGTCTATATCGTGACTCCCGAATACACGCAGGGAAGCCAGATTATCTTCCGCGACAGCACCTCGCCTATGATTGAGGGTAAGCACGTTCTCGTGCTTGCGGCGTCGGTTGCTACGGGCTACACCGTAAGAGGAGCTATTGAGGCTATCAACTATTACGGCGGTACCGTTGCGGGAATATGCTCGATTTTCGCTACGATGGACGACTATATGGGGTATAAGGTCGAGTCGGTATTTAATCCACGCGACCTTGAGGGCTATCAGTCAACTCCCTCTCACGAATGCCCGATGTGCAAAAGAGGGGAGCGTATAGACGCGCTCGTCAATAAATTCGGCTTCTCAAAGCTGTAAAGTACATTTTTTTGCCCGACCTACTTGACAAAGTGCTTTTGCGGTGATAAAATTGTCTTGTCAATTATAATCGTGTTTGCGTTGATATACGATAGTAGCGTCCTGTCCAACCGTTGAAGAGAGCTGTCGGTTGCTGCAAGACAGAGGGAGTCAGGCGTGAATTTCACGTAAGGAGCAACACGGCGGCACCGACCGAAACCGTTTATGGACATTAATTATGCCCACTGAGGCAATCCGTCGTAAGTCGGATTGCGAAGCAGAGTGGTACAGCGATAACCTCGCCTCTGCGCCAAGTCATTTCGTTGGCGCTAAGGCGAGGCTTTTTATTTTGATTTTAGGCCCACGGGCTTTAAATAAATTACAAAAACAGGAGCAAAAAACAATGAAAAGCAAGAAAATTGTATCCATCTTACTCACCCTTTGCCTTATTCTCGGCACTCTCGCGCTCAGCGCGTGCGGTGTCGGCGGGGCATATAAGCTTCCCGTCGTATGCGGTGAGGCGGGAATGAACGCGCTGTGCGGCATAGCTACCTACGGCGTAGATTATTACAGCCTCGGCGTCAAGGCGGGCGATATGGCTGCGGACATACTTCTTAACTCTGCCAGCCCCGCATCAATGGAGGTCGCAACCGACCCCAACCCCGCGCTTTCGGTTAACCCCGATATCGCTGAGGATATAGGCTTCACGATTCCCGAATCCGTTTCCTCCAAGGCAACGGGCGGCGAAACCGTTAAGGTAACCCGTAAGACCTCTGCTATCGTATCAAGCGGTGCTGACTTTACCGTTGGTATTCTTCAGCTCGTTCAGCACGTTGCTCTCGACCAGGCGAACGAGGGCTTCCAGGATCAGCTTTCCGTCCGTATGGACGCGGCAGGAAAGAAGGTAGCTCTTCTTGACAGAAACGCAAACGGTGACGAGTCGAATAACGTTACCATAGCCGAGAACTTCGTATCCCAGGGCGTTGATCTCATCTACACCATCGCAACCTCATCCTCACAGGCTGCCGCTACCGCAACCGCTGAAACCGACATCCCCGTAGTATTCAACGCAGTAACCGACCCCGTTGACGCAGGTCTTGTTGCCTCTCTTGATGTACCCGGCAAGAACGTAACGGGAGTATCCGATATGAACCCCGTTGAAAAGCAGATTGACCTTATCGCAGAGCTTCTCGGTAAGGATACTGTAAAGATAGGCTTCCTCTACACCTCGGCAGAAACCAATTCCGTAATGCAGATTAATCTCGCGAAGGCTCACTGTGACGACCTCGGCTATACCTACGTCGAGAAGGGTATCGTTGATATGAACGATATCGAAAGCGCCCTTGCGGCTCTTGCAAAGGATGGCGTTGACGCTATCTATATCCCCACGGACAACGTGCTTGCCAACGCATCTGCGCTTGTTCACTCGGCTAATATGGGCGAATAACTATCCCACCGTCAGATAAAGCTTTAGAATACAAAGCATACAAATAGAAAGGAAAGCCTTTTCCAAAATGGATTTCATCTTAAAGGGTATGGCGCAGGGACTCATTTGGGCGTTGCTTGCACTTGGAGTCTACGTTTCGTACCGTATACTTGATTTTGCCGACCTCTCGTGCGAGGGAAGCATTACACTGGGTGCATCGCTTGCATCAATGCTTCTTACGAAAAATGTAAACCCACTGTTAGCAATACTTACGTCATTTATCGCAGGCTGTGTAGCAGGTGCCGTTACCGGAATACTTCATACAAAGCTTAAAATACCGCCGATTCTATCGGGTATTCTTACTATGACCGCGCTGTTTTCCGTGAACCTTCATATAATGGGGTCGGCAAACGTGCAGCTTAACAGCGTCCCTACGCTCTATACACAGCTTACCGATGCGCTTAAACTCAATAAAACCTACCTTTCGCTTATCGTCGGTACTCTCGTGTGTCTCGCCGTTATGGCAGCGCTTTATTGGTTCTTCGGCACCGAGCTCGGCGCAGGTATCCGTGCCACGGGAATAAATGAGAAAATGTGCCGAGCCCAGGGAATAGATACCGATATGACGAAGATAATAGGACTCGCTCTGTCAAACGGTCTTATTGCGCTCTCAGGTGCTTTTATTTGCCAGTACCAGGGCTACTCCAACATCAACCTCGGTGTTGGCTCAATCGTAATAGGTCTTGCGTCTATCATTATAGGTGAGGCTATCTTCTCAAGAGTAAAGAACTTCTTTTTAACCCTCACGGGAATAGTTGTTGGTGCAGTTATATACCGAATAGTAATCGCAGTCGTGCTTTACTTCGATATGCCCACCGAGGACGTTAAGATTATGACGGCATTCGTCGTTGTTGCGGCGCTGTTTATATCCAAATACGCAAACAAGCTCGGTAAAAAGCACCATACCGCACCGACCGTGACGGATACGGAGGCTGCCGCGGAGCCTGTGTCCTCGGAGAAAGGGGGAGAGGAAAATGTCTGACAATAACACTCCTATGCTTTCTATAAAGAACGTCGTGAAGGCGTTTTATCCGGGTACTGTAAATGAAAAGATTGCCTTAGGCGGTCTTTGCCTTGACCTGAATCCCGGTGATTTCGTTACGGTGATAGGCGGAAACGGTGCAGGAAAATCAACTATGCTCAACGCCGTGGCAGGCGTGTTCCCGATAGATGAGGGAGAAATACTCATCGACGGCGTGAACGTAACGAAGCTTCCCGAGCATAAAAGGGCTGCCTATATAGGCAGAGTTTTCCAGGACCCTATGATGGGTACTTGCGCTAATATGCAGATTGAGGAAAATCTCGCTATTGCGCAAAGACGCGGCAAGCGCCGCACGTTGAGATGGAGCATCACTCAGCAGGAGCGCGAGAAATTCCGCAAAATGCTCTCCGTGCTCGACCTTGGACTTGAGGACAGAATGACGGCAAAGGTCGGACTTCTCTCGGGCGGACAAAGACAGGCGCTGACACTTCTTATGGCAACTCTGACGAGCCCCAAGCTCCTTCTTCTTGACGAGCATACCGCGGCGCTTGACCCCAAGACGGCTGCAAAGGTGCTTGAAATAACCGATAAGCTTATCTCGGAAAATAATCTTACCGCGCTTATGGTTACGCATAATATGAAGGATGCTATCGCACACGGTAACAGACTCGTTATGATGCACGACGGCAGGGTAATCCTTGACGTCGCGGGCGAGGAAAAGAAAAAGCTCACCGTCGAAACTCTTATCGCAAAATTCTCTCAGAGCAGCGGTGAGGAGTTCGCAAACGACCGCGCGCTTCTGAGCAAATAATTCCACTTTATTTATCACTCAAGAGTCGCCGGGGCCTATCGACCCTGGCGACTCTTGATTTTTCTCGTATGCTTTTACAGTATATTAATCTGAGAGTAAATTCCAGATGCGTATTCTGTGTATGTAGGCGACGGGATATGTTGCACCCGAAAGCCTGCAAATGAAAAATGACCGAGAAAAAATCTCGGTCATTGGTGCAGGCGACGGGATTTGAACCCACACGTCTCTCAACACTGGAACCTGAAACCAGCGCGTCTGCCGTTCCGCCACGCCTGCATATTAAGTTGAAAAGGAAGCTTTGAGGTAACCTGACGCGCTTCCGTAGCAGTCTGCACATTTTCAGACTAACAAATGAAATAATATCATAAATGTAAGCAAAAGTCAATAACATAAACGGAAATTCCGAAAAATATTTTGTAGCAAACACGGGATATTTTAAAAAAGCTATTGACAAAGGATAAAAAAGTTGATATAATACTATGGCAGAAAAACATTGTGCAACCACAAATGCGTATGGAGAAGTACTCAAGTGGTGAAGAGGCGCCCCTGCTAAGGGTGTAGGTCGG
>CAZDON010000110.1:0-6210 GCA_964507065.1 uncultured Ruminococcus sp. | reverse complement strand
TTTGCGAGTATACGGCGTCCTATTGCCCCAGATTAAGCCTGCTGTAATGGGACGCCTTGGAATTTTCTCGCTTTGGAGCCATACCAAAGCGTCGCACAAAGTGCGTACCGAAAATTCCCGAGCCTTGGCGAGTATCTAAACTTACGCGGAGCGTATCATAACTTGCCGTCAGGCAATCATAACTGCTTAACGATGCGGAAGCATCGTTAAACAACCGTAGGCTTCTTCACCTTTTCCATATCAAGCATGTGCATAATTTTTATCGTATTGACAAAGCTTTGCGCAAGGTATCCGTGCTCAAGATAACAGCGATAGGAGCACTCCCCGTGCTGAAGCTCTATGTATTTTCCGGGTGAAAACGGCACGGAGGGATAGTGCACGGCGGACACGGTGAAGTCAACGGTCTCACCGTCGTGAGTTCCGACAAGGCTTACACAGCCATCCTTTAGCGTTACCTCGCCCTCTCCGCGCTTGACGTACTTTTTCACGCCGTCGTCGATTGTGTAAATTTCGCACCTCTCGGTAATATCCACACCCTCGCTCTCAATACGGTGCAGGCTATGCTCCTGAATCAGGCGCGACCAGTCGCTGACGTAGCGGATTTCATTCCCCACCTCTGAGGTCTTATGGAGAAATCCGTACTCGTCACAGCGCTCGGAAAATCCGCACTCGCTGCATACTATATCGCACCCGTTTTCTACCTTCATTGTAAACTCGCGCTTACAATTCGGGCAATAATAGAGCACGTTTTCAAGTCCCTCTATATTACTACCACCCTTGAATTTCACAAGTCTTTCTTCCTGCTCACGGTACGCGTCGAACATAAGCGCCTCGTCGCATCTTCGCACGAGCTCCTCGGTAGATACGGTAGCAAGCTCCTCCTTACCGAAAAGCTTGTAGATATCAATATCGACTCTGCCGGGGCGGTTCTTCTGCGCCCACTTCGGCATAGCGAAATAGCTTCCGTAGCTTCTCGCCATATAAATATCGACCCCAAGCCACTTAAGGAAGCGGTAGGTTGCCTCGGGAATCGGAGTGGAAAGTCCGTCCTCACACATAAGGCCCGCGGGATAAATGACGAGGTTTTGGCCTGCGTCGATAACCGCCTTCATTCGCCTCATATCCATGACGCCCGTTTCAAACTGTCTTTTGGCAATTACGCCAACCTTATCCATTATATTCTTTACGGGCATTGTCCTGTAAAACGAGTCGCTTATAACGAAATGAAGCGGCTGCTTAACCGACGCCATTAAATTCGTAAAATCCATAGCGCACTGGTGATTCGCTATAATCACAAAGGGGCCGCGCTTGCCGCGAAGCTCGTTTCTTACGACTCTTCTTTTGAAAACTGCCCTGCTATATATTTTGGTTGCAAATCTCGTAAGACCGTACCAGAATTTGCTAATTTTTACGCTTTCGTTCATATCTGTCAGCTCCTCCGAATGAAAGTATGATAGGTATATTGTAGCATAAATCAGAAAAAAATGCAACACCCTTGGGATTTTGTACTCTTAACGGCAGGAGCAAGCCCCTACGGTATAACCGCGAAGCGACTTCATCCAAGGATGAGTCCTTGGACTTCATCTGAACGAAGTGAAGACTTCATCGTTGCCTTGCAACGATTTCATTCAACCGAATAAAAAATATATTTAAAGAAGAAAACCCCTAGGTTTTCAACCTTAATGTCCCTCACCAAGCACAAAAAAAGGATGATGCAACAAATACACCATCCTTTTTTTGTTTTTCTATTGAAATGTGCTACGCACTTGAAATGATTGCTTTGCAATCTTGAAATGTACTCCCTTTGGTCGTACTTGAAATGAAATAAATCCTTATGCCCGCAGGCATTTCAAGCTTGGTAACACCAAGCATTTCAAGACCGTAGGTCATTTCAAAAATTCGCCTTTTGCGGATTTATTTCATTGCGCGCTAACGCGCCCACAGCCCGAAATTACTGAAGGAAAAGATGTCCCGTAAGTAATACCCAGATTGCGTCAAGCCATCCGATAACAAGACCACCAAAGGTAACCACGAGGCAGATAACGAGTCTTATAAGACCGCCCTTCTGATTCCAGGTAGACCATCTAACTACAAGCTCGGTAATCCAGTTAACGAAGGGAATGAGAAGAAGAAGCACCTGAACGAGCTTCGACTGCTTGCTAAACCATTTCATAGCTCTAAAATCTCCTTAATTTAAATTTGGGTTTCCCCTTGATAATAGGATACCACAAACTCCCTCGCTTGTCAATAAAATCAGGGGAAGTTTATTAAAAAATATTAACTCGTCCCCGCCGTATTTTAAATATTTACAATTTAGGTAGGCTGCCGTTTCTTGACATAAAGCACCGCGGCGTGTATAATATATATACACGGGAAAAGGATAACCTCGACCCATAAACGTAAAACCTAAGGAGTTTAATATGCTTGGTAAAATCAAAAGCTTCAGATGGGGCTATATACTTCTCTTTTTAATGCTCGCCGCAATCGGCGTGTGCTTTATCGCCTTTCAGGACACGCTCCCAACGCTTGCTCTCGTTATAGGAATAATTCTTATAATCTACGGAGTTTTCGCGGGTGTCATAGCGCTTGCCGATAAAAAGCGCGGCGGAAAATTTGCTTTCCGCGTCACCGTCGCCCTGATTTGCGTAATATGCGGCTTGGTGACCGCCGTGCTCCGTGAGAGTGCAGTCGACATTCTTGCCTCTCTTATCGGTCTGTTTCTCGTTATGGACGGCTCGTTTAAGCTTCACACCGCCGCTATGTCGAAAAGATACAAGCTTCTTAGCTGGTGGCTTATGGTAGTGCCTGCCGCGCTCGTTATTCTCGGCGGCTTTGCCTCGCTTAAGCTAGACCGCACCGAAATGGTTACGCTCTCGTGGATAATCGGTATAACGATGATTATTGACGCGGTAGCGAATTTCATGAGCGCCTTTTACGTAGGCGGCTTTGAAAAGAGGCTGGTGCGCGAGATAAGACAGGAAATTAATCTCGAAAACGAGAAAAAGGCGCTTGCCGAGGCACAGAGCACCGAGGCTCTCCCCTCTGCCAATTCTGCCGAGACGCTTCCCTCTACCGAGTGTGCCGAGGCACAGGTGAGTGAAAATGCAGAGGTCACCGACGACACCGACGAAGTCACGGTGGTCGAGGCTGACGGCAAAAGCGAGGGCTCTGATACCGCTAAGGCGGCAGAGGACGCCACCGCCGCCTCGCCCCGTGGCAAGAGGGCTAAAAAAGAAAAGAAGAAAAAGGCGAAAAATTAAATTTTCCCCTTGGAGATTTTCACTGATATGGCAGAAAAATTCAAGAAAATACTTGCGCTCGTCCGTGAGCTGCCCATACTCCCCGCGCTTGCGGCGACACTCGGCATATTGCTTATCATAGCTCCTGCGGGGGCTGCCGTGCCCATAATGGTGGGGCTTGGCATAGCGCTTTTGCTATACGCGCTCTTGCGAATCGTGGGAGTATTCCTGCTCGGTGAGCGTGGGGTAGGCTCCGCCATGACACTGACTCTCTGTATCGGTGTCGTGCTGTTTTCCGTATCGTTAATTGCCGCACCCGACGAGGGCTTTGCCTCCGTCGCGCAGCTTAGCGGAATATATCTTGCGCTTGAGGGCGGCATAGGACTTTTCCGTCTTATGCTTTTAAGAAGCCCCACCTACGTCAGGCTTTGCGGTATCGCACCGCCCACGAGAGTAACCCTTGCGGTAGGTGCCGTGCTATATACCCTATCCCTCGCGCTTGGCATTTATCTTCTCTATTTTACGGCAGGGAATTCCTCAAATCTTCCCTGTGCCGCAGCCCTCATAATTTCAGGAGCGTCCTCGCTTTTGGCGTGGGTGCTCAGAACGAGGGGGCAAGGGAGCAAAGCGCCGACGGACGCCGACGGCTACGTTGAGGCGGAATTTGAGGACAAAACCGACGAATAACGCGCCACACCCGTGACGCACCCAGTGAGGAGCTATGTTTCATATACTAATCGTTGACGACGACAAAACGGTACGCTACGTTATGAAGGAAATCGTGGAGAGCGCGGGCTATATCGCTTTCCCGGCAAAAAGCGGTGAGGAGGCCTTTGAAATCCTCGCGCGCGAGCACGTTGACCTTGCAATAGTGGATATTATGATGCCGAAGCAAAACGGCTACGACCTGACACGCGAGATACGCTCCTATAATCAGGACTTCCCTATCCTTATGGTATCGGCAAAGCATCTTCCCGAGGACAGGAAAATGGGCTTTCTCGCGGGAATTGACGACTATATGTCAAAGCCTATCGACCCCGACGAGCTTCTTCTTCATATCAAGGCTCTGCTTCGCCGCTTCCGCATAGTGAACGAGAGAAAAATCGTAATAGGCGAGGTCGTGCTTGATTACGACTCGTTCACCGTAAGACGCGGTGAGGAGGTAACCGAGCTTCCGGCAAAGGAATTTCAGCTTCTTTACAAGCTTCTTTCCTCCCCCGGCGTTATCTTCACGAGAATACAGCTTATGGACGAGATATGGGGAGTTGAGTGCGACACCACGCCCGAAACCGTAACGGTGCATATAGGCAGGCTGCGTAAGCGCTTTGAGAATTATCCCGAATTTGAAATTGAGAATATCAGGGGGCTAGGATATAAAGCCATCAAAAGGGTTTGATTTATCAAGCCCTTTTAACATAACTCCGCCAAAATGTAAAGCTTTATTATAATTACATCAAAAAAAGACAAGAAGCAGGAAACGGTATGAAAAAAAGAAACAAGCAAAATTCGGCGCAAAGACGAATATATTTTTACTTTATTCTCTCGACGGCGGCGGCGCTTCTCGTCGCGCTTATCACAGCTACTGCCCTCGAATTTCTCTTTACGCATCTTGACATAATTTCCCTGACTCCGCTTCAGGACAAGGGGTGGTACTGGATACTTATTTTCACCTTTACCAGCATCATAATAGGTCTTATTCTTGCCGTTATTCTGAGTAAGCTTATGTTCCGCCCGATAAACACCGTAATGGACGGAATGGAAAGGCTCGCCGAGGGTGAGTTCTCTACCCGAATCGACCTCGGTAAATACGAGGGAATGCAAAATCTGGCGCGAAGCTTTAATACCCTTGCGGGCGAGCTTGAAAGCACCAAGATTTTAAGACAGGATTTCGTAAACGACTTCTCGCACGAGCTGAAAACTCCCGTCGTTTCTCTCGTCGGTCTTATCGGTCTTATGAAGAACGACAAGCTGCCTGCCGCAAAGCGCAGACACTACCTCGATATTATGGAGTCCGAGGCAAACCGCCTGCGCGATATGACCGAAAGCACTCTCTACCTCTCGAAAATCGAATCGCAGAGCATTCTCACGGACAAGGTGCGCTTTAATATCTCCGAGGCGGTGCGCTCCTCTGTGCTTCTTCTTGAAAAGAAGTGGTCGGCAAAGGAGCTTTCCCTCTCGCTCGATTTCGACGAGCACTACACCGTCGGCAACGAGGATATGCTTAAGCAGGTATTCATAAACCTCATCGACAACGCGATAAAGTTCGCCTCGCCAAAAAGCGAGCTGAAAATTGAAATTGAGAGTGTGGCAGACGAAAGGAGCGCCGACGCGAGGGCGCAAGCTTCCCTATCCGTACGCGTCACGAACGAGGGCGAGGAAATCCCAGAGAGTGAGCGCGAGGCTATCTTCACGAAATTCTATCAGTGCGACACCTCGCGCGCAACCGAGGGAAACGGCATAGGTCTGTCTATCGTAAAACGCATAGTCACGCTCCACGGCGGACAAGTCTTCGTCACCTGCGAGGGCGGCAAAACGACCTTTACCGTCGAGTTGCCGTAAGCTATGTCACACTCCCCATAACCTTGGCAAAGCCAAGACTTCATCTACCGTAGGTAGACTTCATCACGAAGTGATTTCATCCGTCGGGGGACGGATTTCATTCACACACGCCGAGCGGAAAATTCCGCTCGGCGTGTGCTATATATTTCGGGATTAATTTTTACAATTGGGATTATACTAACGCGGTTTATAAAGTTACCTCAAATCAGCTCTTTTGTTAAATTCTCAATAGCATAAAGCGGAAGATTGACAAGCCAAGATTCCTTTTTATAATCCTGCATTGAGGTTCGGATAGCAACGTCGGTTGAGAATTTTTCCACGTACATTTTAAGGCTTTTGGCACGAAGGTTAACCTCAGCTTTTACCTCAACGGGAACAATGGTGTCGCCCGTATCCACAAGGAAGTCAACCT
>CAZDON010000109.1:0-6504 GCA_964507065.1 uncultured Ruminococcus sp. | reverse complement strand
GGTCGCACTGAACGAATCTCTCGTAGTTGTAGGGCTGAAGACGGAGCATAAGCTCACCAAAGGTAACGACTTTCATTTGTTAAAATTCCTTTCAAAAATAATATACTCGTTAAAAAACGGACATAGGAAGTGTTTTAGCCGCATAGACTTAACCGAGGCTATTTCAGCGAGTCAAGCTCTCTTATGCAGTCGGAGCAGATTTTGCGTCCCTTGAAGCTGACAAGCTCCTCGGCGCTGCCGCACAAAAAGCACACGGGCGAATACTTTTTAATCACTATACAGCCCTCGCCGCCAAGAATCTCGACCTCATCGCCGTCCATAACGCCGATTTCACGGCGAAGCTCTTTGGGAATTACGAGTCTGCCAAGCTCGTCAACGCGACGCACAATGCCTCTTGTTTTCATTCTGCTTTCCACCTCTTGTGATATCCACCTGATATTTTACCATAAAGGGTGGCGTGTGTCAATAAGAGGTGTAAAAGTTTTCTAAATTTTACCTATTTGAAAGTGAGGCGGTGAGATGGGAGAGAGGAGTGCGTTTTCGGCTATGAGGGACGGAGCGCTTCGTCTGTGTCTTGATGCAATTCCGTCGGTGCTTTCCTTGAAAATCAGCGCTCTTTTGGAAAAGCAACCCGATTTTTCAGACCTTATCAGCGAAATAAGAGTAAGAGTGGGTGAGATATCCTGTGCCGTCGTGCAGGGACGGAGCGTTGCGTTTTCCGTGACGCTCGGCAAGGACGATATTTCCGACTGCCTTGGGCGCATTACGCGCGGTGCTATGCATATTCACAGAGATACGCTGCTTAAGGGTTATATGTCCCTCCCGTACGGTGTCAGGGTCGGAATCGTCGGCTCTGCAAGATACGACGGCGGCACGCTTTTTGCCATAGGTGAGGTGAGCGCACTCGTTTTCAGGCTTCCGTTCTTTGATGAGGGTATAGGGCGGCTGATAAGAGATGAGGTAATGAGGGCGGGGCTTGCCTCGGCGCTCATATATTCGCCGCCTGCGTGCGGAAAAACGACGGCTCTTCGCTCACTTGCGCGTGCGATATGCGAGAGGGAGTTCGTCAGGGTGGTTATTGTTGACGAGAGGCGCGAGGTTTTTCCTGAGCTTTATCTTGACACGGGTGTGGATATCCTTTCAGGCTTCGCTAAGGCAGAGGGCATAGAGATGGCGACGAGATATCTTAACCCCGAAATCATTATGGTAGACGAGCTTGGCGCAAGCGAGGCCGACGCCGTGCGTCACACGGCGCTTTGCGGTGTGCCTGTCGTCGCTACCGTTCACGCGGGAAAGAGAGAGGAGCTGCCCCAAAAAAGCGGAATAGGGGAGCTTCTTCGCATAGGCGTATTTGATTATACGGTAGGTATCGTAAGGGTGGGCGGAGGCTTTGGCATAGAGGTGGAAAGGGTATGATAAAGGCACTTGGATTTATTGCGTGCGCAGCGTCGCTTATAATTCTTACGCTCGGCTACAACAGGTGGTGGAAAAAAAGACACAGCACCTACCTTGCCGTGCTGTCCGTCGTTTCACATATAAAAAGGAAAATGAGGGAGTACCCCGACACTCCGTCTATGATGCTCGCGGATTATACTCCGAGCACGGTCGAGGGGGAGGCGCTTGCCTCAGCGCTTTGCAATTACTATCTTACGGCATCTCGGGGTGAGGCTATACCCGAGAGCATAAGCGTCTGCCTTGATGAGGACGACACCGAGCGCCTGCGCGCGTTTGCAGCAGCACTTGGCGGAAGTTGTCTTACCGACGAGAGGGCGCGGTGCAGTGAAATACACGCTCATTTTGAGGCGCGTGCTGATGCGATAGGGAAAAAGCGCGAGGAAACCCGTCGGCTTTCATCCTTGCTTCTTGCCTGCGCGCTTGGCGGACTTCTTATGCTGGTTTTATAGTTACCCCGCGGGATACGCTCGTTTTACCGAAGAAAAACAGGACGGTGAGAAATGGATATAGGACTAATATTGCGCGCCCTCGGCGTCGGACTGTGCGTTGCCATAGCCGTGCAGATACTTAATAAATCCGGAAGAGATGACCAGGCGATGCTAGTGTCAATTGCGGGTATAATTACGGCGCTCGTCTGTCTCGTCGGTGAGATAGGGACGCTATTCGATACGGTAAGAGACATTTTCGGACTTATTGCGGTGAGGTGACGCCCTATGAGCAGTGCGTTTTTATCCGCGATGGGAATCGCAATTACCGTCTGTATATGCTCGGTGCTACTGAAGCAACTCGGCTTTTCGGGTACACCTGCGGTAATTTGCATCGGTATCGTGGGAATTATCTCGCTCGGCACGTCGGGGCTGCCTGCTCTTGGTGAGTCGCTTGACGGTCTTTTTGCCGTGACGGAGGGCGCGGAGTATGCAAAGCGCGCGGTGAAGATAATAGGCATAGGGTATCTTACGGGCGTATGTGCGGATATATGCGAGTGTCTCGGTGAGGCCGGCGTTGCCCGTGCGGCGCTTATGGCAGGCAGGCTTGAAATACTCGTTATAGCGCTGCCGCATTTTCTTGAAATTATAGAGCTTGGGCTTGGGCTTGTGAGTTGAAAATTGAAGATATAAAATGTCGGTACGGCATAAAGCTGATAGCGACGGTTCTTTTATCGATGTTGCTTGTAATGCTAATAAAACTTAACATAATAGGTGCAAATGAGAGCGGAAGCTCCTTGCCGTCCGTCGTTGAAAATGCGTCGTATGAGTCGGCGGGCTTTGACCTGACGGAAGAGAGCGAGGATATATGGGGCGAGCTTCTTGAGCTTCTTCCCGACGGCTTTCCCGAGGACGGGAGTGCGCTCGACTTCGGTGCAGTAAGCGAGCTTGTGCTCGGCGCCGTCACGGGACGCGGCGGAGCTATCGTGAGCTTTCTTCTCACGCTTATAGGAACCGCGCTTCTACTGTCGCTTGCGGAGCGCGGTATATTCGACAGAGGGCTTGAGAGCACGGTTGGCGCCGCTTTGTCGGGGGTGCTCTCTATACCCGTGTTTTCCTCTCTTTATTCGCTTATTTCCGAGTGCTCTTTTTGTATCGAGTCGGGGTGCGATTTCTTTGCGGGGCTTCTTCCTATAATGGTTTCGGTTACGGCGCTTGGCGGCGGTGCGGCATCCTCGGCGGCACAGGGCGCGGGAATGAGTCTTGCGCTTGGCTTCGTTTCAAATTTTATCCTCGGCGGACTTCTTCCCGTATGCTCGCTTATTTTTGCTATGTCACTTTTGTCAAGCCTTGATAAAGAGGGAGTGATAGGCTCGTTTTCTTCTCTCGTTCGAGGATTTCTCGTGTCGGTGCTGGGATTTATTGGTATGCTTCTTCCCGCGACGCTTGCTATGCAGACGGTTATAGCCTCTGCCAAGGACTCGCTTTCGCTTCGCACCGCAAGGTATGCCGTAGGAAATATGATACCGATAGTCGGTGGTACGGTATCTGGAGCTCTTTCGGCTATCAGTGCGGGAGCGGGGATTCTTCGCTCTGCCGTCGGGGCTGTCGGTGCGGGGGCTATCATCTTTATTTTTCTTGCCCCGCTCGTCACGCTTCTGCTTTACAGATTATGCTTCAGAATAGCAATTACGCTTCTCGAATTCGTAGGTGTGACCTCAGGGCGGCGAATGCTCATCTCGTTGCAGGGGGCGCTTGACGCGCTTATTGCGCTTCTTGCGACGGCTGGAGTTTTATTTTTGCTTGAGGTAATCGTTTTTATGAGGACGGTGGTGTCGCTGTGAGTGAGGGTGCTGTATTCATTATATCTATGTGCGCCGTAGTGTCGCTTTGCTCCTTTGCGTCGTACACGCGGACTGACGGGAAAGCTATGCGTCTTTCGCTTGGTATCATTCTTCTTTGCTCTCTCATACGCCCCGTGTCGGGTATTATTTCGTCACTCGATTTTCCGGGGGAGAGCGAGCTGATTTACGGAGAGCTCGGCAGTGAAATAAGAGAAGAGGAGCTCTCGCAGGCGTTTACGCTCGGCATAGCTTCGGCGCTTATGGAGGAGTTTTCCCTTGATGAGGACTCCTTTTCGGTTGAGGTGTCGGGCTTTGACTCCGAAAAAATGACCTGTGAAAAATGCTGCGTGCGACTTTGGGGCAGGGCGGCGCTTGCCGATTTATGGCAGATTGAGAGCCTGGTTCTTAAATGCGGTGTAAAGAAATGCGAGGTGACGGTATCCCTATGAACAAACAAAAGGGCGAGGGGCTTTTATCGGCGGAATTTATCAGGTTTATAAAGAATAAAAGGAATCTGTGTCTTATCATCATTGCCGTTGTGGGCTGTATTCTGGTTTTTTCCTCGGCAATCGGGAGCTTCGCAAAGGAAGAGGAGCCTTCTTCGGGGGATTCTCTTTCCGAATATAAAAGCGCCCTTGAGAATGAGCTGTCCGAGCTTCTTTCGAGAGTTTCGGGGGCAGGCAGGTGCGTCGTGACGGTAAGCTTCAGCGAGGGCGAGCGCCTTGAATACAAGGGCAGCGTGCTTATAGGCAGACGGCCGCCGACGGTCGAGGGCGTTACGGTGCTTGCCGCAGGCGGGGGAAGCGACTCGGTAAGGCGTGAAATCTCCGAAATAATATCAGCTCTGTACGGCATCGGTCACAACCGTATATGCGTTCTGAAATTATCTTAGCAAACGAGGAATATTAACGAAATCTTTGGCATAGTGTTTATCAGTAACACAAAAAAGGAGAAATGCGTATAATGAAAAGCGAAAAAACTAAAAGCTTCTTAGGCTCAAAGACAGCAAGGAGCATTGTGGTTATCGTCGCAGTGCTGCTTATCGGACTTGCGGTATATCTTAACTACCGTTGGTTCTACGACCCGGTAGGCGATATCGGCTACGGAGACAGCAATATGGAGGACTCGCTTCAGGGCTCGCTTGAAACCGACGCTGATGCCGATGAGGACAACGATTACTTTGCGGCAACCGTGCTTACCCGTCAGCAGTCGCGTGACGAGGCTATCGACGTGCTGAAGCTCGTAACCGACAGTGCCGACGCGGCAGAGGAAACCAAGGCAGAGGCTCAGGAGAGGATTACGAAAATCGCCGCTGACATCCAGAACGAGGCGAACATCGAAACTCTCGTTAAGGCAAAGGGCTTTGAGGAGTGCGTAGCCGTTATAGGCGAGGACAGCGTGAGCGTAATCGTAAAGAGCGAGAGCCTTGCGGCAAAGGAGGCGGCTCAGATACTTGCTATCGTTTATGAAACGACGGGAGTTGCGCCCGAAAACGTAAGCATCATCAACAAATAAGTAAATCGCCGCATCTATAAAATCGGGGACACCTAAGCTTTCGGTGTCCCCGATTTTGATAGGACTTGAATTTTTTCGGTTAAGAGGGTGAATTTCGCCGCGATGAGAAAGAAAACGGCGCGGCATGCCTCAAAATAATCATTTTCTATTGACTAAGTAAGCAAAGTATGCTAAAATATTGCATATTAATTTTTTTGTAAGTCCGATATCGGACAAACGGAGGCTAATTTTATGGAAAAGCTTAAGGTTGGTATCATAGGTGCTACGGGAATGGTAGGACAGAGATTTATTCTTCTTCTCTCCGAGCATCCTTATTTTGAGATTTCCGCGCTCGTTGCGGGTCCTCGCTCTGCCGGACGGACCTACGCCGAGGCAGTTGAGGGAAGATGGAAGATGACGGTGGATATTCCCGAGGCGGTCCGTAATATGACCGTCATATCCTCTGAGGATATCGACGAGGTAAAGAGCCGTGTCGATTTCGTGTTCTGCGCGGTGAATATGTCGAAGGACGAAACCCGTGCGCTTGAGGAAAGATACGCAAAGGCAGAGATTCCCGTCGTTTCCAACAACTCGGCAAACAGATGGACACCCGACGTTCCTATGGTTATTCCCGAAATCAACGACGCTCATCTTGAGGTTATTGAGAGCCAGAGAAAAAGACTCGGCACCAAGCACGGCTTTATCGCGGTAAAGCCCAATTGCTCTATCCAGTCCTACGTTGGCGCGCTTACCCCCCTTCACCGTAAATGGGGCATCAAGGAGGTCGTTGCTACTACATACCAGGCTATCAGCGGTGCAGGCAAGACCTTTAACGAGTGGCCTGAGATGATAGACAACCTCATTCCCTTCATCGGCGGTGAGGAGGAAAAGAGCGAGAAGGAGCCTCTTCGCGTATGGGGCGAGGTCAAGGGCGGCGAGGTAGTTCCTGCTACGGCTCCCGTTATTACCACCCAGTGCTTGAGAGTACCCGTATCCGACGGTCACACCGCGGCGGTATTCGTTAAGTTTATCAACAAGCCCACCAAGGAAGAAATCCTTGAGGAGTGGAGAAGCTTCAAGGGCAAGCCTCAGGAGCTTGGTCTTCCCTCTGCGCCAGAGCAGTTCATCACCTACTTCGAGGAGGACAACAGACCTCAGGCAAGGCTTGACCGCGACCTGTTCGGCGGTATGGGCGTTTCCTGCGGGCGACTTCGCGAGGATACGGTGTACGACCATAAGTTCGTCGGCCTTTCTCACAATACCCTTAGAGGTGCTGCGGGCGGTGC
>CAZDON010000108.1:0-6512 GCA_964507065.1 uncultured Ruminococcus sp. | reverse complement strand
TCATTGGCACGCCCGCGTCACTTTTTGCCTAAAGCCCGCTCGGAGCTAATTTTCGGCACCGCCCTCGGCGGCGAAACGATTACCTTATTCGTTTCGCGAAAATTAGAAGAATGGCTTGCCATTCCTCTACTGTCATCAAGCGAGAAGTAGGCCCCAAACGCCCACGCGTTTGCTCTGCCATAGGCAGAGTTCGACTACATTCGTCCGTGTCATTCTGAGTGAAGCGTAGCGAAATCGAACTTTTGCGAGTCGCTCGCGAAAGCACGAGGCCACCGAGTGGAATCTCGGACGGGCTCCGCTCAGGATGACATTCCTAATTTTAAAAAATTCCCAAAACCTATTTATTTTTATTTTATTTTATGCTATACTATTATAAGCGGAAGTTTACCCGTTCGTTTTTAGCTTTTGACGCAAATTTTACGCTAGAATTTATTTAGGAGTATTTTTATGAGTAAGGAAAATTGCCCCTCTGTATGCTCTGCCGACACCTCGTCGCGCCTTGGCAAGGTTGGCGGTCAGGCGGTGCTTGAGGGCGTTATGATGAAGGCGGGCGAGCATTCGGTTACGACCTGCCGCAAGGAGGACGGCTCTCTCGTCGTTTGTGACGACAGCTTCGTTTCGGTGAGGAAGAAGCACAAAATACTTAATTTCCCCATTATAAGGGGCGTGGTTAATCTCGTCGAGATGCTTAAGCTCTCTATTAAGACCCTCTCAAACTCGGCAGACGCGCTGGGGCTTGAGGAGGAGGACGGAAAAACCGAGCAGTGGATGAAAAAGCATCTCGGCATAGGTCTTACCGACTTTATTATGATTCTGGGAACGGTTCTTGGACTCGGTCTTGCGCTGTTTCTCTTTATGTTCCTGCCCGCGGTGGTGGCAGACGGTATCGACGCGCTCGTCGTATGGCTCGGCGGCACGACGCTTGGAATCTGGCGCGCGGCGGTTGAGGGCGTGGCAAAGGTTTTTATTTTCATAGCCTATCTCTGGCTCGTTGCTCTTATGCCCGATATCAAGCGCACCTTTATGTACCACGGCGCGGAGCATAAGACCATTGCCTGCTTTGAGGCGGGTGAGGAGCTTACGCCCGAAAACGCTATGCGCCACAAGAGATTTCACAGGCGCTGCGGAACCTCGTTTATGTTCTTTATGATTTTACTTGGCATTATCGCGGGTCTTTTCGTAAGACTCATTTTCGAGAATCTTATCGGTATTACCCTGCCAAGCATTGCCTACGTGGGTATTCGGCTTCTTATTCTTCCTCTGGTCGTCGGTATCGGCTACGAGTTCATTATGTACGCGGGCAAGCACGACAACCTCTTTACCCGTATTCTCAGCGCACCAGGTCTTTGGGTGCAGAGAATTACCACCCGTGAGCCTACCTCGGATATGCTTGAGGTTGCTATCATTTCCACCAAGTGCGCGCTTCGCGAGGAGTTTCCTGAATTTATGGAATTTTTCAAGGCGCGTCCGTGGGAGAAAAAGGACGGGGTGACCGAGGGCGAGGCTGAGGCTGACACCGTTATTAACGAAGGTGAGGCTGACACCGTTATTACCGAGAGTGAAAATGCCGAGTCTAACACCGCCACGGCTGAGCCCGTCGAGAATAATACCGACGCTGACGGCGGCGTGGGCAGTGACGAATGACCGAGCGAGAGCTCGCGAGAGCACTCTCTCGTGCAGGTGTCGACGAGTATGAGAGTGAAGCGAGGATAATATTCAGAGAGCTTTCGGGAAAGAGCCCCGCTGAGCTTGCCTTAGGCAAGGCACAGCTTGACGACGGGGTGCTTCTTCCCATAATAGAGAGGCGTGAGAAAAGAGAGCCGCTTGCTTATATTCTCGGCGTATGGTACTTCTGCTTTGAGAGCTATATAGTAACGCCGGATGTGCTTATACCCCGTCAGGATACCGAGCTTCTGGTTTCGGTGGCGGCGCGTGAGGCAAAGCGCGGCTCGCGTATTCTCGATCTCTGCACGGGCACGGGGTGCGTGGGCATATCCACCCTGCGCCAGACGAGAGAAACGACGGCGCTGCTCGTCGATATTTCAGAGGGGGCGCTTGATATCGCGAGGGCGAATGCCGAGCGAAACGGCGTTTTACACAGAGTGTCCCTTATGCGTCTTGATTTGCTGAGGGAGCTTCCCGAAGGGAAATTTGACGCGATAGTTTCAAATCCCCCGTACGTGACCGAGGGAGAATATCTTGACCTTGCGCCTGAGCTGTACTTTGAGCCGAGGGCGGCGCTGGTCGGCGGTGAGGACGGGCTTGATTTTTACAGAGCTCTGATACCGCGTCTTTCGGATATTCTTGCCGAGGGCGGCTTTATTGCCTTTGAAATCGGAGCCGAGCAGGCAGAGGCTGTCGGTGAGCTTGCCACACTTTACGGCTATCGCTTTGAGGTATGTCGGGATTTCTGCCAGAAGAACAGAGTGCTTCTTCTTCGCCGCTTTGACGACGAAAATCCCTACGACCCCGCCGAGTCCACTTAATCGGTAACAAAATAATTTCACCGTCATATCATTTTCGTGAGCGGCGGGGTAAAATCCCCGTGCTGAAAAATGGAGATTGATATGAGGGGTAACACTAAGCTTGAAAATTACTATCCACTTGCCGTTTTATCGGGCGGCGTGGGACACGAGAGGGAAATCTCGGAAAAATCGGGCGCGACCTTCGTAAAAATACTGCGCGAGCTTGCCGTGCCTACGCTACGGGTGAAAATAACGCCCGACGGTGACTTTTATATCCTGACTGGCGGCGCTGAGAGCGCACCCATCCGCGAGGGCGAGCTTATTCCAACCTTTCCCGTAAGGCTTTCGGGCAGGTCGGGCTTTTTAACTGCGGACGGTATAATCTCGGTCGGGTGTGTGATACCCGCGCTTCACGGTGACTTCGGTGAGGACGGAAGAATTGCGGGGCTGCTTTCGTGCGCTGGGATACGCTTCGTCGGTGCGGACACCCTGGGCGGTGCCGTTACGCAGGATAAGGCGGTGGCAAAGCTTATCGCGGCAAGCGAGGGAATACCGACCGTGCCCTTCGTGCTCTATCTCGCGGGCGGCAAAAGCATGCCTGCGGGCGCTTGCCACGCATACAGCGAGGACGGCGCCGTAGCCCTTTCGGAAAAGCATCTCGGCTATCCTATGTTCGTAAAGCCGTCGGGGCTTGGCTCGTCGGTTGGCTGCGCGTCGGTGAGAAACAGACAGGAGCTTCTTTCGGCAATAAGGGCAGCCGCAGCGCTTGACACGAGAGTGATTATAGAGAAACAGATTTCCGTACGCTGTGAGCTTGAGGTGGCTTATCTTGACGGCGAGGCACAGCTTTTTGCGGGGCCCTGCTCGATTAGCGCCGACGGTTTTTACGACTTCGATAAAAAGTACGGAGCCTCGGGCGGCGTGAGGGTTGCTCCGCGTGCCGAGGTGGACGAGAAAATAATTGCCTCGACGCACGACTATGCAAGACGGCTCGTCAGGATATGCGAGATGAGGTCGCTTGCAAGAGTTGATTTTCTTCTGTCGCGTGGCGGTGAGCTTTACTTCAACGAAATCAACGCCTTTCCGGGCTTTACCGACACGAGTATGTACAGAGAGCTTATGCGTCGGTGCGGCGTCGGTGACCGCGAGCTTATAGAAAGGCTTACGGGTGGCGCGTAATGATAGGCGTCTTTGACAGCGGTCTTGGCGGCCTTGCGGCACTCGCGGAGCTTCACAGGCTTCTGCCGAATGAGAGCACCGTTTTTCTTGCCGACAGAGAAAACGCGCCCTACGGTAAAAAGAGCGAGAGTGAGCTTATCGGGCTGGTCACGGCCGATATAGATAGGCTTTATCGCGCGGGGGCGGAGAGGATTTTAGTCGGCTGCTGCACCGCCTGCACGGTGCTTGATTTAATTGACGAGAGGCATCGGGAGCTTTGCACTCCCATAATTGCCCCTGCGGTAGCCGAGGCGGCAGGTCTTACGCGAACTGGGAAAATCGCGGTGCTCTGTACCGAGGCAACGAAAAGAAGCGCCGCTTACGAGCGCGCGGCGGGGAAGCTGTGCCCTGAGGTGCAGATAATCACCCTTGCGGCAGGCGAGCTGGTAACGCTCGTCGAGAGGGGGCTTTGCGACGAATTGGCAGGCGCTCCTGAGCGAGAGGCGGTATTTAAGATATGCGAGGGGCTTTCGGAGCTTTCTGCCGATACGCTGATACTCGGCTGTACGCACTTTTCGCATCTTGAAAGGACGCTTGGCACACTTTTTAAAATGAGGACGGTGAGCGCTGCGCGCGCGGGCGCTCGGTGCTTTGCCGAGAGTATAATGAAAAACAAATAAGCCCGTAGGGGCTTAAGGATAAGACACGGTACGGCTGTCAATAAGGGTTAAGGAGGAAAGAAAAAATGGCAAATTACAGACGGGGAAGAATAAACGACGCGGTAAAGGAGGAGCTTGCAATTGCTCTTGGCAGCGTCAGAGAGCCAAAGGTAAACGATAATTTCGTTTCGATAACGAGGGCAGAGGTTGCCCCCGATTTAAAGCAGGCTACGGTGTACTACTCCTGCATCGGTGACGAAAAGGAGGCACTCGTGGGTCTTAAAAAATGCACGGGTATTCTCAGGCATCATCTGGCGAGGACGCTTAATCTCCGCGTGACGCCCGAGCTTCACTTCACCTTTGACGCATCAATGCTTCACGGCGCGAGAATAGCAAAGCTTCTTGATGAAATAGGGCTTAAGGGGGACGGCGACGGTGAGTAGCTATAACGAGATAACGCTCACCGAGTGCGTGGACAGACTTCTTATTATAGAAAAGCCGCTCGTGCTTATGCACGTGCGTCCCGACGGTGATACCGTGGGCTGCTGTGCGGCGCTTCTGGAAATTATGAGGCAGCTCGGCAGGGAGGCAAAATACGCCTGCTCCGATAAAATCCCCGACAGACTGTCCTTTATTCTCGACGGGCTTACCGAGGCTGACGAGAGCGAGTACGCCGATATGACGCCCGTGTCGGTTGACGTGCCCAGCCCTATGCAGCTTGGCAAAATCATAGATAAGATACCGCCCGTGTCGCTTATGATAGATCACCACGAGGTGTCGGTGCCCTTTGCGGATATCTACACCGTGCGCGGTATGTCGAGCGGCGGCGAGGTGCTTTACGGCATAGCGAGGGAGCTTTGCGGCAGAGGACTCGTCAAAATGACTCGTGCACTTGCAAGCGCGCTTTACACGGCTATATGCTCGGACACGGGACAGTTCGCATACTCCTGCACTACCTCGTCGACCTATCGCGCGGCGGCAGAGCTTATCGACGCGGGCGCAGATTTCGTTTCGATAAATCACAGGCTCTTTTCACAGAAGTCCGAGAAGCTTCTTCGCGGTGAGGGCTTTATTCTCGGACGTCTTATGACGGCGGCGGGCGGCAGGATTTCCTACTCCTACGTGTCGCGTGCCGAGCGAGAGAATCTTTCACTGCTTATGGAGCATTTTGAAACGGCGATAGACCTCGTGCGCGCTGTGAGGGGCGCTCTGATTTCATTCGTTATCAAGGAAACCGACGAGGGTGAGTTCAAGGGCTCGCTTCGCTCGGTTGACGCCGACGTGACGCCTCTTGCGGTAGAGTTTTCAGGCGGAGGTCACACCCACGCGGCAGGCTGCACCGTAAGGGCAGGCAGCGCCGCTGAGGCTGCCGAGATTTTACGCGAGGCAATAGAAAAAAGATATTTCGGCTCTTGAATATACGCCCCATGGGGTTAAGACAAAGGAGATATAATGCTATGAAAAGGATAACTAAAGCAATAATTCCCGCGGCAGGACTCGGCACGAGAATGCTTCCTATATCAAAGACCGTTCCAAAGGAAATGCTCCCGATAGTCGACCTTCCCGCAATATACTACCTCGTTGAGGAGGCGGTCAATTCGGGAATTACCGATATACTTATTATAACCAACCGCGACAAGGACGAGATGGAGGATTTCTTCGACCTCTCTATTGAGTACGAGGCAAATCTTTCGGCAAAGGGAAAGTGTGCTGAGCTTAAAAGACTTCGCGACATTGCGAATATGGCGAACATCTATTTTCTTCGCCAGAGAGAAACCAAGGGACTCGGTCACGCGGTAGGGCGTGCGAGAAGCTTCGTCGGGGACGAGCCCTTCGTGGTGCTTTACGGTGACGACGTAATCTTCTCGAAGACTCCCGTGTGCCGTCAGCTTATCGAGGTGTACGAGAGGTGGGACAAGCCCGTGGTGGGCGTAAAGCCCGTACCGCGTGAGATGCTTTCAAAGTACTGCTCGCTCAAGGTTGACGAAACCGACACGGCGGGCGTTTACCACTGCACCGATATGATAGAAAAGCCGAAGGCGGGCGAGGAATTTTCCAATCTTTCGATTTTAGGCCGCGTGCTTCTTACCCCGGAGGTGTTTGATATAATAGACTCGCTTGCCCCAGGTGCCGGCGGTGAGTATCAGCTTAGCGAGGCTATGGCAAGTCTTGCAAGGGGCGAGGGCGGTATGGCGCTGGAGTTCGAGGGTGACAGATACGACCTCGGAAG
>CAZDON010000107.1:0-6619 GCA_964507065.1 uncultured Ruminococcus sp. | reverse complement strand
GTGCCCTTGGTTGCCATAGGCATCTTGTAGTAGCCCTTCATCGTGTTGTAGCCCTTGGCACAGAACTCACCGTTCTCACCCGGGCCAAGCTCCTCACCCGTTTCGGGGTCTACAATCTTGCAGCGCACGTGAGGGAAGGCGTAGCCTACGGTTTCGGTACGAACCTCAAGCGAGTCGGTCCAGGCGCTCATCGTATTACCGGGAGCGCATTCGGTCTGACCGTACACGCTGACGATGCCCGTCATATTCATCTCGTCGGGACGTGCGGCGCGGCGCATAAGCTCAGGCGGACAGCCCGCACCCGCCATAATACCCGTTCTCATATGCGAGAAGTCGGTCTTTCGGTAGTTCGGGTGATTGAACATCGCGATAAACATAGTGGGAACGCCGTTGAAGCAGGTAATCTTCTCCTGATTTATGCAGGCAAGAGAGGATTTTGCCGAGAAGTAGGGCATAGGACACATCGTCGTGCCGTGAGTCATCGACGAGGTCATAGAAAGCGTCATACCGAAGCAGTGGAACATCGGCACCTGTATCATCATACGGTCGGCGGTGGAAAGACCCATACGGTCGCCTATGCACTTGCCGTTGTTGATAACGTTGTAATGCGTGAGCATAACTCCCTTGGGGAAGCCCGTCGTGCCTGAGGTGTACTGCATATTGCATACGTCGGACGGACGGACTGCCGCCGCCATTCTCGCCACCTGCTCGGAGCTTACGAGGGGATATCTTGCCATAGCCTCGTCAAAGGTAAGGCAGCCCTGCTGCTTGAAGCCCACGGTGATAACGTTGCGTAAGAAGGGAAGCCTCTTTGCGTGAAGCGGCTCACCTGCCGCGGTGTCCTTTATTTCGGGACAAAGGGTGTTTATGATTTCCTTGTAGTTCGAGTCAAGACAGCTCTCAATCATAACCAGCGTGTGAGTGTCCGACTGACGAAGAAGATACTCCGCCTCGTGAATCTTGTACGCCGTGTTTACGGTAACGAGCACAGCACCCAGCTTCGTCGTTGCCCAGAAGGTAATATACCACGCAGGCAGGTTCGTTGCCCAGATAGCAACCTTTGAGCCCGCCTTGACACCGAGCGAAACGAGCGCCCTTGCGAAGCGGTCAACGTCCTCGCGGAACTGTGCGTAGGTTCTGGTGTAATCGAGAGTCGTGTATTTGAAGCAGTACTGGTCGGGCACCTCGTCGGCAACGCGGTCAAGCACCTGTGAGAAGGTAAGGTCGATAAGCTCGTCCTTTTTCCAGATGTACTGACCCGTGCCGTCGTGATTGAAGTAAAGCTTCTTCTTCATATCGCGAGTAGAGCAAAAACGCGACATATAGTTTACAAAATAGGGGAAAATGATTTCGGGGTCCTGAAGGTCGTCAAGCCACTCGGGCTTCCATTCAAGCGAGATAAAATTATCGTAGTTGACAGAGGAAAGCGCGCGCATTACGTCGTCAATAGGCATAGTGCCCTCGCCGATAAGCTGATACACGCCGGCGTCGTCAGAGTCACGCATATGCACGTGCTTGACGTAGCAGCCGAGGTTCTTTATGGTATCGTCACCCGACTCGCCGTTATCTCTGTACGGGTGGTGAACGTCCCAGAGAACACCGAGTGAGTCGCTTGCAAAGCGGTCAAGCATATTGCGAAGCCTTGCCGTGTCCGAATAAATACCGCTCGTCTTGACGAGCACCGTGACGCCGTTTGCCTCCGCGTCGGGAAGAAGGGCGGAGAGTGCGGAGTAAACCCCGTCCTCGTTATCGCTAAGGGCGCACACGACGACGAAGGGAACCTGAGTGTCGCCGGCGATTTCCATAAGAGCTCTGACTACCTCGACGCACGACTCGTCCTGCGATATGTCGCACGAGGTATCAAAGCAGGGAATAGCGAGGTGCTTTTCGCGCAGCGAGCGCGCAGTAGCCGCCGTGTTGTATTTATGGAACGGGCCGCCGCGGTCGGTGAGTGAGGTCTTGTCCTGAAGATTATAGACCTCTATGCCCGAAAAGCCCATATCGATTGCCGTCTCGACCATTTCGTCGAAGCTGAGGCTCGGCCAGCCTCTGGTGGAAAAGGAAAGCTTCATTCTACTTCCTCCTCATAGATGATTTTGTTAAGAGCGGAAAGATACGCCGCAATTCCCGCGCCGACGATGTCGGTGGATATTCCGCGGCCCGAATATACCTTGCCGCCTGAGCGGAGCTTAACTACCGTCTGACCCATAGCCTCGCGGCCCTCGGTCACTGCCTGAAGCTGGAAATCGTCAAGCTCGTAGTGACAGCCCGTTATCTTTTCAATAGCCTGGAACGCCGCGTCGATAGAGCCGTCGCCGATATATACGCCCTCGGTGGGCTCACCGTTCTTGGTAAGCTTGATGTGAGCCGTAGCGGAAATGGTGTTTCCAGAGGTAATCACGTAGGTGTCAAGCTTATAGGTTTGGGGAACCTGCATAGCAGAGGACGCGATAATGGCGTCAAGCTCCTTGAGGCTTACTCTTTCCTTTTTCTCGGCTATCTCGCAAAACGCGGAGTATACCTTGACGATATCGTCTTCGGAAAGGTCGTAGTCAAGTCTGGCTACCGCAGCGGCAACCGCGCTCATATCGTCGTGCGCGGTAAGGAAAACTCCGTCCTCACCGCCGCCCGTCACCGCTACTCTCTTCTTGCCCGGGTGGCATATTCTGTCTGCCTGCTCGACTATTCTTGAAAGCTGCGTCGTGTTTACGGATAGGGTCGCTGAAAGTGCGTCGGACTTTGCCGCGAAGATACGGGCAATATTTGCCACCGACGCAAGCTCTATGGGATAAATTGCGGCGCTTATCTGACCGACTCCCGCGCCGACTGCCGCGATAGAGCAGGCGTCAGCCATAGAAATTGTGTTGGTGCAAAGAATACCGAGGGTTACCTCGCGAAGCTCGGGGATGCTTTCGTGCTGTACGGCTATGAACTCCGAGAGCTCGGTGGGGAAGGCAGTGCCCGCGGTGTCGCAAAGCGTTACGGTCGTAGCGCCCGCCTCGATAGCCGTCTTAATGGCAAGGGTGAGGAAGGACTGCTCGCTTCTGGTTGCGTCGGTTGCGATGAACTCAACGTCGGGGCAAAGCGAGGCGCATTTTGCTACTGAGGACCTTATAGCCTCTATCATAGCGTCGGGCTTTTTATGGAAAAGATATTCTATTCCGACAGGGCTGGTGTGAGCGGTTACCTGAAGCCTTGGGTGCTTCGCGCACTTGAGCGCCGCCCAGGTGCTCTCAATGCTCTTTTCGTTAAGCTCGACGGGAACGGCAACGGCACTGCTCGCCACTGCTCCCGCGATTGATTTGATTCTCAGCGAGTCGATACGGGGATTGCTTATTCCCTCAAGCTCGATAATATCCACTCCGAGTCTGTCAAGAAGCTTTGAAAACTCAATCTTTTCCTTAAAGGAAAGACGAAGCTCCTCGGATACCTGCTTCATCGATGCATCGCTTATTTTTACCTGCCTCATAGTATTCTTCCTTTCATATAAAGCAAATTTATTTAAATTCATATAAATGAGATTTACTTAAGTTTTATAAGTAAACCTTAAAATACAAAAAGCCCTGAGCCGTCGTATACGGCTCAGGGACGAAATAATTCCGCGGTACCACCCTGATTATTCTCCAAAAGAGAATCACTCGTCGACCTCCAGCAAGGTCCTGCCCTGTAACGGTGGCAATCCGTGTCTCATTACTCGCTTTCGCTTTGACGAGACCGACTCGGGAAGGAGAATGCCCGACTCATCCGCATCGGCTCGCAGCAACCGCCGACTCTCTGTAGCTTCCTAGGGGGGCAAGATTTCCGTCATTGTCTTTGATGAAATGTAATTACATATATTAAAACACCGGACGCAGAATTTGTCAAGAGAAATTATGCAAAAATCGTTATTTTGTACAGTTTTTTGAAAAAATCTTATTGCCGTCTTTGCAATTTTGGGCAAAATAACGACAAAAAATATTTGACATTCACGAGCGAGGTGTGATAAAATAATTGTAAAGACTATGACGAAGACGGTACGGTAAACGGACCCCCAGAGAGTCGGCGTGCGGTGCGAGCTGACGGTTTGCTTCCACAGTACCCATCACTTCCGAGTTGAGGATTCGAGCAAGGAGTGCTTTGCACTTTGCCAGGTTCCTTCGTTTCCCGCGTTAAGGGACAGGGCTTGATGGAGTCCGAAGTGGCGCGTATGCGCAAGTTGAGTGGTACCGCGGGTTTAGTTGCTCGTCTCAAGAAGCTGTTTTCTTGAGGCGTTTTTTGTTTTTTCGTCGTGGCGCGGTGCCGACTCCCACGCCCGATAACGTAAAAAAAGCGAAAATATTCGCGAAAATATTGACGAAAGTTATTGACAGACACCCTCGTAATTGTTTATAATATATCTTATTAATAATTGTATAGCAGAAAGTTATCTGCTTACGAAAAAGACGAAAAAGAGGTAAGACGTGGAACCGATATTCAACGAAATGGATAATAAAATAAAACAGATATCGGCAAGAATCAAGGAGCTTCGCCAGATAACGGGGCTTTCCGTTGAGGAAATGGCAGCCCGTACGGGCACTACGGTGCACGAGTACGAGGAGTGCGAGGCGGGCAACCGCAATCTCAGCATTGCCTTTCTCTATCACTGCACGCTGAGCTTCGGTGTCGATATGGGAGATTTGCTTGAGGGTAAGAGCCCCAATCTCCGCTCCTACGCACTGACCCGACGCGGTGAGGGACAGAGGATTGAGGAAGCGCACAATATGATAGGCTACAACCTTGCCGCCGAGTTCCGTAACCGTATCGCTCTTCCGCTTTATATGAAGCTCAACTTCAGCGGTGAGGACGCGCGTATAGACCTAGTGACTCACGAGGGGCAGGAGTGCGATATCGTCATCAAGGGTCAGATGAAGATTCAGATAGGCGAGCATACCGAAATTCTTGGTGCGGGCGACTGTATATACTATGATTCGGGCACACCCCACGGTATGATTGCCGTCGGCGGTGAGGACTGTAGCTTCTACGCTATCGTGCTTCGCAACCAGGCGGCAAGGCTTGGCGAGGCGGAGGCGGCGGTGTCGGTTGCTACCAAGCGCCGCTCGGAGGATTCACTTCGCCGTATTTATCACGACTTTATTATTCCCACCGAGGAAAACGGTGCTCTTACGGGTATAGAATTTAAGAATGAGGAGCGCTTCAACTTCGCATTTGACGTCGTTGACGCCCTCGGAAGAAGCAAGCCCGATAAGCTTGCTATGCTACATATCAGCGGTGACGGCACCGAAAGGCGCTTTACCTTCGGGGATATGAAAAAGGAGTCCGCAAGGGCAGCCAACTACTTCAAATCCTTGGGTATCAAGCGCGGCGACAGAGTTATGCTGGTGCTTAAGCGCCACTATCAGTTCTGGTTCGCTATGCTGGCACTGCACAAGCTCGGTGCGGTGGCTATCCCCGCGCCCTGTCAGCTTCTTGAAAAGGACCTGAAATACCGCTTCGAGGCAGGTAACGTTAAGGCTATCCTCTGTACCGCCGACGGAGAGGTTGCGGGTGAGGTTGACGCCGCGGCAAGGGAGTGTCCTGTGCTTGAGCATAAGATTCTCGTGGGCGGCACGCGTGAGGGCTGGCACAGCTTTGACGACGAATACTCTATGTTCAGCAGCCGCTTTGCGCGCGGTGAGGACGCCCCGTGCGGAAGCGACCCGATGCTTATGTTCTTTACCTCAGGCACGTCGGGCTATCCCAAGATTGCCGCGCACAACTACAAGTACCCTCTCGGTCACTTCATAACCGCAAAGTATTGGCATCAGGTAAATCCCGACGGACTTCACTTCACCATCTCGGATACGGGCTGGGCGAAGGCTATGTGGGGTAAGCTTTACGGTCAGTGGCTTTGCGAGGCGGCGAACTTCGTATACGACTTCGACCGCTTTGACCCTGAGAAGATACTTCCTATGTTCGCGAAGTATAAGATAACCACCTTCTGTGCTCCGCCTACTATGTACAGAATGCTTATAAAGCAGGATATCAGCCGCTTCGACCTCTCGTCGGTAGAGCACGCGTCTACCGCGGGCGAGGCGCTTAATCCTGAGGTATTCCGTCAGTTTGAGAAGATAACGGGTCTTAAGATTATGGAGGGCTTCGGTCAGTCCGAGAGCACTCTTATTATCGGTAACCTTTCGGGCGGCAGTCACAAGCTTGGCTCTATGGGTAAGCCCGTGCCTCTTTATAAGGTTCGCCTGCTCAGCCCCGACGGTGTCGAGGTTGCGAGGGGTGAAAGCGGTGAGATATGTATAGATATCAGCGAGGGGCTTCCCTGCGGTCTTGCATACGCCTACGAGGCAAACGAGGAGGTTACTGCCGAAACCTGGCGCGACGGATACTACCACACGGGTGACGTTGCCTGGATGGACGAGGACGGCTTCCTCTGGTACGTCGGCCGCGCGGACGACGTTATCAAGTCCTCCGGCTACCGTATCGGACCGTTCGAAATCGAAATCGTTATCATGGAGCTGCCGTATGTTCTTGAATGCGGCGTTTCCGCAGCACCGGACGAAGTACGCGGTCAGGTCGTTAAGGCCAGCATCGTTTTGGTCAAGGGTACCGAACCGACTGAGGCGCTGAAAAAAGAAATTCAGGACTATGT
>CAZDON010000106.1:0-6733 GCA_964507065.1 uncultured Ruminococcus sp. | reverse complement strand
ATGATAGGAATCAGCGCCATATATGAGTATGCAGCAATTGCAATCGCGCCGAGAAGCTGGGGGGCCAGCTCCTTGGTAACGAGAATTGCGGTAGGACCGTCAGCACCGCCGATGATACCGATAGCGCCTGCTTCCATAGGAGTAAAGCCAAGGAAAAGAGCCGCGAAGAATGCAACGAATACGCCAAGCTGTGCGCCTGCACCCATAAGAAGTGACTTAGGATTTGCGATAAGGGGAGAGAAGTCGGTCATTGCGCCAACGCCAAGGAATATAAGCGAGGGGTAAATGCCGAGCTTAACGCCGAGATAGAGAATGTCGACGAGTCCGCCGTCGTTCACAACTTGCTTGATAACGGTAGACATCTTGATGTGCATCGAGGTGTCATTCATTATATCAAAGCTTACGTTCTGACCGAGTAGACCGTCAAAGACTACCTGTATATATTCCTTTGCTTCATAGGTCTGACCTGAAACGGTCTGGAGTATTCTGCCGTCAAGAAGCGAGAAATCAAAGGTACAGATTCCGTCCTTTATGCTGTAAAGCTTAGGAATATCAAGATATTGAGAAATGCTGTCAAGCTGGGATAAGAACTGTCCCATCTCGTAAGCAAGAGTTCCTGACGGGTTATTGTAGGCGTCAAAGCCTATATAAAACTCGTCAAAAAAGAAATCAAGGTGAATTAGGTTTGCCGCAGGAAGGTTTGCAAGAAGCATACCGAAGGCAATAGGCATAAGCAGAAGAGGCTCGAATTTCTTAACTATCGCAAGATAGAAGAGAACTCCGACTATGGCGTACATAACCAGGTACTGCCACCAGTTTTCGTCTTTTATCAAGCTCGCTATGCCTGTGGATTTCAAAAAGGTTAAAATATCATTCCACATTTCATAGCACCCGTTTCTTTATAATCAGGAAAGAGTTACGAGGACGTCGCCCGCGGAAACGGTTGCGCCCTTTTGAACGTTTACAGAAGCAACTACGCCGTCAGCGGGAGCGGGAATATCATTTTCCATTTTCATAGCCTCAAGCACGAGAACTACGTCGCCCTTCTTAACGCTCTGACCAGCAGAAACCTTTACGTCGAGAACGGTGCCGGGCATAGGTGCGGAAACCGAAACTGAGCCTGCAGCGGCAGGAGCGGCAGGAGCTACAGCAGGTGCAGGAGCTGCTACGGGAGCAGCGGGTGCTACGGGAGCAGCTGCGGGTGCGGTGTATACAGGTGCGGTATAGACGGGAGCGGAAGCGACACCGCCAACCTCTTCAACGAATACCTCGTAAGAGTTTCCGTTTACGGTAATGTTATACTTTTTCATTATTCTTGTCCTTTCAGAAATTATTTACCAAATTGTGATTATTTACGCTTGAAGGAAACGACTCGGTACTTTGTACCTGAGTCCTCGCTCTCTGCCATAGCAATAGCTGCCGCGATAACCGCGACAATTTCATCGTCAGCAGGAGTCTTGCGTGTAGCTACGGGAGCCACTGTAGGCGCGGGTGCTGCCGCCGTCTTAGCAGCGGGAGTGTGATTTGAGAAGAATTTGTTGAACATTGCAAGCGCCGCCCAGATAAGTATAAGGACTGCAAATACCGCAACCATACCTATAATAAGAATCTTTGCGCCGAATGCAAGCGTGTCAGCAAAGCCGTACTCGAAGATTACCTTTTCTCCGTAGCCTTCCTTTGGAATATCAAGAAGAAAATTCATATCGTTTTACCTCACTTATCAGAGAGGATATACCTTGATACCGGTGGGGAACGTCGTGCCCTTTGCAGCAAGCATCTGCAGTGAAGTGCAAATTCTTGCGCGAAGCTCGTTTACACTGATTATATCGTCAATCTCACCCGATGCAGCCGCTCTGGCAGGGGAGGAAACCGAAGCGCGCCACTCGCTCTCAAGCTCATCTCTGGTGGTCTGCAGAGTGATATACTTGTCCCACGCGAATGCAACTCCGCTCTGTGCGTTGAGTGCGCAAACCTCGCTGTTGTCGGTTGCAAGAACGATATCGGCGCCAAGAGCCTTTGAGCCGAGAAGCACGAAGGCAGCGCCTATGGCGTGGCCTGTGATTACAGTCACCTTTGCGCTTTCGCAAAGCGTATACGACGCTGCAAGTCTTGCAAGCTCAGGTGCGAAGTAGCTAATCTCATTAGAGGGCTCAATAGCAAGTCCGAGAGAATCTGCAAGAGTAACGACGGGTATGGCGAATGCAGAACAGAAATCAACGAATCTTGAAATTTTTCTTGCCGCCGCAACGTCAATTCTTCCCTCGTTATTTGCAAAGGAGCTGGCTACGATACCGCATCTGACACCGCCGAGAGAGGCGAATGCAGTGGTAACGGCAGGAGCAAGGCTTGCGCCTACCTCGTAAAATACGCCGTTGTCAGCAATGGTGGATATCATAGAGAGTGAATTGCCCTCAAAATCAACCTCACCTATCATACGGTTAAGATTATCGTTGGAATTTTCAGCGATAACACCCGTTGAGCAGGAGTCGGGAAGGAATGAAATGAGCGCTCTGATGTAGCCGAGGCACTGAAGATTATCACCCTCGAATGCAAGTATTGCATCCTGTGCGTCCTTTTCGCCCGTGAGTGCGGGAGATGAAACGTAAAGCTCAGCGCCGCTTTCCTTTACGGTAAAGTCAAATGCAGCGCATATTGCGGAAAGCAGACCGAGACATTTTCCGCTTACGTATGCAATCTGGGGAATAACACCTGAAGCCTTGGTTACGCACGCAAGAATCTTTCCGTATGCTCCAAGACCTGCCGTGCCGTGGAAGACGCCCGTACCGCAGGAATTAAAAATTCCAATAACGGGAGCGCCGTTTTTGATAGCGAGTGCGTAGAGGTCCTGGATTTTTTTTGCGTGACGCTCGTCAATGACTGCGCCCTGTCTTGAAGCATCCTCGCAGAATACGAATACGAGGCTGCCGTCGATTGCACCGTAGCCCGTGATAACTCCCTCAAGCTCCTGTGCGTCCTTTGTAGAAACGAAGTCGGAAAATCCGCGCGTTACGTATGCACCCGTTTCGACGAAGGTATCCTTGTCAAAAAGTGAGGCGATAATCGCTCTTGCCTCGGTATTCTCAGAGGCAAGCCTTGCGCGAAGCTCGTCCGCGGTCGGAATTCTACAAAGCTCATTTTTCGTGAATTTATCCAAACCGAATTTTCGATTTGCCCTTTGGCAAATCTCTCCTTCCTTATAGATTACAATTTAATATTGTCCGTGTGCCGTGATATTCGTCCGTGACAAGGTTGAGGCTGGCTCGCATTTTGTCAAAAGCCCAAATTTCACTAAATATAATATACCACCAAATGCAAAATATGTCAAGCAAATTTTTATTAAATTATTAATAAACGTAGTTATTAGTATATGTTAGATATTTACGCGTTAAAGCTGCTGAGCATTGAAATGCGCTTGGTTGAATATCTGTATGCGCCCTCAAAATCAAGCAGCTCACGCATTACGTATTCAATATCGGAGTACACCGAAAAGATAACGAAGGCGTTGTAGCCGTATTTCTTCTTATTATTCGCGATGTCAAGGAGAATCTCAAGAGCCTCAGTATATTTTTTTCCTCGTATAAGACTTTTTGCACTTACGTGCCGCCTGATAAGTGGATTTTTGTATTCGTATTCAAAATCCTGTGCGAGATAGCGTAAAAGCTCTATATCGTCACCGCCGTAATAGTCGTCACGAAAGCCCTCAAGGTCAAGCTCGATAAGAGGGGATTGAATATTTTTTGCAATTGAAAGATAAAGCTCACACGCAGCTTCAATATCCTTAGTGGAGTAGACCGTTCTTGCCGAATATTCGCGTGCCGTTGTCAGGTGCGATATCCCTTTCTTGAGCTGACCGAGCTTTACGCATTCCTTGCCGAGATTCATAGCACAGGTTGCAATAATCAGCGCCACCTCATCGTCGCAGTCGGTAATTGACAAAGCCTCGCTCAGGCATAGTGCGTATGACCTACGGGCAAGCTTTGATTTAAGAGTGTCGATAATTTCTATTTTTTCAAATACGCATTCGTCCTTATCGGATATTAGATACGACGCGTCAACACCGAGTGTGCTGCTCAGGGAAAGAAGCACCTCAAGTGAGGGTGACGCCTTGCCTGTTTCAATGAGGCTTAGCATATTGCGTGTGACTATCCCTTTTGCAAGGTCGTTTTGCGTAAGTCCTCGCTTTTGCCTTATTGCGCGGAGCTTTTTGCCAAGTTTAACTAAATCCATTTTAAATCACCTGAAATTAAGAATAGGGAAGAAAATGAGCGGCAGAACATTATTTTTTCTTTTGAGAAGAAAGAGGATTGCTTTTTATCGCCATCTCAATATTTCGGTTTACGACGTGTGTGTAAATCTGAGTGGTGTTGAGCTGCTCGTGTCCGAGAACCTCTTTTAAAATCCTTATATCCACCTCTCCGGTCTGGTACATAAGCGTTGCCGCAGTATGACGGAGCTTGTGTACCGAGAGCCCCTTGTGACCCAGTCCTGCCATATCGAAATATTTATGCACCATCCACTGCACGGTTTTTTGCGATATACGCACCTCTCGCGAGCTTAAAAACAGCGCGTGGTCCGAGGTTCTTATATATTTTGCGTCAAGACGAACCTTGAGATATTCACCGACGGCAGCCTTAGATAGCTCGTTCAGATAGAGCATTCGCTCCTTGTTTCCCTTACCGCGTACTCTTACGGTTGAGAGGTCCTGAGACAGGCTTTGAAGATTAAGACCGCAAAGCTCGGAAAGTCGCATTCCCGTGTTCAGAAACAGCACTATTATTGCGTAGTCGCGTATCCTGGTGGGGGAATCAACGTCGTTTTTTACCGTATCAAGTAGAGCGATACATTCATCAAGCGTCATATATTTTGGGAGTGTCTTGGCAGGCTTTGGTGCATCTACGTTTGCGCAGGGGTCCTTGTCCATATATCCCTTTTTGTTACAAATGTATTTGTAAAAGGAACGAAGGGCAGAGAGCTTGCGCATTCTTGTCGTTGCGCTGTTTTCAAGCTCAAAGTTCGCAAACATCAGAAATTCTATAATATCCTCGGATTTTACAGCCGTTACCATATCAAGAGTTAGGTCGTCTATTTTTATATCCTCAAAGTCGTCGCGTGAGGTGCTGAGCCCCAGCCTCCTTGACTTAAGATACCTGAAAAAAGTACGAAGGTCAAGCAAATACTCGCATACGGTCTTTTCGAGATTGCCCTTGATGACCGATACGTAGCGCGAATATTCCTTAAGTATTTCAGGTAGCTGTCTGTATTCCTCGCTTTTAAAGGTAAGTACTGCCATATTCTTCTCCTTGTAAAATTCTACACACTCTATTATACAAAATTTTTTGCCGATTTAGTGGATAAACTGTAAACATTTCAAATAAGCCCTTGAATTTTAAAAAAAATATGATAAAATTAATTTATTAAATGCTATGGGTGAATGCTATGCGTTTTTTCAAAGAAAATTCAGAGGGAATAATAAGGCTTTTCATAAATCAGATAGGTATTGCTATTTTTTCCTTCTTCATTTACACTGCCGTCGGAGCTATCAGTAAGGACGGCGCTACGACCGAAACGCCCGTAAAGGTTTTGATTTCGGTGTTCTGTCTTGCGTTTTATTTTGTTTTGCTTTACACTGCGACCTGGGAATACGGTGCAAAGGATAAAATCAGAATAGATGCCGGCAGGGCGGAGAAAAAGACCTGCCGCGGACTATTTATGGGGCTTTACGCCAATATTCCCAATTTCATTATTACGGGAGTATCCTTCATACTTTTCGGTGCGTATATGCTTGGACTCGGTGAGGGCTTTAAGGCGGCGTTTGCTATATTCAATGCGATTTTCCGCATATTTATCTCAATGTATCTCGGAGTTATCGAGGGACTTACCGCCTACCTTGAGGCGAGCGTTGACACCTATTATCTCGTACAGACGCTTTACTTTATGCTTCTTCCGTTGATTTCCGTGCTTGTGGTACATATTGCATACGTAATGGGACTTCACGAAAGACGCATTATCCCGCGCCGACAGAGCAATAACAAAAAATAGAATAATCTTAGCCACTTCCTTATATTCTTTATTAGATGCGAGGGGGTGGCTTGTTTTGACTTTTGGTAAGACTTCGAGGAGCATTTATACCGTAATCGTTGCGGTGGTTCTGCTTTTAGCAGTAATACCGCTGTGTGTAGGATTTGAGAGGGGTGTGTATACCCAGGCTGCAACCGTACCGCAGGGCATAACCGTAATTATTGACGCGGGTCACGGCGGTGAGGATGCAGGCGCTATTGGAAAAAACGGTGTGTACGAAAAGGATTTGAATCTTGCAGTAGCAAGACTTCTTGCAAAGGGGCTGCGCGAAGCGGGCTTCACCGTGATAATGACGCGTAACGAGGACCGTCTTCTTTATCGAGAGGAAGAAAATATCAAGGGTATGAGGAAGATTTATGACCTCAAAAACCGCGTTGCAATAGCTAACTCATACGAAAACGCGCTTCTCATCTCGGTGCATATGAACAGCTTTGGTGACGAGAGGTACTCAGGCTTTACGACTTATTTCGGTTCAGCCGAGGGAAGCGAGAGCCTTGGGCGAGCCATACAGTCAAGCGTCGTTTCGAGACTTCAGAATGATAATAAAAGACCACTGAAATCGGGCGGGGAGCTTTATCTGCTTGAAAATTCAAGCAACCCTGCAGTGCTTCTGGAATGCGGATTTTTATCAAATACCGCCGAATGCCAAAGACTT
>CAZDON010000105.1:0-6757 GCA_964507065.1 uncultured Ruminococcus sp. | reverse complement strand
TGGGCTATGAGGCTGTTTTTATCGGCTCCGGCGCAGGACTGCCTGCATTTATGAATATCCCCGGCGAGTCGCTTAAGGGCGTTTATTCCGCCAATGAATTTTTGACGCGTTCTAATCTTATGGGAGCGTTCAGAGAGGATTCTGAAACGCCTATTATGAAGGGCGGCAGGGTTGCGGTCGTAGGTGGCGGCAACGTTGCGATGGATGCCGCGAGAACGGCGGTAAGACTCGGTGCGGATGCTGTTTATATCGTATACAGACGCTCCGAGGACGAGCTTCCCGCAAGGCGTGAGGAAATAGAGCACGCAAAGGAAGAGGGCGTGTGCTTTATGCTTCTTACCGCTCCTACTGAAATTCTTGGCTATAATAATGAAAACGACAGACGCGACCCGAAAAACGGCTCGGTTGTCGGAATGAGATGTCAGAAAATGACCCTGGGTGAGCCTGATGCAAGAGGCAGACGCAGACCCGTTGTCATTGAGGGCAGTGAGTTTGAGGTTGAGGTCGATACGGTCATTATGGCGATAGGTACGACGCCGAACCCCTTGATTAAATCAACCACCGAGGACCTTCCTGTGAATGAAAGAGGCGGTATTATCGTCGAAGTCGGTACGGGTAGGACGGGTAAGGCTGGCGTATTTGCTGGCGGAGATGCCGTCACGGGCGCTGCAACCGTAATCTCGGCAATGGGCGCGGGTAAGTGCGCTGCTGCCGCAATTGACGACTATATCAAGGGTAAATCTGACAATCCTTAATCTTCACATCTTTTAATAAAAACAGCCGTAATAAAGGTCGCTTTGCAACCTTTATTACGGCTGTTTTTGTGCTCTTTATTGAAATGGGGCGTCGCAGACGGTATTTATCCTTGCAAAGAGCCTATTTGTCGGACGGACTAAATACCTTTTTGAGCTGATAGAGAAGAAGCGTACCAAGTCCGCCCGCCGTCACCGCCTCACCGACGAATACGGTGAGAGTCAGAAAAGCGTAGGATTCCCCGCTTCCGTAAAATGCAACCAGCACGGGTGGTATTATAAGGGTATTTGATATAATCGCAGGCAGCGTGCACAGCCATAGAAGTCCGTTTGGCAGCTTGCGCATAAAATATGCGAGAGCCGCGCCGATGAGTGTTGCGACAGAGCCGAATAGAATATCGAAAAATACCGCCCCTGTCAAAATATTAGAAACGATACATCCGACAAAAAGTCCTATAACCGCTTCGGGAAAAAAGACGGGCAGGACGGTCATTGCCTCGGACAGTCGGAACTGGAATCCGAAAAAAGTGAGTGGGGCGCTGACGTAGGACAGTACGGTGTATATCGCGGCAATAAGCCCTGCCCTTGCGATAAGCTTGCTCCTTGAGGCTTTCATATTAAATTCTCCTTTAGTTTTGTTTTTTTGCATAAGATTATGCTCGGTGAGGAAGGTCTCGAACTCACCAATAAATATAATAGCACCTTTCTTTCGAAAAATCAAGATATAAAATACTTTGATGTAAAATTCTAGAAACATAAACAGAAGCTTTCCAAGAAAATCCTTACGGACCATAAATTATCGGTGTCAAAAGCATTGCCAAAATGATATTATATAATAAAGGGAGTAAAGGAGGATTTATGGAGGTACTGAAGATAAGCGATTCAAAGCTTAAGCTTATGCTTACGAAAGAGGATATGCGCGACTTCGGGCTCGTCAGCGAACACGTGGATTACAACGATAGCGCAGTAAGGCGGAGCTTTTTTAAGATTCTTGATTCAGTCAAGGATTCTCACGGCTTTGACGCTGAGGGGGATAAGCTTCTTATACAGTATTACCCCTCGCGCGACGGCGGCTGCGAGCTTTTCGTAACTAAGCTTGGAATACTTCCGCTTGAGGCAGAGCGGGCAATAAGCCGCTCTGAGCGCGTAACGCTTCTTCGCGCAAGGCGTGCTATATATAAATTTGAAAGCAGTGACGCACTGCTTGATGCGGTGAGGCTCATAAGCGACTCATCAGTGAAAACCAGCGACCTTTACCGTGCTGATGACGGCGGATATTATCTTGACCTCGTGGAAAGAGGCGCGGGGCGCGGGGGCAGTATATCGGAATACGTAAAGCTTCTTGAATTTTCAAAAAGCATACCGCACACCTTGTTTCCATACATAACCGAGCATTGTGAGAGGCTTACCGAGGGGGACGCGATAAGGCAGCTTTGCGAGATAGCATTATAACAAAAGCGCCGATAGTTAAAATCGGCGCTTTTGTTATAAAATTCAATAAAATGTAAAGTACTGTTTGGATTATCGTTGTGATTTGAACGTTTTTTTGTATTTGGTAGGAGAGATTCCAAAGTGGTTTTTATAAGCCTTAACAAAATGCGCTCTGTCGTAAAAACCGACAGAGGTGGCTATATCCTCTATTGAAAGCGACGTATTCCTCAGCATATTCTGTGCGCTGGCGAGTCTTACGGATATTATATATTGACTTGGTGATTTTCCCGTAATATCACGGAATCTCTGATAAAACGAGGTTTTGGATAGCATTGAAATTTTAAGAAGCTCGTCTATGTCGATTCTTTTGCTGTAATTTTCATTTATGTAGGAAATCGCGGATACTATATCCGTTTCATCCTTTCGGCTTACCGTTTGCACCTCTTCAGAGTAGCGGCATAGCTCGCATACGAGATGCAGCGCATCTGAGTATGCGGTGCAAAGCTCAAAAATGCTGTCGGGGTGGTCATACCTCAGCATTGGCATAACAGTTTTCTCAAGGAATCCGTCAAACTCCTCGTCGGGAATGTTTAAAAACGAAGGGATGTGTCCGTGCTGTCTTACGGTAGGGCCTACGTTAAATAGCAGGTCGTAATTTGGAAGCCTTGTCAGAATTTGTGAAAAGGAATCAAAAAAATTAGGGTGAAGCAAGAGGTGGAATACGTCCATTCTGTCCTCGCTTAAGAACGCGTGCTTAACCATCGGGGGAACTACGAATACGGCACCCTTTTTTACGTTGTACGAGAAGTCACCGAGATAATGCACTCCGCGGCCTTTCGTGATGATTATAAGCTCATAAAACTCCTGAATATGGTAGTGCCTTGTGAAATCCTCTTGGATAAACGCGCGTATTTCCTCATACGCCTTACCCTCAAGGTCGCGTATTGAGTAATAATACGGGGCGCTTTTTTTAGCAATAAGCTCCTTCATATCTCACCTCGCCGAACAAAATTACACAATCTAATGTAATTATTTACATAGATTATAGCACAGATATTTGGTAAAATCAACATAGTAGCACTAATATTTAGTGTAACTTTATTAAATACATATAAATGAAAGGGAAAACGATGAAAAAACTGATTGCATTGTTTTTGGTGATTGCTATGTTTATACCTGCTATCGCAGCCTCAGGATTGGTTACCTATGCGGCGGCCCGTCTTGATCAGGAGCTTATCACTCCCTCCGATAAGGAGCTGAGGCTATGGTACGACGAGGAAGCACCTCAGGACTACGATCCCGCCTGGGACGAATCCTATCACAGTGTTTTTAACACGAATAAGTATGACGGTGACGGCTGGGAGAGGTGGTCACTTCCTATCGGTAACGGTTACTTCGGTGTTAACGTGTTTGGTGGTACGGATACCGAGCGACTTCAGATTACGGAAAAAACTCTCTATAACTACATATCGGACGGCGGTCTTAATAACTTTTCCGAAACCTATATAGATTTCGGTCATACCTCCGTCAGTGACTACGAGAGATATCTAGACCTGAATACCGCAATTTCGGGCGTGAGCTACAAATCGGGCGGCGTTACTTATACCAGAGAGTATTTTACCTCCTACGTTGATAAGGTGCTCGTAATTAAGCTTGACGCCAGCGGCGAGGGCAACCTCAGCTTCACGCTTCGTCCCACGGTCCCCTATGAGGGCGACTATAATATGACGGCAAGCTACGGCGCGTCAAAGCACGGAACGGTAGTTGCGTACGACGGTGGAAAAATAGTTCTCTCTGGCGAGATGGCATACTACGGACTTGAATTTGCGGCAGAGTACCGAGTAATACCGACGGGCGGTACCATGACCTATCAGAACGGTACGAACGAGGACAGTGCTACCGATAACGGAAGCGTTACCGTAAGCGGAGCTGACAGTGCTTATATTCTCGTTACCATTGATACGAACTACGAGCTTTCACCCGACGTCTTTACGCAGGGCACGGCATCAAAAAAGCTTGAAAATTCCTCTATCACAGACGTTCCCGCATACGTTGCGGCGCAGATGGAGGAGGTAATGACTCATACGCTCGCCGAGCTTCGTCAAAGACATATTGACGATTACTACGCTCTTTTCGGAAGAGTATCTCTTGACCTTGGCGGCGTGGCTCCTGATATCACGACGGATGCTCTTCTAAAGAATTATCAGAACGGGCAGTCCAGCACCTATCTTGAGGAGCTTTACTTCCAGTACGGCAGATATCTTCTGATTTCCTCATCACGCTCTGGAACTCTTCCCGCGACGCTTCAGGGTGTCTGGAACAGATATAAGAATCCGCCGTGGGGCTCAGGAATCTGGCACAACATCAACGTGCAGATGAATTATTGGCCCGCGTTCTCGACAAACCTTTCAGAAACCTTCGAGGCGTACGTTGAATATTTCAACGCGTATCTTGAACAGGCGCAGAAAAATGCGACCACCCAGATAAGTAATACCAACCCCTCGGCATTGGGTGCCGACGGTGGAAACGGCTGGTGTATGTCTATCGGTGTCAGCCCTTACTTCGTGTACGGCTCAACCTCAATAGGTAACCTCGGCTTTACAACCTCGCTTTTCTGGGATTATTACGATTACACCCGTGCGAGCGCCGCGCTTGACGTTGCGTATATTGCGCTTAAGGGCGGTTCTCAGTTCATCACGAAGATGGTAGAGCTTCAGCCTGACGGCACTTATCTCAACCCGACTGGCGACTCGGCAGAGCAGCACGTCGGCGGTGTGTGGTATCAGACGATGGGTACGACCTACGACCAGTCCTTTGCCTATATCAACGCTATAAATACTCTTAAGGCGGCAGAGGCTCTCGGAATTGATGAATCGACCGACAGCATTCTTGCAACCTTAAAGGAGCAGGTAGAGCACTACGACGCAATCAACGTCGGCTATTCGGGTCAGATTAAGGAATTCCGCGAGGAGGACTACTACGGCGATCTCGGTGAGTGGGAGCACCGTCACATCTCACATCTTATCGGTCTTTACCCAGGTGATATGGTAAATTCAAGCACGCCGGCCTGGATGGATGCGGCAGAGGTTGCACTTACCGAAAGAGGAAGCGGTGACGGCAGATGGGGCTGGAGCGTTGCTCACAGACAGAGCCTCTGGGCAAGACTTAAAAACGGTGAAAACGCATACGATATGTACCGTGAGCTTCTTTCGGCGCACACCTACACGAACCTTTGGGATATGAGCCAGTCAGGCTTCCAGATTGACGGAAACCTCGGCGGCACCGCTGGTGTCAGCGAGATGCTTCTTCAGAGCCACGAGGGATATATTGAGCCGCTTGCGGCAATTCCTGAGGCGTGGGCTGACGGACAGTACACGGGACTCGTCGCGAGGGGCAACTTCGAGGTCAGCGCAAAATGGGCGGACTCGCTTCTCAAGACCCTTAACGTAAAGGCAAAGAGCGGCGGCGTATGCAAGGTTAAATACTCAGGGCTCGATGATTGCATAATCACAAACGCCACCACAGGCCAGGAAATCGCTCACACCTATGAAAACGGTGTCCTCAGCTTCTCCACCGAGGTCGGTGAAACCTATATTATCTGCAACGTAAGAGATGCCAGAGCAACCGTCGAGGCGCCTGCCGCTATGAATGCTTCGCAGATAAGCAGGACGGAGTACAGCCTTTCCTGGACCGCGGTTGACGGTGCCGCAGGCTATAACGTATACAAGGCAGTTGAGGACGCGTCCGATTACACTCTTATCGGTACGGTTAGCTCAAACTCTTGCGTATACGAGGTTACTGACGATGAGGAAAACAAGCGCATTACCTACCGCGTAACCGCCACGGATTCAAACGGTACTGAGGGCGAGGGCGTGCTTTGCTACGTAAATCCTCTTGATTTTATCGTAACTGACTACGACGTATGCGAGCTTGATTCGACACACACTCAGATAACAGTAAAATCAGATGGTGACGTTGCCGAGAAGTATAATCTTTATAAAAAGAATGCCGACGGCACTTACACCTTAATTGCCACCGAGGGCGTCCCCGTATTCGTTATCGAGGATTACAGCGACGATACGAGGTACGCTGCGTCCGTTGCCACGGGCTACACCGAATCCACTATCGTCGATCTCGGTGTGAATCTCGGAGCTGCTGAAAGCAATATTCTTCTCCTGAAGCCTCTTACTCCGTTAAGCGGTGACAGCGGTTACCACAACAGCGGATATCAGAATGATGACTATAATACGACAATAGACGGACAAAATCAGTTCAGTCATCAGAAAATGCTTGACGGCGATACCGCCACAAGATTTGCCTCGACGTGTACTCTCGGTGCAACCGCGGTATTTGAGGTTGACCTTGAGGGTGAATATAAGCTTGGCGAGCTTACTCTTTCATTCTTTGAGGCGGGCACCGTATCCGACGTGAAAATTGAGGCTTATGACGGTACGGACTACGTTGTGGCAATAGACGAAAACTATGCTTCACCTCTTGCTGAATGTAAATACGACCTTTCGTCATACACGGCATCAAGATTGAGATTCACTCTTAAAAACAACGTGACGAACAGC
>CAZDON010000104.1:0-6798 GCA_964507065.1 uncultured Ruminococcus sp. | reverse complement strand
CAAGTGTCCTTAGAGTTTGCAGAGCAAACTCTAAGGACCACGGAGTGGTGGATGAATAGGCTCAAGGTATGAGCGAAGCACAAAACTCTCATTTCTACTTTGACCTAATCACCATCACTGCCACCCTGAGAATGTCATCCTGAGCCGACAATTCATTGTCGCCCTGAGCGTAGTCGAAGGGCCCCCGTCCGAGATTCCACTCGGTGCCCTCGTGCTTTTGCGAGCGACTCGCAAAAGTTCGATTTCGCTACGCTTCACTCAGAATGACACGGACGGGTGAAGTCGAACCCGTAGGGCAAATGCAGAGCATTTGGGACCTCGTTCCCACAAGATGACGGCTCGTCGAAGGGACTCGTCGAACGGGTCTTGCCACCCGCGGGCTGTGCTTTATTGCGATGCACGAATAGAAAATGGGAGTAAAACAGGTCAGAGTCTGTTTTACTCCCGTTTTTGTCATATCTACCTGCCCTTTTTGGCATATACTAAGGACGAAAATATGTTAAAATTAACTGTAAGTTATATTATAGTAATAAGAAGCGTTTTAAAGAAGATGTATTCTTACTAACGCATTTAAAAAAGGAGCAAGAGAATATGAGAAAGTATCTTATCCCTGCCGAGGGCAGCTTTTATAAGACTGCTCTGCACGCCCATACCACTGTTTCAGACGGAAGGCTCACCCCACAGGAGCTTAAGGAGGAATACAAAAAGCGCGGCTTCTCCGTGGTAGCCTTCACCGACCACGAGGTAATCGTGCCTCACCCCGAGCTTCGTGACGAGAGTTTTTTGCCAATCACCTCGTACGAGATTGCAATTCCCGAGGGGAAATGGGGGCCTTTCACTAAGACCTATCATCTCAATTTGTATTTTAAGAATCCCGAAACTACCGTGAGTAAGACCTTCTGTGCTGGCCACGTATCCAGAAAGGATCATATGCAGGCACTTATCACCGACAAGATGCGTGCCGTTGGTACCGAAAGCCGCGAATACACTAAGGAATTCGTGCAGTGGATTATTGATACCGCGGCAGAGGAGGGAGCGCTCGTCAGCTATAACCACCCGATATGGTCGCTGCAGAATCACGACGATTACTCGGGACTCCGCGGCCTCTTCGGAGTCGAGTGGCATAACACGGGCTGCGTCAGGGTTGGAATGCCCGATACTGTACAGCCGATTGAGGACCTGCTTGCAGAGGGGGAGCGTAGATGTTATCCCCTTGCAACCGACGATTGCCACGGACTTGCTGACGTCGGAGGCGGCTGGGTTATGGTAAAGGCAGGCGCGCTTGAATACGGTGAAATTTACGACGCTCTTGAGCGCGGTGATTTCTATTCCACGAACGGCCCTGAGATAAAGGAGCTTTACGTCGAGGACGGAAAGCTCGTCGTAAAAACCTCACCCGTAAAGAAAATAGTAGGCGTGACGGGTCACCGTCCCACGCTTCGCAAAAACGCCGCTGAGGGCGAGTTTATCTCGGAGGCGACCTTCGAGCTTGAGGGCTTTATGAATAACGTAGCTATCGCGCCCGAGGGGGTGGCTCCGTATATCAGAATTGACCTTCTTGACGAGTATGGAGGAGTTGCTCACTCTCGCGCTTATTTTGCCGAGGAGCTTATTGATGATGAGAATTAAATTGCGTGATATGTAAACGGCAATTTACATAAACGGGATAATTTCTCATACCTTATTTTATTAGAAAGCAACACGCCCACGAGAGCTATCTGCCTCTCGTGGGCGTGTTTATCATATTATGGGACTAACTATAAAATACCGAGCCTCTCTTTGACCGACTTAACGTCGGTGCTCAGCACGCACGCAAGCTCGGAGCAGAGAAGCCTTATAGCCCTCTCTCTCGTATGCTCGTCCGCAAGAAAGGGCTTTTTGCCCTCCCTGGTACGCTCGGCTTGCTTGCTGTCAATAGACTTGATAAGAGAAATAAGAGAAATTCTGTCGCCGCTGTCGATAAGCTTCTTGAACGCTGCCGCACGCGGACGGGTGTCATTAATCCACTCGCAGGGCGGTATAGTGTCGTACCGGTCGATAAGAATGAGGGCATCCGACTCACTCATAAGCGGACGAAGCACGGTTTTTTCGGTTTCACCGCCAACGGGCACGAATACCGCAGACGAAGAAGAGCTGTCACTCTCACTGAGGACGTAATAGTTACGCACCTCGCCAAGAGCCGTTTCCTCTCGGATATCAACGACACGGTATACACCCTGTGATGAATATATCACGTCGTCACCAATCTTATACATAGCCACCCTCTCTTCCTTGAAATTATCGTACCTCATATATATTTTAACATATTTCGGCTAAAATTGTAATAGGCAAAATAAACAAATTTTTAAAAATGTCTTTCCTTGACGAAAATTATTTCGCGTTTCTGCACACAGGCTTGAAGCTGCAATACTCGCACGCGGTGCTTTTTCCCTTGGCTCTTTGCGGCTTTGCGCTGATATCACCCGAAAGAATACTCTCGCCAAGCTCGCCTACGGCATCGTCAAGGCACCCCAGAATATCCGTCTGCCACCCCAGAATATCCTCGCGCGAGGTATCCTCGGTATAGAGCTTGTGCATATCACCGCCGTGAATTTTGTCGCGGCTCTTGCCCGTAAGTCTTACGGGGATATAATCGGGATTCATAGCGCCGATGCTGACCGTATCGTCAAGCAGCATTCCAAGGCGTCCTGAGGAAGCTGACTTTGCGGCGTCGTATGCGCTCTCGCCTACGCTGACGCGTAGCTCGGACATATCCGTTTTGGCATAAATGACACCGGCGGGAATAAGTCTTGCACCCGGAAGAACACCGAGCTCCTGCTTGAATTCGGGAGAGTCGGTTTCGACGAGCGCCTTAAGATAAAGGAACATTTGCAAATTCTCGCCTGCCTTGAGGTCGTTCGGGCTGAACTCCTTCTTTCCCGTCTTGTAGTCGACTACCCTGACGTATGCGTCGCCCTCGTGAATAAAGGTGTCCACTCGGTCTATTTCACCCACCACGTATATCTCGTGCCCGCTCCTCGTCCTGAAAAGCGCGCCGCTTGGTTGCTTCCCACAGGACGCGCCCTCCTTGCTGCTGATTTTAAGCTCAAAGAAGGTCGGCGTGTATTTACAGCCTGAAAGCTCGTCGCAAAGACTCTCCACGATAGGAAGCGCCGCACGGGTAAGTCTCTCTATAAGAAGCTCTGTTCTTTTTGAATTTACGGGAAGCGTCGGGAACGCTGACTGCGTGTATTTTACCGCGGCGGCTCTCGTAAGGCGCTCACGCTCAGCGTCTGTAAGCGCATCTGGGGCTGTGCCGCTGTGCTTTAAGTCGCGGAAGAAGCCCTCCAGCACCGCGTGAATAAACGAGCCTATGCCGTTTGCGCCGATTTTTGCGCGCTCTCCGTCGTCAAGAGATAGCTTCCTTGAAAGAAAGTGGCGCATAGGACAGGAGTGATACGATTCAAGCCCGGAGGGGGATATAACGATTCTTTGACCGTATATTTTCCTTACGGTATCATCACTCAGCCTCGCCTGTGCGTTGTCAACCGACGAGTCAGCTCGGCAAATAAGCTCGCCCATACCCGCGCCCTCAAGTGCCAGACGGATTTCATCACTCACCTCGTCGTTATCCCTGTGGTGCTCAAGCGCGTAGTGCTTCGTGTATATGCGTAGAAGCGCAGGAAGCGAGCTCAGGCTCACAGGGCTCACCGTACCGCCCGTAACCGTTGATATTCTGCTTATGACGTCGCTTTTTGCGAGAGTGCCAAAGGACGCGCTTGCCAGAGGATAAAGAAGAGTAAGACTTTCCCCACAGATAGAAATGGCGCGGCTAATGTAAAAATATTCCATAGCGCTTCGCCGCTTAAGCTCTGAGCTATCCTCGTCCTGTTTGTCGGAATCGGGGTTGATTTTGTTGCTTATAGCCTTAAGCTCGTTTTCAAGAAAATATCCGTCGTCGCTCACTCTCGCGGGTAGCACGCCCTGATTTGCCCCGATTATATAAACGCAGGGCTTTGATTTGAATCTCGCACCGTCGAGCGAGCCTGCCACCACCTGGTCGGTAAACGAGGGAATACTGCCGAATCTCGTTTGCGAGAGGGCAAGCTCAAGGACTCCTATATATTCGCGGTTGTCAACCGTCACCTCGCCCAGCACCTCTACGACGGCGTCCAGCGTAGAGATTATCATAGCGTATATTCTCTCGGTGTCGCGTGCCTCCTCACAGCGTCCGTGTGCCTTAAGCCACCTCGCGTGCGCGCAGAGCTTCTCGTGTACGCAAAGCTCACTCGTGAGGAAATTGTAAAGTGCCGTCGTGCGCGAAAGGATACTGCCGTCTCGCTTGAACTGCTCCTCAAGCATAAGAAGCGGCTCGATAAGCCTTCTTCTGCTGTCGTTAATCCTGTCCACGCGCTCGCGCCAGCCGTGCCTGCGCCCCGAATCGAATCCGAACGGGCTCATAGCCCAGTCGTCAGAGTCGGTGAAGGCAGACTTGTCAAGCTGCCACCTGTGCACGTACGCCTCAAGCTCGTCCGCCTCGCCGTCCGTGAGGGGGGAGAGTGAGCACTTTGCGTATGTCATGACGTCGTTTCGCGAGTAGCCCGACGAAATAGCCGCAAGGGCAGAGGATATAAGACGCGTAATCTCAAACGAGGAAATGCGGTCCTCCTCGGATATGAATAGGGGTATCCCCGCCTTTTCAAACGCTACGCTGAGTATTCCGCGATAGCTGCCGATATCTCTTGCAAGGATAGCGAAGTCGGAGTATCTTCGCTTGCCGTCCATTATTCGCCTCTTAATGTCAGCGGCTACGAAATCACATTCCTCGTATGGATTTTCGGCTTCAAAAATCCTCAAATCCTCGTCATCTTGTAAAGCATACTTGTCAAAATTCGCGTTTGAACGCCAAAGATTATCGCATATATGCTGGAGCAGAGGCACGGGCCCCGACCCGTCGTCAAGTCTCTCGCTTTTTGTGGGAACGTCACACCTTGCGCCAAGCCTTGCAAGTCTTGAGTAGGTGTCGCGCACCTCGGTATATTCAAAGGCGTCACGCGCACCGCTGGGCAGAGTGAGCACTACGTCAACGTCGCAAAGCCTTGCAATATCCGCAATTACCCTGTACTGCGGCTCGGTAAACGAGGTAAAGCCCTCAATATAGACCTTTGCGCCCGAAAAGACTCTCTCGCCGCCCTCGGCAAGCTTTGAATGAAGCTTCGTCAGCGTGTCGTCTGCGGATTTGTAGGCAAGCTCAAGAAGCCTTGAGTATTCGGTCATTATGACCGACAGGTCGATAAGCTTTTCGCAAAGGCGCGCCGACTCGCCGTCAGCCGAGAGCCCTGCTGAAACCTCGCGGAGCTCCGACGCGGATATCGAGAGCGTCTGCATCTTTCTTATTGCCGATATCATCTTGTCAACGGCGCCTGAGGTCACACCTCCCCTTTTCATAGAGGAAAGCTGGCCTGACTTGTTGCTGATAGCCTTGTAAATGAGAAGCGCGCGGCGCAGCGAGTCTGCCTCAGCCTGTGCAAGACCGCCAAGCTCCCTGAATACCGTGTTTGCAAGCCTCGTGAAATTGGTTGCCTCGACGAAAAGGGGATGATTCGTCGGTAAAAGCTCGCAAAGGTCACGCTCGCTTGACAGCGTCTGCTGCTCAGGAACTACGTAAAAGGCGCGTCGGTATTTCTTTTCCTCAAAGACCTCTTTTTTAAGTCGCGCCTGTATTATGCTCCTTGAGCCCGAAAAGAATCCGCCCGTAATAATTCTTATCACTAGTCACACCTCCTCCGCGTCCGTCGCGGCGCCAATAAAATCGCCGCTTATGCGATAGCCGCCGCCTCTTGCCGAAAGTATAATCTTCTCACCGAATGCCTCCAGCTTTTCCCTGAGATAGTGAACGTAAAGATTTAGCATCCTGTCCTCGCCCTCACCGCCAAAGACCTCGGTGCACAGTGCCCTGCGGTCGACGAGCTGTCCCTCGGCCTTCAGCAGAGCACGGAGAAGCGCCGCCTCAAGCTCGGTGAGCCTTATCTGCCTTCCGTCAAGGATTGCGATGCGGTTTTCCGAGAGGGAAAGACGGCTGGCTTTGCTTCGGGACGTAATAATATTCCTGAGCGTGCCTATCTTGAATTGACGGGGTACGGTGCCGCCCTCGCAGACGGTTATGTCGGCGGTAACACCGTGGGGAAGAGGATATTCGCCGTCGGATATAACGAGGGCGTCCTCACGCGAGTCGGGCGCCGTGCCAAAGGTGCACTCCGCAATCTCGGAAAGCTCCGCCTTAAGCTTTCCTATGAGATATTCATCACGCACGAAAAGATATATCCTCACGGCTTGCACCTCTCTTTCATAAAAACTCTAATTTATTAGAACACCCTTATTATACAATAAACCCGCGTATCTTGTCAAGTCGGCGGCTTGGTGCAATTTTTGCAAACCTCGTAGCAATTTTTGCAATTAAAATGGACTACGAAATAATGTATAATAAACTTACCAATAAAATTTACATAGGAGTCAGAACAATGAACGAAATGATGAAAGAGCTCTATTCAATCGGACTTATTCCCGTTATCAAAATCGAGAATGCCGATGATGCAGTACCGCTTGCAAAGGCACTTATCGACGGTGGACTTCCCGCTGCTGAGATTACCTTCAGAACAAAGTGCGCTGCAGAGGCTATAAAGAATATTACCGAGGCGTACCCCGAGATGCTCGTCGGTGCAGGCACCGTCCTCACTACCGAGCAGGTTGACGCGGCTATCGCGGCAGGCTCCAAGTTCCTCGTATCCCCCGGTCTTAACCCCAAGGTAACCGCTTACG
>CAZDON010000103.1:0-6937 GCA_964507065.1 uncultured Ruminococcus sp. | reverse complement strand
CATTCTGAAAAGCGTAGTCCTCGATAAGCTTGTCCGCACGGTGGCGCGCCTTACAGCCCTTGCAGTCCATAAGAGGGTCGGAAAATCCGCCTACGTGACCCGATGCAACCCACGCCTGAGGATTCATTATAATAGCCGAGTCAAGTCCTACGTTGTATCTCGACTCCTGAACGAATCTCTGCCACCAAGCGCGCTTTACGTTGTTCTTGAACTCAACGCCAAGAGGGCCGTAATCCCACGAGTTTGCAAGGCCGCCGTAAATCTCAGAGCCCGGGAATATAAATCCACGCGTCTTGCAGAGCGCGACTATTTTGTCCATTGTCTTTTTACTGTTTTCCATAACCAATCTCCGTTATATATAAATAATTATTTACAAAATCAAAGGATTTCAACGATAAGTCTATCGTCTGATATTCCCGTTGGTCGGCACAAAAGCATCTGACCTCTTACGTCTCTTTGGCAGTGTGTGCAGACCTCGATAAACTCAGCGCTGTGCCCGATAAGAACACCGCCCTTGCGGCTCTCAAATATTACGCTGAGCACGCGCGCCTCGTCAAGCACGCGGCGAAGCGCGTCAAGCCTTGACTCTCTTACAGCCGCGATAAGCCGCTCGCTTCTTTGTGCCTTTATATCCTCGGATATCTGACCCTCAAGCTCCGCGGCGGGGGTTGAGTGACGCCTTGAATACTGGAACACGTGAGCATCAAGAAGCCCTGCCTCGCGAACGAAGCTCATAGTTTCAAGGAAGTCCTCTTCACTCTCGCAGGGGAAGCCAACCATAAGGTCGGTGGTAAAGCGCGCGTCGGGAATGAGCCGCTTCAGCCTGCTTATATTTTCGAGCGCCATGGCTCTGTTATAGCGTCTTTTCATAAGGCGAAGAATCTTATCCGAGCCCGACTGCATCGAAATATGGAAGTGAGGCGCTATGGACTTAAGTCCCGAAATTTCCTCGGCAAACTCTCTGCCGCAAAGCTCAGGCGCAAGCGAGCCGAGCCTTATGCGCCCCGCATATCCGCGAAAGTCAAGCTCACGAAGCAGGTTGGCGAGGGTGAATTTTTCAGGGAAATCAGCACCGTACGAGCCCGTTTCAATTCCCGTGAGGACTATTTCCGCAACACCGCCCTCACACAGCACCCTTACCTCGTCGTACACGTCGGCAGGCGCCTTGCTTCTGACGGGTCCTCTTGCAGAGGGTATCGCACAGTAGGAGCACCTGGACTCACAGCCGTCCTCAATCTTCACGTAGGCGCGGGTACGGGGCGCTTTGGTAATGCTCATTTTCTCAAACGGAGCGTGCGATATATCGGTAACGGATACGAGTCTATCCCCCTCACCGAGTGAGAGCGCAATATCGACCAGCGAAAGCTTGTTATCGGTGCCTATCACGACGTCAACGCCCCGAATGGCGGCAACCTCGTCGGGTGAGCGCTGGGAATAGCAGCCGCACACCAGTACGCGAGCATTAGGATTCTTTTTCTTGGCACGCCTTATAATCTGGCGCGATTTTCTGTCGCTTTCCGCGGTAACCGTACAGGTGTTGATTACGTAGATGTCGCAGACCTCGGAGAACGGAAGAACGCGGACGCCGCGTCTTTCAAACTCCTCTGCAATAGCCTCGGTTTCGTACTGTGAAACCTTACAGCCGAGCGTATAGAGCCCAACCGACGGAGTCTTAATCACTTCTCGTATACCTCGGGCTTAAGAACTCCCACGTAGGGAAGCGCGCGGTACATCTCGTTATAGTCAAGCCCATAGCCTACGACGAACTCATCGGGAACGACCTTGCCGCAATAATCGGGCACGAACTCAACTCTACGCCTCGAGGGCTTGTCCAGGAGGGTTGCGCACTTAACGCTCTTAGCGCCCTTGAAGTTAAGGTACTTAGTGAGGTGAGAGAGCGTCACGCCGCTGTCCACTATATCCTCGATTATAAGTATATCGCACTCGGCAATGTCGGGGCGGATAAGGTCGAGGGATATATGTATCTGTCCTGAGCTTTCGGTGCCCTTTCCGTATGACGAAACCTTCATACAATCAATCTCGACGGGAACGGTCACGCGCTTCATAAGGTCGCCCATAAAGGGAAGCGAGCCCTTAAGTATGCAGACCATAACGAGCTTCATTCCCTCAGCGGAGTAATCTCTGTCGATTTCTGCCGCAATACGCGTAACTATCGCGTCGATTTCCTCCTCGGAAACCAAAACCTCTTTAATGTCCTCACGAATTTCCTTCATAGTCCCTCCCGTAGCAGACCATCCTCTGCCAAGTGAATATTTTTACCTATACATTTTATCACAAAAGAAGTGTTATGTCAATAAGGGAAAATATATATGCTTTTTTACTTGACAAAATTAATTCGTTTTGTTATAATAATATTGTCTAATCGTGATTTGACTAATTTAAATTATGTTGATTGGAGGTATATATGCTTTTCATTGGCCGCAAGTCCGAGCTTCAATTTTTAAATGATGCCTATGAGTCTGACAGAGCGGAATTTATCGTTTTATACGGAAGACGCCGAGTCGGTAAAACCGAGCTTCTTAACGAATTCTGCAAGGATAAGGATGCGATTTTTTACACTTGCCGCGAGTACACGGACACCGTGCAATTAAAGTCCTTTACCGAGAAGGTTAAAACGTATAATATTCCTGCGCTTGATTTTGTTAATAGCTTTTCCTCTTGGGAGCATGCTTTTTCAAGCATTATGATGCTTCCTACGAACAAGAAAAAATTATTGATCATTGATGAGTTCCCTTACGCTTGCAAAGCAAACGGAAGTATTCCTTCGGTTCTGCAGGTTCTTTGGGACGAAAGGCTTCGTCACGAAAACGTAATGATAGTCCTTTGCGGAAGCGCCATGAGCTTCATTGAGCACGATTTGCTTTCCGAGAAGAATCCGCTTTACGGACGAACCACCGGAATATATAAGCTGAAGCCGTTACCGTTTTGCGATGCGCAGAGGTTCTTCCCCGATTATTCTGCGGAAGATAAAATTATCGCTTATGCAATACTCGGAGGTATTCCTCATTACCTGAAGCAATTTAATAAGAAGCTTTCGCTTGAGGATAACGTAAAAAAGAACGTTCTCAGGAGGGGCTGCACGCTTTACAACGAGGTTGAGTTCCTGATTAAGCAAGAGCTTCGCGAGCCTGCGGTTTATAACACTATAATTGAGGCTATAGCGCTCGGCAACAATTCGTTTAACGATATTCTTATGAAAACTCAGATTGAGAAATCCAAGCTCAGCGTATATCTCAAAAACTTAATTGAGTTATATATTGTTGAAAAGGAATTTCCTGCGTTATCTAAGGATAAAGCAAAAAGCAACGCTTCCGGCGGAAGCTACGTTCTTACGGATAACTTCTTCCGCTTCTGGTATTCATTCGCATTTAGAAATCTCACTGATCTCGAAAATGACGATGCTGACGGAGTATGGGAAAACGATATACAGGAATCACTCCATCACTTCACTTCAAAGACATTCGAGCAATTGTCTATTGAGTATCTGTATGCTATGAATAAAGCAAAGGCATTGCCCTTCAGAATGTCAAGCGCTTCAAGATATTGGGGCAAGACGAACCAAATCATTGACGGTAAAACCAGGGCGGTTAATCTTGAGATAGATATTCTTGCTCCCGACAGCACCAAGAAAAAGGTCATTTACGGTGAGTGTAAATTCACGAGCGCGCCGTTCGATATGAATGAGTTCAAAAATCTTGTGAGCAAGGTCTTTATAGGTGATTCTGTTTATTATTATCTGTTCTCGCTATCGGGCTTTACCGACGCGGTGGAGAACGAGGCCTCAAACAATTCTAATATTAAACTAATTCACGCACACGACTTAACGTAAAGAAAGCGGTATATATTTAATATATTTATTATATATAAATAAATTCGGGAAAGCTATTGACAAAGCGGAAAAAATCGGTTATAATGTATAATGCTTTCGTATGGGTTATCTTTTGATACGCATTTAAGACATTAATAATTAATAAGGAGGTGCCGATCAATGAAGAGAACTTACCAGCCTAAGAAAAGACAGAGAAAGAAGGAGCACGGCTTCAGAAAGAGAATGGCTACTGCTAACGGAAGAAAAGTTCTTAAAAGAAGACGCGCCAAGGGTAGAGCTCGTCTGACCTATTAATCGGTCACAAAAGTGACAAACACAAACCTCCCGATAAAAGCGGATATGCCGTTATATTATCGGGGGTTTTGTTTAGAATAAGAAAAGTAAAAATCTTAGCAAACGGAGGATTTTATGAAATTCAGAAGAGTTAAAGAAAATCATCTGTTTCAAAAGGCGTACAAGCGGGGCAAGAGAGCAGTAATGTCGGCTCTCGCGGTTTATGCCCTGCCCGACTATGCAGCAAAAAGGCTGCAAAGAGCCGATACGAGAGGAAGGCTTACGAACCGTTACGGAATTACGGTTTCGGTTAAAATTGGCGGTGCGGTGACAAGAAGCAGATGCCGACGCATAATAAGGGCAGCACTATTTGAGATAGAAAAAGAGGAAATTTAAAACAGGGCTTCCTCATTGTCATTTCAGCACGCAGCATTCTGCCAACTAAGAAAAGCACACAAATCGTAGGAGAGCTGTCACGCGCTCTCGACACACTCGGACTTATAGTCAAGTAATTTTTGGGTGGAGGTGAGGATATTGAAGCGTATAATGATAGGGCTTGTTAAGCTATACCGTAAATTCATATCCCCCCTGAAGCCACCCTGCTGCCGTTTTTATCCCACCTGCTCTGCCTACGCTATCGAGGCGATTGAAAAGCGAGGCGCGCTTGTCGGTCTCGGACTTGCCGTATGGCGGATTTTAAGATGCAATCCCTTTTGCAAGGCAGGCTACGACCCCGTTCCCGAAAGAAAAATCAGGGACAAAAAGAAAGGCGGCGAAAATATCCCCTCCTTGCCGAAAATTTTAGACAAGGATATGGCGGAGGACGCCGCGGCGCCATAATTACGGCGCTCGGTAAAAGCTACGGTATTGCCTTAAGCAATACCCTCTACACAACACGAGAAAACAGGAAATTTTAAAATGATTGATTGGATACTAAAAGGTCTTGGCGCTATGCTCTACTGGTTCTCAAGCTGGTCGGGCTCATACGCCATAGCACTTCTTTTCTACGCACTTATATTCAAGGTGCTTTTATCATTCTTTTCGATTAAACAGCAGAAAAATCAGATAGCAATGGCAAAGCTTGCCCCCAAAATGGCGGTAATAAAGGAAAAATACAGGGGCAGAACCGACGCCGTTACTATGAGAAAGCAGCAAGAGGAAATGATGGAGCTTCAGCGCAAGGAGGGCTACAGTCCCCTTTCGGGCTGTCTGCCTCTGCTTATCCAGCTTCCTATCATTATTCTTCTTTACAACGTAATTCAGTCGCCTCTTTCCTTCCTTATGAACTATCCTGACAAGCTCGTTATCGAGCTTTGGAACTGTGTCAAGGGACTTACGGGCGACGCTGCGGTAACCGAGATAGGCAAGGTATCGCAGATTGAGCTTATCAGTCTTATTAAGGAAGCGGCAACGGGCATTAACGCAGGTCCGCTTGAGGGCGTGTATCTCGAATATGAAGCCTTTGTGGGAGTACCTCTTTCCGAAACGATAGCGGCGCTTCCGAACTTCGAGCTCTGGGGACTTAACCTTGCGCTCACACCCTCGTTCAACCCAATTAGCTGGCTTGTCGTTATTCCCTTTATCGCGGCAGGCTTACAGTGGTTTACTATGTTTATCACGAGAAAGCTCTCGGGCAACTCGCAGATGGCAGGCGGCGGTGACGAGGCACAGGCGCAGATGTCTATGAAGATGATGGACCTGGTAATGCCGCTTATGACGCTCTTTATCGCGTTCGGATTTTCGGCAATGCTCGGTCTTTACTGGATTTACCAGTCGATTCTCGGTATCATTCAGTCACTCATACTTCACAAGCTTATGCCCATTCCGAAGTACACCGAGGAAGAGCTTAAGGCTATGAGAAAAGCGAAAAAGGCAGAAGAAAAGGCGCAGAAAAACGCAATTAAGGCACAGCCTAAATACAAGTCGCTTCACTACATTGACGAGGACGACTACGACGAGCTTCCCGAAATAAAGACTAGCAGCACGGGAAAGAAAACGGGCGGATCATCTGACCGTCCTGAAATCAAAGACTAACTTGGAGGATAACAATGTTAAAAGAAGTAGAAGCAGCCGGCAAGACTATTGAGGAAGCCAAGGAAAACGCGAGAGCAGCCCTTGGCGCAGGTCCTCTTGACGACGTCAGCTTTGAGATACTTTATCTCGGAACTAAGGGTATTTTCGGCATAGGCGCAAAGCCTGCCAGAATCAAGGCTACCATTGAGGTTGCCGACGCGCCCCAGCCCCGTCGCGAGAGACGTCGCGGTGACAGGAGCGAAAGATCCCAGGGCGAAAGAAGCTCTCAGGGTGAAAGACTCAAGAAGAACAACAAAAGACGCGAGGGCAAAAGACCCGACGATAAGGATACCGTGACCGTAGCGCACGACGAGGTTATTCCTGAGGAAAGCCTTAAAATGGACCGCCGCGAGGTAGCCGCGGGCGAGGATATGTCGTACGATTTCATCACGACTCTTATCGCTGACATCGGACTTGACGCCTCGGCTGAGCTTTACGCCTGCGAGGACGGCACGAGAAGAATCACCGTCGTCGGAAATCAGGCGTCGCTGCTCATAGGTCATCACGGTGAAACCCTCGACGCGCTTCAGTACCTTGCAAACCTTGCATCCGCAAGAAAGAACGCAAACGGTGAGCGCGACAAGAGCAGAGTAACTCTCGACATCGAGGGCTATCGCGCAAAGCGCGAGGCAACTCTCAGAGCGCTTGCGCGCCGTATGTCAGCTAAGGCGCTTCGCAACAAGCGCTCGGTGATGCTTGAGCCTATGAGCGCTTACGAGAGAAGAATCATTCACTCCGAGG
>CAZDON010000102.1:0-6971 GCA_964507065.1 uncultured Ruminococcus sp. | reverse complement strand
CCCCCGACCTACTGCTTAGAAGGCAGTTGCTCTATCCAGCTGAGCTAAAGACGCATCTTGACAACGAATGATATTATAGCAGAATAATTTTTGTTTGTCAATAGTTTTTAAAAAAGTTTTTTCGCATGAGTGCACAAAACGACCGCTGGCCATTCCTTTGCCCTCAAACGCCAAAAAGAGGCCCTGACGTACAGGACCTCTTTTAGAGATAATCAAATCAACTCTTTGCCGTTTCGGTGATGGCAGATACTAGTGCTGCCGTGTTCTGAATCTCCGAGGGGATAATAATCTTCGTAGACTTACCGTCCGCAACCTGAGCGAGTGTTTCAAGACTCTTTAGTGAGATGTACGGTGCGCCGGGATTTACCTCGTTAATCATCTTGATACCCTGGGCGGTAGCCTCCTGAATCTTAAGAATTGCCTCAGCCTCACCCTCAGCCTCACGGATTCTCTTCTCCTTTTCCGCCTCAGCAAGAAGTATAGCCGACGCCTTTTCAGCCTCAGCGGCAAGAATCTTCTGCTGCTTCTGTCCTTCTGCAACGAGAATAGTTGAGTTCTTCTCACCCTCAGCACGAAGAATAGACTCTCTGCGTTCACGCTCAGACTTCATGTGCTTTTCCATTGCGTCCTGAATTTCCTTGGGCGGTATAATGTTCTTAAGCTCAACGCGGGATACTCTGATACCCCAAGGGTCGGTAGCCTCGTCAAGAATAGAACGCATCTTTGTATTAATTATGTCGCGCGAGGTAAGCGTCTGGTCAAGGTCAAGCTCGCCGATTATATTACGAAGCGTAGTCGAGGTAAGGCTTTCAATTGCAAGAAGCGGATTCTCTACACCATAGGTGTAAAGCTTACAGTCGGTAATCTGATAGAATACGACCGTATCAATCTGCATTCTTACGTTATCCTTTGTAATAACAGGCTGGGGTGGAAAATCCGAAACCTGCTCCATTAAGGAAATCTCGTTTCTTACCTTTTCAAGAATCGGAATCTTGAAATGCACACCCGTGTGCCAGGTTGTCTTGTAGCTTCCGAGAAATTCAACGACGGAGGCTCTTGCCTGAGGAACGATTTTAATGGTTGAAATAAGTATTATAATCGCAACTACGGCGAGAATAATACCTACGACAAGCCACACTATTCCTGATGATGCTTCAAGTAAAGTAAACATATCCTGCTCCTTTTAAATTAAGTATTTTTTTTGCAAATAAGCTTTACGCCCTCAATTGCAACGACGGTAAGAGATTCGTTTACCTCATACACGTCGTCCTCGCCAACACCGCGCGCGCTCCAGATTTGTCCCTTAACCTTGACAAGACCCTGCCCTGCAAAGTTGTCAATTTTTTCGGTTACAATACATCTTTCACCGATGATTGCGTCGATATTAGTACGCGTATCCTCTTTCGGTATTCTCTTTTTAAGAATAATTCTGCCGATTACAATGCCAACTGCGGCGAGAATTACGCAAACGAGTATCTGCCAGATAACGTCAAGACCACAAAGTGCAAATACCGCCGCTACCAGCGAGCCCGGAACGAACCAGATGCACACAAGCTGTTCGGTTGCTACCTCGGTGATAATTGCTATGATGAGAACTGCCAGCCATAGCCAAACAAAATGCTCCAATTTTTTTACTCCTTAATATATTTTGCACGCACACGTAAATTAATACGTGTTTACATTAATATTGTATCATAAAATATTTAAGTTGTCAACTAATAATTTCGGGTAAATAAAATTCGGTAAAAGATAAAAAATGCTCTTTTTATCGTAATAATAACACAAATATGTTTCGCTATCTTTGTGCAAATTAACTTATTTTTTAAAAAACTATTGACAAAATGGGAATATTAATGTATCATCAGTAATCGGTACTGTGTAGCAATGACACAGATAATTCTGAATAAGGAGGATATGTTCATGTTTGAGAATGTAAAGCAGGTACTTGTTGATGAGCTTCGCGTTAAGCCTGAGGATGTTACCGCTGAGGCTGAGCTTGCAGGTGATCTTGGCATTAACTCGCTCGAGCTTGCCGAGCTTGTTCTTACTTGCGAAGAGAAATTTAATGTTGTGATAGATGACGACGATCTTCATCGCTTTAATACCGTTGGAGATGTTGTTGCTTATCTTGAAGAGCGTCAGGACTAATACCCTATAAAAATCAAAATATTTAAAGAGGTCTTGGCAGATGAATGCCAAGACCTTTTTAAAATCAAAGCTTAACGATAAAGCCGAGCTCGTCGGTGTTTATCTCGTCGTTAAGCGTGGGATATAAATTCAAAATATATCTTGATGCGGTCTTATCAAGCGTAATCTCTGAAAAGGTGAGGTAAACCGCAATCTTCCCCGCCCTTTTGAATTCAAGAAGCACCCTTTTTACAATAGTCGCAAACTTGTTACGTGAGCAGTCCTTCGAGGGTACCAGCGCGAGCAGCCTTTGATTTCTTGCTCGGCAGCTGGCAAAAATATAGGCAATATCGGTATAGGCGGTGAGATAATCGCTCACATTGACGTTTATTCGGGTAACTGACATAATTAACCTCAAGGTAAAACTGATTTTTACTATTCTAACATATTTTTTTATAAAAGTAAACGATTTTCGGAGAAAAAACACCCATGAGAGACAAAAATATTGCGAGCGCATCAACTAGCGAAAAGAAAGAAAGACATAGGTCAGGAAGCTTTGTCAGCATTTTCGGTATTTTTATCAATTTTTTGCTTTCCCTGATAAAATTTGTAGCAGGACTTTTGTCGGGCTCTCTTGCGATTCTTGCGGATTCGGTAAACAACCTCTCTGATGCAGGCTCAAGCGTAGTGAGCCTGATAAGCTTTAAAATCGCGGCTAAGCCCGCAGACCGCGACCACCCATTCGGTCACGCAAGAATCGAATACATAGCATCACTTATAGTGTCCTTCCTTATTCTTTACGTAGGAATTGACTTTCTTATTGACAGCATTGGTAAGATTATCAATACGGACGGCGTTAAAATTACTGTTAATACCATAACGGTTATAATTCTTTCCGTATCTATCCTAGGGAAGCTTCTTCTTTCCTTCGTGCAAAGACGAGTCGGAAAAAGAATAGACTCAAGCGTTATCGTGGCATCGTCTGTGGATTCTCTTATGGACGCTATTTCAACTACGGCAGTTCTTATTTCATCTATCGTAATCTGGGTGACGGGACTTGTAATAATTGATGCAATTGTGGGTCTTTTGGTATCTGTCGTTATACTTCTTGCGGGAGTTAAAATTCTCAATGAAACGAAAAATTCTCTTCTGGGGGAAGCACCAGTTGAGGCAACCGTCAAGGATATCGAGAGCATCGTCGCTAAATATCCCGAAATTATCGGTATACACGATATGCTGGTACACAACTACGGTCCCGGAAATTACTTTGCATCCTTTCACGCTGAGGTAGACGGCGAGGGGGATATATTTATCTTGCACGATGCTATTGACAACGTCGAAAAGGAAATCAGTACGACGCTAGGAATATTCTGCACGGTACATCTCGATCCTATCGTAACTAACGATGAAACGGTCAACGCGCTTCGTGATATGGCGCTTTCCGTATGCCGTGGAATTGACGAGGATATTACTATTCACGATTTCAGATGCGTTGTAGGTCAGACTCACACAAATCTGATTTTTGATATCGTTCTTCCGTATGAAAGCAAGCTTTTACCCAAGGTCGCAATAGAGCTTATCTCAGAGGGAGTGTCAAATATCAGACCGGACGTATTCTGCGTAATAACGGTTGACAGAGGATAATACGGGGCGATGAGCATTATGTTTGCTCATCGCCCTTTCTTAAAGAAATGCATTCTGCCCTTAAATATCCACACGATTTAAAAATCTACCTGAACTGAAAGCTTCGATGTTCTTGTAAATGACGTCAAGACATCTTTGCCTTGCCTCAAATGCTGCCCACGCCGCATGAGGAGTGAGAATAACGTTGTCAAGGCTTTTGATTTCATCGAGAGGTGAATTTTCGGCAAAGGGCTCGACGGAATAAACGTCGGTACCGAAGCCGCCGATTCTTCCCGATTTTATTGCGTCTGCAATAGCTGCCTCATCGGTAACAGCACCCCTTGCGACGTTAACGATAATGGCGTTTTTCTTGCATTTGTCAATTCGTTCACGGCTGATAAGACCGCGCGTGCCGTCGTTCAGAGGACAGTGAAGCGTGATAATATCGCTCCTTTCAATAAGCTCGTCGATTCCTACGCACTCAACGTCACAGGACGGATTCCTTCTGTAAACTATAACCTCAGCGCCGAGCGCTCTTGCTACCTCGGCAACTCGCTTTCCTATATTTCCGTAGCCCACGATACCCCAGGTCATTCCCTTGATTTCGTGAAATACGGGTGTAATCGCGTTGGGAATGCCGAGCGCTGTATATTTTCCGCTGTTCACAAAGCTGAGATATTCGTTAAGGTGAGAAACAAGAGAAAGCACCGCGCTTACGCAAAAAAGCATAACGCTATCGGTGGAGTATGCAGGTACGTTACATACGGCAACGCCACGCTCTTTTGCATATGAAACGTCTATGTTATCATAGCCCGTTGCGAATACACAGATAAGGCGAAGTGACTTACAGGAATCAAGCACCTCTTTCGTAATCTTGATTTTATTGATGATGATTACCTCGGCGTCACCTATTGCTGTAATTACCTCTTGTGCGGGTGTATACCCAATAAGCTCAAGCTCACCGAGGTTTTTCAGTATATCGAAATTTATATCCTCGCCCATAGTACTTACGTCAAGCACTTTAATTTTCATAAATACCTCACTGATTAGTAAAATTCTATTGCAATTATAGCATTAAATAGGGTGCATTTCAATATAATAATAAATAAAATTAAAATATTTAGAAAAACACTTGACATTCAATTCCTTTGATGATATAATAGGTATACCTCTTTTTGGGGGCTTTTTTAATGTTCAACTGGGACGGACGTTTCTTAGGTCCTTATATGAGAGGGAGGTATAACGGGCTATGCCCGAATTCTATTAGGAGGTGCCGATATTAATGAGAGTCAAAATCACACTCGCCTGCACTGAGTGCAAGCAAAGGAATTATGACACACAAAAAAATAAGAAAAATAATTCTGACAGACTTGAAATGAACAAGTTCTGCCGTTTCTGCCGCAAGCATACTTTGCACAAGGAAACGAAGTAAAGTGAGGGTTATTCATGGCTAAGAATATTGAAAACGCTAAGAAAAACACCAAGGTAGCCAAAAAGGACAACTTCTTCGTACGCATTTGCAAGAAGACGGGTAAGTTCTTTAAGGATACCGTTGGCGAAATGAAGAAGGTTACCTGGACCAAAAAGTCCGAGGTAAGCAAGAGCTCAAAGCTCGTAATTGCTTCTGTCGTTATCATAGGCATTCTTATTTTGTGTATTGATACTGCTTGCTCATCACTCATCAACTACGTTGCTGGCCTTATTGGCTAAGAAACTTAAGGGTGACGAAATGAGCAATATTAACGAAAAAAACGTAGGTCCCAGATGGTACGTCGTCCATACCTGGACGGGTTATGAAAACAAGGTAAAGATGAGCATTGAGAAAAACGTTGAAAAGCGTGCAATGCAGCATCTGATTTACGAGATTAAGGTTCCTGTCGAGGTTCATGAGGAAACGAAGGATAACGGTGAAATCAAGGTTGTTGAAACCAAGATCTTCCCTGGCTATGTATTCGTCTTTATGACTATGACAGATGAAAGCTGGCACGTAATCCGCGCAATATCGGGTGTTACCGGCTTCGTCGGTCCCGGCTCTGAGCCTGAGCCTCTTTCTGATGAAGAGGTTAAGATGTTCCGCGTTGAGGACACACAGGAGGATGTATTCCCCTTCAATATCGGAGACAGACTTACAGTCGTTTCCGGTACGTTTGAGAATTACACTGGTGTGCTTCAGTCTATCAGCGAGGATCAGCAGACGCTCGAAATACTTGTTTCTACCGGTCGTCGTGACTTCCCTGTAACGGTTGACACGAAGGACGTAAAGCTTGCAGACGATTGATCCGTCGTTTGTAAAGTTCGTGGGAGGGATAAAATTTTTATTTTAATTATCCCGATTAAATACCACAATAGGAGGTTTAATTACTATGGCAAAGAAAATTATTGGATACGTAAAGCTTCAGCTTCCCGCAGGTAAGGCAACTCCCGCTCCCCCCGTCGGCCCCGCCCTCGGTACTTACGGACTTGCTATTCCTGTATTCACAAAGGAATTCAACGACAGAACCAAGAATGATATCGGTCTTATCATCCCCGTAATCATCACGGTTTACGCAGACCGTTCCTTCACTTTTATTACAAAGACTCCTCCCGCCGCCGTTCTTATCAAGAAGGCTTGCGGTATTGAGACAGCATCCGCTACCCCCAACAAGACAAAGGTAGCTAAGCTCACAAAAGAGCAGGTTCGTAAAATCGCAGAGACTAAGATGCCCGACCTCAACGCAGCTTCCATAGAAGCAGCTATGAGCATGGTAGCAGGTACTGCTCGCAGCATGGGTATCACTGTTGAAGAGTAATTGGAGGATATTTGATAATGGCTAAAATGGGTAAAAAGTATATGGCTAGTGTCGAGCTTTTCGACAAGTCCAAGATGTATGATGCTGATGAAGCACTTGATATTGTTTGCAAAACCGCAAAAGCTAAGTTCGACGAAACTGTAGAGATCCACATCCGTCTCGGCGTTGACTCCCGTCACGCTGACCAGCAGGTAAGAGGCGCTATCGTTCTTCCCAACGGTACAGGTAAGACCGTAAGAACACTCGTTTTCGCTCGCGGAGACAAGGCTGATGCTGCTCGTGCAGCAGGCGCTGACTACGTAGGTGCTGAGGATATGGTTCAGAAGATCCAAACAGAAAACTGGTTTGATTTTGACGTTGTTATCGCTTCTCCCGATATGATGGGTGTTATCGGTCGTCTCGGTAAGGTTCTCGGTCCTAAGGGACTCATGC
>CAZDON010000101.1:0-6973 GCA_964507065.1 uncultured Ruminococcus sp. | reverse complement strand
CATACTCACAAGAGCCTAATTATAATACCATATCAAAAGGCTTTTGTCAAGGGCTTTTGATAATTTTTTTAAAAAAATGAAAATTAAACGTCTACTTGACACAAAGTACTAATTTTGATAGAATATATACTGTAAAAAAGATATGAGGTATTGTTAAATGGCATTTAGGCTTATGCCCGATTTTTGGTTTGATACCTTTGATAAGGCAAGCGTGGATTTTCTCAAATCACTTGGTGTGAGAGGACTTCTTCTTGATATTGATAATACGCTTGAGCCTTATGAAAATGAAAGTCCCTCGCTCGCGGTTACCCAGTGGCTTGAATCATTACGCGAAAACGGAATATCCTGTGCCTTCGTTTCCAACAACGGGCGTGAGAGGGTTGAGCTTTTCAATAAGGAGCTATGCCTCCCTGCGTATTTTAAGGCAAAAAAGCCGCTACGGAAGAATCTCAGGCGCGCTATGCGTGATATGGGCACGGATAAGTCGAACACCTATATGATGGGGGATCAGATTTTCACAGACGTCCTTGCGGCAAGATTCGTGGGCATCGGAGCAATACTTGTAAATCCTATCAAGGATAAGACGGACGCGCTGACGAGATTCAAGCGTTGGCTTGAGAGGCCAATTCTTAAAAAATATGAGAGGAAATGGGGGAAAAACGCCCCAAAGGGTGATATATGAAGCCATTATTCGGTCCTGGCGGTAACAGTGACGCCTTTAAGCTATGGGGCGGTAAATCTACTCTTGACGCACCGAGATTTTGCAAGGAATCGGGGCTCGATGCTTATGAGTACGAGGCGGGAAACGGTCTTTCTGCCAATGCAACGCTTCTCAAAAAAATAGGCGAGGAAGCAAAAAAATACGGCATTTCACTAAGCTATCATACACCGTATTTTATTTCACTTTCAGGAGTTGTTACCGAAACGCGTCTTAAAAGCATAGGGTACATAAGAGAGAGCGTTGATGCGGCGGCACTCCTAGGAGCAAAGACTATCGTGGTTCATACAGGCTCTGCCGCTAAAATCTCGAGAGATGAGGCTATGCGCCTTGCAGCCGATACTATTATCAGGACTCTTAACGAGGTTGATACTCACGGCGTTAAAATCGGTCTTGAAACAATGGGTAAGCAGAATCAACTCGGTACGCTTGACGAGGTGCTTGAGCTTTGCAGAATAGACTCAAAGCTTGTTCCCGTAATTGACTTCGGACATCTTAACGCAAGGGACTGCGGCGGCGTATTCAAGACGATTGACGATTATCTTCGGGTGTTTGATAAAATTGATAGGGCATTCGGTGCGTCTGTTGCCGAGAATCTTCACTGCCATTTTTCAAAGATAGAGTGGACCGATAAGGGCGAAAAACGGCATCTTACCTTTGAGGATGAGGTCTTTGGACCTGCATACGAGCCACTGGTGGAGGCAATAATAAAGGGCGGTCTTTCGCCTACGGTTATTTGTGAGTCCAGCGGAACTCAGTCGGCTGACGCATATCTTATGAAAAAATACTTTTTAGAGAGGCTTAAAAAATGACAAGAACCGAAAAATTCAGAAAATCCTTTGAGAAGCTTGGAATTGATGCGGCTGTCGTGCTCGACGAGCTTAATATCCGTTATCTTTCAGGCTTTGCCTTTACCGACGGTCTTTTGCTCATTACAAAAACGCGTTCATTTATAATAACCGATTTCAGATATTACGAGATGGCAATAAACGGTGCGTTTCCTGAGTACGAGGTTATAATGCCTGATAAGAGAAAGGAAGAAATTACAAAAATTCTTCGCGAGGATTCGGTAAAGAATCTCGGCTTTGAGGGTGGATTCGTTGCATATGACGTGTATCAGTCGTATAGGGAAAGCTATCCTGAGGTTACTCTTGTTAATATCAAAAATGAGATAGAGCTTCTTCGCGAGCTTAAGGACGATGCTGAGATTGCAATAATGCAGCGTGCGCAGGATATAACTGACGAGGCGTTTTCAATGCTTCTTAAAAGACTTACACCGAATATGACCGAGCTTGAGGTCGCAGCTGAGCTTGAATACAATATGAGAAGGCTTGGTGCGGGCGGTCTTGCCTTTGAAACGATAGCCGTATCGGGTGATGCCTCGTCGCTTCCTCACGGTGTACCGAGAAACGAAAGGCTGAAAGCAGGATTTCTTACGATGGATTTCGGTGCGAGCTATCAGGGCTACTGCTCTGATATGACGAGGACTGTCGTGATAGGAAAGGCTGACGCAGAGATTAAAAAGCTCTATAATACCGTCCTTCAGGCGCAGCTTGCTGCGATAAATTTTATAAAGGCAGGCGTAGATTGCGCTGAGGCTGATAAGGTTGCAAGGGATATAATTGATTCATGTGAGGAGTATCGCGGCGCATTTGGTCACTCACTTGGTCACGGTGTAGGACTTTTCATTCACGAGTCACCAAGACTTGCCTCGAAGATGGGCGGCAGAAAGCTTCGCGTCGGTGAAATCGTTACGGTTGAGCCGGGTATTTATCTTTACGGAAAATACGGCTGCCGAATAGAGGATATGGTTGCAGTTAAGGAAAACGGGGTTATGAATTTCACTCATTCCACCAAGGAGCTTATTGAAATTTTTTGATTATTCCTAAAAAAATCCTATATCTTTTAAAAATATTTCAAATACCTATTGCAAAATACTTCATTTTATAGTAAAATATTCATTAGTAAACAGGGCTTAGGCTCACAGGCTGCGCTTAGGCGGGCGCAATGCTTAATCTTGATTATACGCCAAGGGAGATTTAAAAATGGTTACAGCAGGTGATTTTAAAAACGGTCTTACCTTTGAGATGGAGGGTAAGGTTTATCAGGTAGTTGAGTTTCAGCACGTTAAGCCCGGTAAGGGTGCTGCATTCGTAAGAACTAAGTATAAGGACGTCGTTACGGGTGCTATCCGTGAGACCTCGTTCAACCCTACGGCTAAGTTTGAGAATGCCGTTATCGAGAGAAAGGATCTCGAGTACATCTATAACGACGGTGAGCTTTACTACTTTATGGATCAGGAAACCTATGAGCAGGTTCCCCTCAATGCAGAGAAGCTCAGCGATAACTTCAAGTTCGTAAAGGAAAACACCGTTTGCCGTATTTCCTCTTGGAAGGGCAACGTATTTTCTGTAGATCCCCCTACGTTTGTTGAGCTTGCGGTTACCGAGACCGAGCCTGGTGTAAAGGGCGATACTGCTACCAACGTTACTAAGGAGGCTACTCTTGAGACGGGTGCTGTTGTAAGAGTTCCGATCTTTATTAACGAGGGTGACGTTCTTAAGATTGATACCAGAACCGGCACTTACGTAGAGAGAGTTTAATCTTAATATAAAGGGCGGATGCTGTGTTTTCCTCGCAGTATGCGCCTTTTATTAATAATAAGGAAAAAATTAAAAAAGAATTGAAAAAATGCTTGACTTTTTTCCCTTTATATGCTAGAATATCTTGACGCTTATTGTTAGGCTCTGAAAGTGCGGTCATTGACTGCCGCCAACCGTAGCGAATAATATGAAAGTGAGGTGCTGTTTCATGTTTGCAATTTTCGTAACAGGCGGAAAGCAGTACAAGGTCGCTGAAGGTGACGTTATCTTCGTAGAGAAGCTTGGCGTTGAAGAGGGCGAGAAGGTTACTTTTGACAAGGTACTTGCTGTAAGCGGTGAGACTTTGTCGGTAGGTACTCCTTACGTAGAGGGTGCTACTGTAGTTGCTAACGTCGTTAAGAACGGTAAGACCAAGAAGATCGACGTTATCAGATACAAGGCAAAGAAGAACGAGAAGAAGAAGATCGGACATCGTCAGGATTACACTAAGATCCAGATTGAGAAGATCGAAGGCTAAGTTCAATGACTACGGTTACTTTTTTTAAGTCTGGTGGCGTATACTACGGTTTTGAGGAAAAGGGACATACTGGTTATGACGAGGCAGGACAGGATATACTCTGTGCAGCTTTGTCATCGATGACTATGCTTGTCGTTAATGCGTGCGAGGTTTGCTACGCGTCGAACGTTGAGTATAGCTTCAGTGAGGATAGCGCTGATTCAACGGTTATCGTGAAGAGTGCTCTTCCAAAGTATGAATCCGATGAGAAAAAGCAGTATGCTGTCGCAGGACTTATACAGGCTTATTATTTTCAGCTTATGGATCTCGTTGAGGAATATTACGAATACCTCGATGTTCGTGAGATTGAGCGGGAAATATAATCATCAATTTATGGCGTAATGCCAAAAATGTTAGGAGGTACTACAATGCTTAAGATTAGCTTACAATACTTCGCTCACAAAAAGGGCGTTGGTTCTACTAAAAACGGCCGTGACTCCGAGTCTAAGCGTCTTGGCGTTAAGAAGGCTGACGGTCAGGCAGTGCTTGCCGGTAACATAATCGTAAGACAGCGCGGAACTAAGATTCATCCGGGTAACAACGTTGGTAAGGGTACGGATGATACTCTTTTTGCGCTTATTAGCGGTAAGGTTAAGTTCGAGCACATTACTGGCGGTAAGAAGCAGGTTAGCGTTTACGCTGACTAATATTTGTCAAAAAAGAGTGGCTCGTCTGCTCTTTTTTGCTTTAAATTTATATGCAATATAGCAGATAGGAGTAATTTATGTCTATTTTGGTTACGGGCGGAACAGGTTATATCGGCTCTCATACTGTTGTTGAGCTTCTCTCGATCGGCGCTGATGTAGTTATCGTTGACAACCTTGACAACAGCAAGATATGCGTTCTTGACAGAATTGAGGCTATTACGGGAAAAAGACCGAAGTTTATAAAGTGCGACCTTCTTGATAAGGAGCTTCTTGATAAGGTATTTTGCGATAATCCCGAGATTGATTCTGTAATTCATTTTGCAGGTCTTAAAGCGGTTGGCGAATCCTGCCAGCTTCCTCTCAAGTATTATCACAACAACCTCACCGGTACCTTTAATCTCGTTGACTGTATGCAGCGTCACGGTGTAAACAGAATTGTTTTCAGCTCGTCTGCAACCGTTTACGGATTCCCGAAGACCGTACCGATTTCTGAGGATTTCCCACTCTCTACAACAAATCCTTACGGCGAAACTAAGCTTATGATAGAGAGAATTCTTGCGGATTGTGCTGCGGCAAATCCTGCTCTTTCGGTTTGCATTCTCAGATATTTTAATCCTATCGGCGCACACGAGAGCGGAACTATGGGTGAGGACCCCAGAGGTATTCCCAACAACCTTCTTCCTTATATTGCGCGCGTTGCAGCAGGCAGGCTTGAGTGCCTCAGCGTATTTGGCAACGATTACGATACGCCGGACGGAACAGGTGTCCGTGATTATATTCATGTCGTTGACTTGGCTCTTGCTCACCTTAAGGCGCTTGATTATACAAAGGATACCACGGGAATTGATTATTTCAACATCGGTACAGGAAACGGTTACTCGGTGCTTGAGATGGTTCGCGCGTTCAGTGAGGCTTGGGGCTCAGAGGTTAAGTATAGGATTGCCGAAAGACGCCCTGGCGACGTTGCAAAATGCTATGCCGATCCCAGTAAGGCTAAGAAGATTCTCGGTTGGGAGGCAAAGCGCGACCTCAAGAAGATGTGCGAGGACTCTGCAAGATGGCAGAGAATGAATCCTGACGGATATCCCGACTGATAAAGAATAAATAAGAGGGGTTTCTTTTAATGAAACCCTTCTTTAATGTGGGAGGATATATGAGATTATCTGAAAAAAAGCTATATCTGTTTGATATGGACGGAACGATATATCTTGATAACGAGGTGTTTGACGGGACGCATGATCTTCTTTTGCATATCAGGGAGTCGGGCGGAAGATATTTATTTGTTACGAACAATTCCTCAAAAAGCATCGAGGCGTATGTTGAAAAGCTCATACGGCTTGGTATACCTGCCGATAAAGACAGCTTTCTCACATCAAGTGAGGCAACGGCGCTTTATATTAAAAACAATTTTCCCGACGTATTGTTCTACACCCTCGGAACCGAATCCTTTTTATCTGCAATGCGCGGATACGGTGTGAGGATTACCACTGAGGTATCAGACGCAGTTTCGGGTGTTCTTTTGTCAAACGATCAGGAGCTCACCTTTAAAAAGCTTGACGGGGCGTGCAAAATTATATCAACTAAGGACGTCGTATATATAGCTACTAACCCTGACCTTGTATGTCCAACCTCGTATGGCTACGTGCCCGATTGCGGCTCGTTTGCGAGAATTATTGAAACAGCCACTGGAAAGAGCCCCTATTTTATAGGTAAGCCGCGTCCTGAGATGCTTCTTCTCTGTATGGAAAAATATGGCTATACGCCCGACGAGTGTCTTATGATAGGTGATAGGGTTTATACCGATATTGCATCGGGGTACAATGCAGGAATTGATACAGTCCTTGTTCTCAGCGGCGAGGGAACGCGTGAGGATGCGGAAAATACAGATACAAAGCCAACTTATATATTTGATAATGTAAGGGAGCTTTATAATACGATAATACAGGAGTAGATATGATTACAGTCAGTAACGTGTCCTTTCAATTTGGAGGACAGCTATTATTTAAGGACGTGGATTTGAAATTCACCCCTGGCAACTGTTACGGTATAATAGGTGCAAACGGAGCAGGAAAGTCGACGTTTCTTCGCATTTTGTGCGGTGAGCTTCAGCCTACGCGCGGTGAGGTTTCTATACCTAAGACGGTTCGTATGTCGGTTTTGAAGCAGGATCACTTCGCATATGAGAGCTATACCGTGCTTGATACGGTTATAATGGGTAACGCGCGTCTTTATGAGATAATGAAGCAGAAGGACGAGCTTTATATGAAGGAGGATTTTACTGAGGAGGATGGAATCCTCGCAGGTGAGCTTGAGGGCGAGTTTGCTGAGCTTAACGGATATGAGGCGGAGAGTGACGCGTCGAAGCTTATACAGGGGCTTGGACTTTCCGATTCAATGCTTTACGATACGATGTCCTCGCTTAAGGAAAGTGAAAAGGTCAAGGTGCTTT
>CAZDON010000100.1:0-6973 GCA_964507065.1 uncultured Ruminococcus sp. | reverse complement strand
TAAGAGTGAAGAAGTAAAAATCGACAAGCTTCTGTCGAAACTTGTCGATTTTTGGAGGTGCCACCCAGATTTGAACTGGGGATAGAGGTGTTGCAGACCTTTGCCTTACCACTTGGCTATGGCACCGCATTCGATTTGTGCTTATATATTATATCAAACGCATTTTGCTTTGTCAAGCCCTTTTTTGCTTTATTTTATTTTTTTGTTGAGTGGGCTAATACGCCGAGTAATAGCCCACCTATATTATTTCCTTTTCGCGAAATCTATCATCGTATTAACGACGGAATATATACGCTCCCGCTCGGTGGGAGTAAGGCTCTCAATCTCGTCGGTCATATGAGATGATTTTACGTTGTATCCCGTATCAAGCACGTCTGCAAGAAGCTCGTCAGCGGATACTCCGAGTACGTTTGCGATAGTGATAAAGGTTTCAAGCTTCGGTACCTTTTCACCGCGCTCTATCATACCCGTATAAGTGACGCTGAGTCCTATTTTCTCGGCAAAAAGCTCCTGCTTCCAGCCCTTTTGCTTGCGCGCCTTGCGTATGCGCTTTCCAATTGACGAACTATTCATAACAAACCTCTCAAATATTAGTTAGCCTGCTTAACTAATAGTATAGATTGTTTTGTCTTGGCAATACAGTATATAAAAGGATTAAAGAATAACTAACAGTTGTTATTTCTGGAAATTTATGCTAATATATTTACGTGGCTGGACTATCCTAAGCAGCAGCTACAATTGAAAAGCGTAAAAAGGCGGGTGTCATATATGTGGAAGGATGATACTTTCAGGGTTGCTCTTTTCGGGCACCGTGATTTTGACGGGCACAGAGCTGTGGAGTGGCGTTTGTCCTCGTTACTAAAGGAGCTGATAAGAAGCAAAACTTTTGTGGAGATATACGTCGGAAGAAACGGTGAATTTGATATTTTTTCCGCGTCAGTAGTAAAGCGTGTGATGAGAGCTATGGGAAATGAGTGCGGTGAGCTTATATGCGTATTGCCATACAGTCAGAGGGATATTGAATTTTATGAAAAATATTACGATAGCGTAATAATACCCGAATGTGTCTGTGGGGTTCACCCCAAGGGCGCAATTGTACGGCGAAACAGATGGATGGTGGAGCAGGCGTCGCTCGTTATTTGCTACGTTAACGAGGAGCACGGGGGTACGTACGAGGCGTTGCGATATGCAAAACGGCTTGGCAAGGTAACGATTAATCTCGCTGAGGCTGACTGTGATTTTTAACCTCATGCCTCAAAAAAATTAAAAATTAAAATAATATATTATTTTTACCCCTTGAAATTAATATGGTTGTGTGGTAGAATATAATCGGTGGAAAGTGGGCTTGATTTTGGGCGCGGCATAGCTTCCGTGATGCGCCGCGTGCCTCTCGCGGTCTGTTTTTACACCATTTCGGGAGTATTATTTGGAGGGGTTAAAATGAATTTGATGAAGGATAAGCTTCACGAGTCGCTAAGCTCGGTTTTGCCTATAGCGCTTATCGTGTTTCTTTTGTCGATGACGCTGATACCGATTAGCGTCGGTACGATGCTTATGTTCATAATAGGCACGGCACTTCTCGTTATCGGAATGAGCCTGTTTACTATGGGCGCGGAGATGTCAATGCAGCCGCTTGGTACGAAGATAGGCTCGTCAATGGCGTCGACGGGAAAGGTATGGCTTATCGCGTTTATCAGCTTCGTAATAGGCGTTATAATCACGATATCCGAGCCTGACCTTCAGATACTCGCGGCTCAGGTGCCGGATATTGAGAATATGGTGCTTATTCTTACGGTTTCAATAGGCGTCGGTATCTTCCTTATCTTCGGTGCCTTGCGAATCGTATTTGGCGTTGACCTCAACGTTTTGCTAATTATATTTTATATAACGGCATTTATTCTTTCGTTTTTCCTGCCCGAAAGCTTCCGACCTATGGCGTTTGATTCGGGTGGAGTAACGACGGGACCTATGACCGTTCCCTTCATTATGTCGTTCGGCGCGGGTGTAAGCACCGTTCGCCGAGGAAAGGGCAGCGGCGACTCCTTCGGTCTTACGGCGCTTGCGTCGGTAGGACCTATTATAGCGACGCTCGTGCTCGGCATTATAATCAAGGTAGAGGGCGGAAGCGTTGCAGGCACCGAAACGGTGCTCCCCACTACCACGCAGGGCGGAGCGCTTGCGTATCTTGAGGGCTTTGCGCATCATCTTCCCGACGTGCTTCTTGCTATTGCGCCAATGCTCGTCTTTACGGTTATATTCCAGCTCATAGCACACCCCTTCTCGAAAAAGCAGCTTATCCGTCTTGGCGTCGGCTTTGCTTACGTCGTCGTGGGGCTTGCGCTCTTTATCACGGGCGCGGACGTAGGCTTTTTGCCTATGGGCTCGGAAATCGGCAAGCAGCTCGCAACCCTTTATTCGGGCGCGCTTCTTATCCCCGTGGCGATGCTTCTCGGCTTCTTTATCGTAAAGGCAGAGCCTGCGGTGTACGTGCTCAACAAGCAGGTTGAAAAAATGACCGCGGGTGCGGTTTCGGGAAAGACCACTGGACTCGGTCTTTCACTCGGTGTGTCGGCGGCGCTCGGCTTGTCGGCTGTCCGCGTTATGACGGGGATACCGATTATGTATATTCTCATACCGGGCTATATTATCGCGCTGGGTCTTACCTTCTTCGTGCCGAAGCTCTTCGTCGGTATTGCGTTTGATTCGGGTGGAGTTGCCAGCGGTATAATGATGAGCGCCTTCGTGCTTCCTCTTGCCTCGGGTGCGTGTCTTGCCCTTGGCGGTGACGTTATGAAGGACGCGTTTGGCTGTGTCGCATTCGTTGCGATGGCACCTATAATTGCAATAGAGGTATGCGGACTCGTATACAGAATTAACTCAAGCAAAAATGCAAAGCGCTTCATTTCGGTAAGCGAGGGCTTTTTGGAGTATGAATATTCAAGAGAAAGGAGATACGGCGAAGGTGGCGAGAAGAGAGAAGCAGAAAAGGGTTAAGCTGCTCGTTGGAATAATCAACAGCGCTGATGCCGAGGCTTTTGCCGAGGCGGTTGGTGTGGAATGTATTTCGCTGAATTTTTCGGGTATGGCTCTCGGTACGGCGTCGTCGAATTACCTGAGCTACTTCGGAATTAACGAGGTAGAGAAAAAGACCGTATTTTCACTTATACCCGATTATAAGGAGCATCAGACGCTACTCAGTGTGGCTCACGCGCTGAGGCTTTACCTGTTGGGACGCGGTATTGCGTTTACGATGCCGCTGAGCTCGATTTCCGACGTTATTGCGGGAGTCGTGCTCCAGTCGCCTGAGCGTGCCGACAGCGAGGGCGCGAAAAAAAGAAGAGTATCTAAGAAGGAGAAAAGCACTATGCACGAGCTTGTTGTTGCAGTTGTAGACCAGAAATATACCGAAATTGCTATCGAGGCTGCTCGCTCCGCGGGCGCTACGGGTGCTACCGTATTCCATACGAGAAGCGTTGGCAACGAGACATTTGAGCAGAAGCTCGGAACGAGCTTCTCTGCCGAAACCGATACCGTATTCTTCCTCACCTCGTTTGAGTACAGGACGAAAATTATGGAGGCGGTGCGTGATGCTGCAGGTCTTAAGACCGAGGGCGGTGCCGTAATCTTCTCGCTTCCCGTCGACGACCTCGTGGGAATAGGAAGATTTGAGGAGCACGACGAGTAATATTCTCGCGCGTGACACGTAAAAAGGAATAAAACTGACCGCGGCCATCAATAATAAACGGATAGCGGTAAATGAGACTTAACGGAAAAAGGACAGGAAAAATGCGAAGAACCAAAATAGTGGCAACCCTCGGCCCAAGCACACAGAGCGAGGAAATGATAGAAGCAATGCTTCGCGCGGGAATGAACGTCGCGAGGTTTAATTTCTCACACGGCACTCACGATTATCACAAGGAAATGATGGAGAAATTCCGCAGGGTGAGAGATAAGCTCAAGCTTCCCGCGGCGGTGCTTCTCGATACCAAGGGCCCTGAAATAAGACTCGGACTTTTTGAGGGCGGCAAGGCAAGGCTCAGCCGCGGCGGTAAATTCACGCTTACCTCAAGACCCGTTATGGGCAACACCTCTGAGGCGAGCATATCCTACGCTTCGCTGGTATCTCAGCTTAAGGAGGGCACTCGCATACTTATCGACGACGGAAAGGTAAGGCTCACCGTCAAGGAAACCACCGACACCGATATAATCACCAAGGTTGAGGTGGGCGGCACCGTTTCTGACAGAAAGAGCATAAATATTCCCAACACCAAGATTGATATGCCATATATCAGCGAGGCTGACGAGCGCGACCTGCTCTTCGGCATCGAAATGGACGTTGACTTCGTTGCGGCATCCTTCGTTACCTGCCGCGAGAACGTTATCGAGCTTCGCCGCTTCCTCGATTATCACGGCGGCCACGGAATTAAGATTATTGCAAAGATTGAGAATATGGAGGGCGTGAGAAACTTCGAGGAAATTCTTCGCCATTGCGACGGAATAATGGTTGCAAGAGGCGATATGGGCGTTGAGATAGAGTTTGAAAAGCTCCCCGGTATACAGAAGAGATTTATAAGAAAATGCTACTCGGCGGGCAAAATGGTTATCACCGCGACTCAGATGCTTGAGTCTATGGTGCATAGCGAAACTCCTACCAGAGCCGAGATTACCGACGTCGCCAACGCCGTGTTCGACGGCACGAGCGCGGTTATGCTTTCGGGTGAAACCGCCGCCGGCGACCACCCCGACCTTGCTATACGCGTTATGGCTAAGATTGCCGAGCAGGCAGAGGCAGACGCGAGCGATATAGGAGCGTATGCGGGAAGAAGCTACGAGAACGAGTCGAGGGATATTACAAACGCCCTCTGTGACGCGGCGGTTACCACCGCGCGTGACCTTAACGCCGACCTCATTATCGCGGTAACGAAATCGGGACACACCGCAAGGCGCGTATCGAAGTTCCGCCCCGAGCAGCCGATAATTGCCGCGACTCCCGAAAAAAAGACCTTCCACCAGCTCGCGCTCTCGTGGGGAGTGCTTCCCGTGCTTTCGCTGTGTCAGAGCGATACCGATACGCTCTTCCGTCACGCGATAGACTGTGCGAAGGTTATAGGACTTGCCTCGCCCGGAGATAGGGCGGTTATAACCGCGGGCGTTCCGCTCAACCTTTCGGGAACTACTAATCTTCTTAAGGTTGAAATAGTATAATAACGATTGTTTCAATTTGAGCATTGACTTGGTAAAATTCGCCATTTGGCAAAGTAAAGCTTACAAAAGAGGTGTTTAAATGAGAAAGCTGTGCAGAGTTTTGTTTTCGCGATATGCGATTTCTGCACTCGTCATACTGCTGTATTTTGTGGTAGTAGCGTTGCTCGTCGTATATTCCGCCGCGTCGTACGTGTACTTCGCCGTGGCGAGCTTTGTTATTGACGTTTTCATAATTCTCAGCCTTGTGAACCGCGAAACGAACCCCGAATTCAAGGTGACCTGGCTTATTATAGTTATGCTTTTTCCTCTGTTCGGCGCATTCCTTTATCTTATCTTTTATTCGAGGCGCACCTCGTACAGAGAAGCTAAGAGGCTGGGCGGAATCACCGATACCATAGCTCATTTTGAGGACGGTGACGGCGGCGGTGACCCCTCGTCGCTTGGCTCGCTTGACGAGCTTTCAAAAATAAGCAAGGGCTATTCGGGACAGGCTCTTTCGCTGCTGCGTCTTGACAAGCTCTCGCGCATTTACCGCGGCTCGTCGCTTAAATACTACCAGTCGGGCGAGGAAATGTTCCTTGATATGAAGGACGCGATGAGGGCGGCTCAAAAATATATTTTCCTTGAATACTTCATAGTTGCCGAGGGCGAGATGTGGAGTGAAATTTTCGATATTCTTGCCGAGCGTCAGCGCGCGGGGGTTGAGATTAAAATGCTCTACGACGATATAGGCAGCATGAGCACCGTCGGCGCATCGTTTGATAAGGAGCTTCGTTCACTCGGAATTGAGTGCTACCGCTTTGCCAGAGTCACTCCCAGAGTCACCTCGGTGCATAACAACCGCGACCACAGAAAAATCCTCGTCGTTGACGGTGAGGTTGCCTTTACGGGCGGTGTCAATATCGCTGACGAGTATATAGGCAAGCTGGAGCGCTTCGGTCACTGGAAGGACGGCGGCGTCAGGATTTCGGGTGAGGCGGCGCTTGGCTTTGTAAGACAGTTTCTTCAGCTCTTTGATTTTACCCAGGGCTCTATCAGCGACTACGCTGCGTATCTTACCGAGCGCCCCTCTGCAAAGCGGACTGAGGGCGACGGCGGCTTTTATATCCCCTTTGGCTCAGGCCCGTATCCCGTCTACGAGCGCTCGGTCGGTAAATGTATTATCACCGACGTGATAAACAGGGCGCGGGAATATCTTTATATCACGACCCCCTATCTCGTTATAGATTACGACCTTACCGAGGCACTTCGCTCAGCGGCGCTTCGCGGAGTTGACGTAAGAATTATTACCCCGGGCGTGCCCGATAAAAGACTCGTCAAGCTTATGACTAAGGGCTCGTACAGGACGCTAATCTCGTCGGGTGTCAGAATATTTGAATATTCGCCCGGCTTCATTCACGAAAAGATGATTTTAGCCGACGGCATCTGCTCAATAATAGGTACTATAAATCTTGATTACAGAAGCCTCGTGCACCACTACGAGAACGCGCTCTGGATATATGCGTCGGGCGAGCTTAAGAGTATAAGACGCGGCTTTATGACCACGCTCCGTCAGTCGCGCGAGATAGATAAGGACGAGGCGCGTCTTAAGCTTCACGAGCGAGTCGTGAGATATCTCGTAAGAATCTTCGCTCCGCTGTTGTAGAGCTCTGCTCTACAATACATCCGCATCTGCGGACTTCATCCACCATAGGTGGACTTCATCTGCCCTAAGGCAGACTTCATCCGTCTGTCATCTGAAGAGGGATAGATCCCGACGCAAAGCGTC
>CAZDON010000099.1:0-6985 GCA_964507065.1 uncultured Ruminococcus sp. | reverse complement strand
GCCCCCTGCCCGATAACATTAACATATTGAAAGGCAAAAAGAATATGAGTAATTCTCTTAATCTCTCAGCTGAAAATCGCGCTTGGGCAGAGGAAATGTTCAAGAAGATAGACGCGAAAATGTCTAAGATGACAATCCGTTCAAGAAACAAGATTCCCGACGGCGTTGATGAAAACGGCGTACATATGGACAGATTTGAGGAGGGCAAGCCCTGGTTTAACAGAAACTGGTGGTGCAACGGCTTCTGGGGCGGACTCAACTATATGCTCTACGCATATACGAAGAACGAGGAGTACCTCAAGACGGGCAGACGCTCAGAGGAGCTTATGGACGTTGCGCTTGCAAACTACGATAAGCTTGACCACGATCTCGGCTTCCAGTGGCATCTTCTTTCAGGTGCGTCCTACAAGCTTACGGGCGACAGAGCGTCAAGGGCGAGAAACTTCTACGCTGCGACCGTGCTTTCCTCGCGCTACGTTCTTAACGGCGGCTTTATCCGCGCGTGGAACTGGCAGGCAGATTGGTCGATTATCGACTGTCTTATGAATCTTCCGCTTCTTTATTGGGCAAGCGACGAAATCGGTGATATAAGATTTAAGCGCGTTGCTATGGCGCACGCTGATATGGCTCTTATGGACCACCTCCGCGAGGACGGCTCCGTTGCTCATATCTGTGAGCATAACAGAGAAACCGCTGAGCTTGTCAGAACTCACGGCGGACAGGGAATAGGCGTTGGCTCAAGCTGGTCGCGCGGTCAGGCGTGGGGACTCTACGGCTTTGCTATTTCCTACATTCACACAGGCGAGAAGAGATATCTTGACGCGGCAAAGCGCGTTGCAAACTACTTCATAGCAAATTGCTCTGACGACTGGCTTCCCAGAATCGACTTCCGTGCTCCTGCTGAGCCCGTTTACTACGATTCTACGGCAGGCGCTATCGCGGCGTGCGGACTTATCGAGCTTGCAAAGCTTCTTCCCGAAACAGAGGGCAAGTATTACCTCGACGCGGCGATAAATATGCTTCGCGCTATGGGCGAGAAGTTTATGAACTGGGACGAGAATTCCGACTGTATGCTCGGCTACGGCTCGGTTCGTTATCCTTGCGACGGTGACCTTAAGAAGGCAGGCGTTCACATCTCAATTATCTACGGTGATTACTTCTATACCGAGGCTGTGCTTAAGCTTCTCGGCGCAGAGTTCTTCCCCTGGTAAATGTAAATTACGGTTTGCAAGAAAGGTGATATTTTATGAAAAATGCATCACAGATTTTAGCTGAAAATAAGGCTTGGGTTGAAGAAACCTTTGCCAAGCTTGATAAAAAGCTTCGTAAGGTAGCCGTCCGCTGCTACGACGTCGTTGCAGACGGAGTTGACGAGAACGGAAGATACGTTGACAGATCCGAGATAGTTCTTCACGGATGGACGAACGGCTTCTGGGGCGGTCTTAACGCGCTTATGTACGAGTACACCAAGGCTCCTGAGTACCTTGCCTGCGCAAAGAATATTGAGAAGAGAAACGATAAGGCTCTTCGCGAGGTTTACGATAAGCTTCATCACGACGTAGGCTTCCAGTGGCACATTCTCTCAGGTGCTCTTTATCGCATTACGGGTGACAAGAACTCAAGACTCCGTAACCTCTTCGCCGCATCTATGCTCGCGTCGAGATTCAATATCGACGGTGGCTTTATCCGCGCGTGGAACGGTCAGAAGGACGTAAACAACACCATTATAGATACCCTTATGAATCTTCCTCTTCTCTACTGGGCATCAAGAGAGATTAAGGACGACAGATTTGCACAGATAGCTATGGCTCAGGCAGATACCGCGCTTTGCGACCACCTTCGCGACGACGGCTCGGTTGCTCATATCGTTGAGCACGACGGTGAAACGGGCGCCGTTGTCCGCACCTTCGGCGGTCAGGGTTGTGCTGAGGGCTCAAGCTGGTCACGCGGACAGTCGTGGGCGGTTTACGGTCTTACTCTTTCCTATATCCATACTAAGGAAGAGAGATATCTCGACGGCGCTAAGCTTGCCGCTAACTACTTCATTTCAAATTGCTGTGACGACTGGCTTCCCAGAATCGACTTCCGCGCACCCGCAGAGCCCGTTTACTACGACTCTACCGCGGCAATGGTTACCGCGTGCGGACTTATCGAGCTTGCAAAGCTTCTCCCTGAGAATGAGGGCGGTATGTATATGAACGCTGCAATTAATCTTCTTCGCGCAAACGTCGAGGCTCACGGAAACTTCGACGACGAGGTTGACTACGTAATCGGAAACGGCTCCGTCCGCTATCCCTGTGACGGTGACCTCAAGAAGGCTGGCGTACATATTCCTATTATCTACGGTGATTATTACTTCGCTGAGGCGCTTCTTAAGCTTCTTGGCTCGGAGTTTTTGCCTTGGTAATGCGTGATGCCATTTAGCATTACACAAATCTAAAATTGCCATTTTGGGCAAGTAATAAAAAAAGAGACCATTTCGGGTTAAATTTTACCGATTTGGTCTCTTTTTCTTTATAAAAAAGGAAAATATATAATGCTTTTTCGGGTGCGCGAGGGGACTTTTGGCTTCAAAAAGTCCCCTCGCATAATAACATATACTCAGATAAAAATCAAACCACTATGCTCTGAAAGGCGACGGCCTTGCCGAGAATCTTGATAGTATCAAGCTCGTCACGGATATAAACGAGGGGTGCGTATCTCGGATTTTCAGGCGAGAGAACTATTTTTTCCTCGGTGGGGTAGTAGTATACGCGTTTAAGAGTAGCCTCGTCGTTGATAATAACCGCTGCAATTTCACCGTTGTCGACCGACTCCTGCTTGCGTATAAAGACGATATCGCCGTCAAATATTCTGGCGCCCATCATAGAGTCGCCGCTTGCGCGAAGGCAGAAGTCCGCATCAATGCCGTCTCCTACGTTAACGAAGCTCTCGTGCTCCTCGTCCGCGAAAATCGGTGCGCCGCAGGCAATGCTTCCAAGCATGGGGATACGCTTTACCGAATAGGGAAGCACGTTACTGTAATTAAAGGAAGAAAAATCCTCGCCGTCCCAGCCCATAAGCTCAGCGGGAGAAACGTCAAGCGCCGAGGCAAGCTTAAGCACCTTTTCAGCGGGAATATTGCTTATAATGCCGTTTTCGTAGCGATGTATCGTCTGCTTGCTCGTGCCAATGGCGTCAGCAAGCTCCTCAAGGGTCATTCTTTTGGTCTTTCTCAGCCTTTTAAGATTGTCTTTAAGCATAGCTTTGTCACCTCGTGATATAATTTGTCACGTATAGTGTAACACAAAGTCACCTGATATGCAATATGTTTTTTGAAAAAATTGGAAAAATTTCAAAAAGTCACTTGACAAGTTACTTTAAATATGCTAAGATAGTCACGCAACAGGTGACGAGCTGGCAAGTCGCGTGACTTTTATCAAATTAAGACAGGGGGTGATAACGATATATTCGTCCTTCGATTATGAAAGCGGACTTGGACCGAGGCTTTACCGAAGTCCTGCTGAAATCAAATACGATATCGACACAGTGGCAAGAAAGCTTGAGGATATAAACAAAATGCTTAACGTAAGGCACGTAATATCCGAGTACGCGCTTTGTGTCGACGGCACGCCTATAAAGCAGCGCGCCGCGGGAATGTTAGAGCTTTGCGAGAGCGCGGGCGAGGTGCTAGACGAGCTTCGCGAGCTTAACGAATCGTTAGACGACCTGACGCAGGAGCTGGTATGGACTCTTCAGAATACCTGAGTAAAAAAGGAGGTGCTTATATGGAAACCAAGAGGGCGGAGAAAAGCACGCTCACCGAGCTTGTCGAGGCGCTATGCAAGGATTACGGCAGACGCAGCGAGCTTATCCTTAAGGATACGACCTCACGCCGTACAAAAAACGAGCTTGTTTATATTAATATGCGCGTCCTTGAGGCGGTGGGTGAGATAGTCGGCGGTGCGTGCGCAGAGGCATTTATTCACGATATAGGCTATAAAATAGGCTACGGAAGAAGCACTCTCGGTTGCTTTTCCGAAAGTGAGTATAAAAAATACAAACGGTCGGCGGTGCAAAATATATCGAAAAGACTCTTTCTTTGCGATTGAAATTAATTAAGGCTGGCATAATTCGACGCTTTTTGCCACGGCGTGCGTGGTAGAATTAACAAAAAAGAAAAAGGAAGAAATCAATGTCAACCTTAAGACTTGAGCGTAAGGGAAATACGCTATGTGCGTACCTTAGTTGCGAAATCGACCACCACACGGCAAAGGAAATCAGACGCACCGTTGACTGTAAGGTGAAGGAGAGCGTGCCCGATGAGCTTATCCTTGATTTTTCGGGCGTTGCTTTTATGGATAGCTCTGGTATAGGACTTATTCTCGGCAGGCTGGAGTTGTGTCGGGAGGTGGGAATACCGCTTCGTGTAAGAGGTCATACGGGGCTTGTCGGACGGCTTATCACAATGTCGGGCGTAGGCAGACTTCGTAATATAACACTTGAGTAAGAGTAGGAAGGATATTAAAAATGAAGAAAATAATAAACGAAATGAAGATAAGGCTTCCTGCGATAAGCCAGAATGAGAGCGTGTGCAGAAGTACCGTATCGGCGTTTCTGGCAGGAATGGACCCCACGGTCGAGGAGCTGGGCGATATAAGACTTGCCGTGAGCGAGGCGGTAACGAATTGTATAGTCCACGCCTACCGCGAGCTTCCGCCTGGCGAGCTCGGTTACATATACGTTTCTTTAAGAGCCTACTCTGACCGCGAGGTTTCCGTCGAAATAACCGACAGGGGCTGCGGAATAGAGAGCGTAGAGGAGGCAATGCAGCCTGCCTATACTACGGGAAACAGCTCAGAGAGATGCGGAATGGGCTTTCTCGTTATGGAGAGCTTCACCGATAGGCTCACCGTTAAATCCAAGGTGGGTAGGGGAACCTGCGTATTAATGAGGAAATTCTTAAAGCCCTGATATGTGGGAGTAAAGATGAACGCATCCTTAAAAACAACCTCAAAATACGATAAAAACCCCGCCCTCATTGAAAGATACCGAAGCGGTGACCGAGAGGCAGGCGAGGAGCTCGTGCTTCTCAATAAACCCCTGGTGTGTGCTCTTTCGGCAAGGTACACGGGGCGCGGCACCGACCTTGAGGAGCTTATTGAAATCGGTAATATGGGACTCGTCAAGGCAATAAACACCTTCGATACCTCGCGTGAGTGCGCGTTTTCTACCTACGCCGTTCCGCTGATACTCGGTGAAATAAGAAGACATCTTCGCGATGACGGAATTATAAAGGTTTCGCGCGAGGAAAAGCGCCTTCTTGCAAGGCTTACCCGTGAGCGCGAGATAAGAGCAGCGCAGGGAATGGACGTGAGCATTGCCGCCCTCGCGGCGGCTGTCGGAGTCAGCCCTGAGGATGCGGCGAGCGCGCTTCACTCGGGAATCCCCGTACGCTCGCTTGACGAGTGCGCGTACGATGAGGACGGTGCTACCCTAGGAAGCCTTGTGTTTGACGAGGACGAGGAGGAAAGAAGCTTCGATACGCTTAGTGTAAGACTCGCTATCGAGCAGCTGCCCCAGCTATGGCGAAGGATAATAATTCTACGCTACTTCCGTGATTTGTCACAGTCACGCACCGCAGAGCTTCTGGGTCTTACACAGGTAAAGGTGTCAAGAGAGGAAAAGAAAATCCTTAAAAGCTTAAAGGAGCGCCTTGAATAACGCGGAGCAAACAGGCTCCCTCGCATACGCGCACGAAACATTTTAAATGTTAACAAATTGTGAAATGTAGCGAAAGCTATTGATTTTTACTGTGGTATAGTTTAGAATATATCCAGTGAGCTTAGCACTCGCGACTTTTGAGTGCTAATTTTTGAAAAAGGAGAAATACAATGAACTTAAAGCCCTTATTTGATAATGTAGTTATCAAGAAGCTCGAGGCAGTTGAAACCACGAAGGGTGGCATACTTCTTACGGGCACAGCTAAGGAAAAGCCCGACGTATATCTCGTCTGCGCGGTAGGCGAAGGCGGAATCGTTGACGGACGCGAGGTAAAGATGGTTCTTTCCGTCGGTGACAAGGTAATAGTAGGCAAGTACAGCGGTACTGAGGTAAAGCTTGACGGTGAGGAGTATACCGTCGTAAAGCAGTCCGATATTCTTGCGGTTCTTGAACAATAATTAATTTTGGAGTGAGATTATGTCAAAGGAAATACTTTATGGCACCGAGGCAAGAGGTGCGCTCCTTCGCGGAGTAGATAAGCTTGCCGATACCGTTAAGATAACGCTTGGCCCTAAGGGAAGGAACGTAGTGCTTGATAAAAAGTTCGGCGCTCCCCTTATCACCAACGACGGTGTAACTATCGCAAAGGAAATCGAGCTTGAGGACGCGGCAGAGAATATGGGAGCTCAGCTCGTAAAGGAGGTTGCCACCAAGACCAACGACGTCGCAGGTGACGGAACCACCACCGCAACGCTTCTCGCTCAGGCCCTCATTCACGAGGGTATGAAGAACGTTGCCGCAGGTGCTAACCCTATGGTACTCAGAAAGGGTATCTTCAGGGCGTGCGAGGTTGCTACCGCTGAGCTTAAGAATCAGGCAAAGACCGTAGACGGCAGAGACGATATTGCAAGAGTCGGCGCGGTTTCCGCAGGTGACGAGGCTATCGGAAATCTTATCGCTGACGCAATGGATAAGGTTACCAGCGACGGCGTTATCACCGTTGAGGAATCCAAGAGCGCTGAAACCTACAGCGAGGTCGTTGAGGGAATGCAGTTTGACCGCGGCTACCTCTCGCCCTATATGGCTACCGATACCGATAAGATGGAGGCGACTCTTGACGATTGCCTTATCCTTATCACCGATAAAAAGATTTCAAACATTCAGGAAATTCTTCCTCTTCTTGAGCAGATAGTTCAGTCGGGCAAGAAGCTTCTTATCGTTGCCGAGGACGTTGAGGGCGAGGCTCTCACCACCCTCGTGCTCAATAAGCTTCGCGGCACAT
>CAZDON010000098.1:0-7042 GCA_964507065.1 uncultured Ruminococcus sp. | reverse complement strand
AGAAGTCCTCGGCGTTAAGGCGCGAGGAGTGCTTGAGATTCTTGGGGCTGTAAAATACGTCGCAAAGAATAACCGATATGTCGCGACGGAAAAGAATGTCCTTTGCCTTGGCAACCGTATTTGCCGTATAAACGGTAGCGTTTGTAATTCTTCGTTTGCAAATCTCGCACTTTTCAGGCGAAGCAAAGATAAGCACCTCAGGCGTCTTATCGTTTACAATAAGGTCAACTATTCCCTTGGAAGCTACGGCGAGGTCAAGCGAAATATTGATTTTGCGAAGCTTTGAAATTGCCTCGCCGTCAGCCTGATTTATAAGACGGAGAAGCTCGAAAAGCTCCTCGTGGAAGAATGCGTTTGCACGGCCGCACACGGTTCTTGCGTCGGCGTTGCCGCCCTCTGCAAGAAGAACGGTAGTCGCAACCCTGTCGTCAATCTCCACGTCTATTTTCGACTGTGACGCAATGAGCTTTACGTTCTTCTGAAGCTCCTTTTTCGCGATAGTGTAGAGGTGATGCGCCGCAAGGTGATTGAACATTACCACGTTTCCCGAGGCAAAGCGCGAGAGTATCGCGGCAGGGAAAATGGGCTCCTTGGTGGTAGGATTTTTGTCCTCACCGAGCGCCTTGATAATCGTCTTTTTCGGAATCGAGGAAAGGTTGGTCGAATCGTTATCCTCGTAAAGCGTCCTGCCCGCGTTTGTTGTGAAGATGATTATAGCGTCGGTAAAGCTTACCTCATCGTCAAGGAAGCTGTCGCGGAGTCTGCCCGCATCAAGAATCTGCAGGAAAAGATATATTACCGAGAGGTGCGCCTTTTCTATCTCGTCGAAGAGAAGCACGCATTTCGGGTTGTCCTTTACGAAGCCCGTGACGTTACCCGGCTTTGCGTTCTTATACGAGCCGTCGTTTCCCGTAAACTCGTTTACGCTCTGCTGGTGGTCGCTGTACTCGGACATATCAAATCTTTTAAAGGGAAGCCCCAGCGCCTCGGCAAAGGTTTCGGAAAGATAGGTCTTACCTACACCGGGAGGGCCTGCAAAGAGGAAGGTCGCGGCAGGCTTTGCGGTTTTCTTTTCCGCGCCCGCCATAATAAGCGACCTGAAATAGCCCGCGGCAAAGGTATTGATAGCACCGTCCTGACCGAACACGTTTTCAAGCAGCGCGGCTCTGACCTCTTGCGTTTTGGCAAGGGCGGCGGTAAGCTTATCCTCCCCGACCTCAGGTGTCGGCTCGTCCTCACCGTCGTCTATCGGCTCATCGTCGTCATCATCACCGAGGTCCTCATCGTCGCCGATGAGCCCACGCAGCCTTTTAAGCAATGCCGCGGCATGCGCAGACCTGTCATGACGCTCCCGGCGCTCCTCGGCAGAGGTCGACCGACGGAGCATTTCGGGGTCTATCTCACCGTCAAGGATATCAGGGTTGTCCTTCACCTTGGTAAGAATCGCCTTTATAGCGCCTGTGGGGCTGGCAAAAATGGCGGTCATAAGCATAGGAAGCGTAAGCTCCTCGCCCTCGCCAAGCTCGGAAAGCTCAGCCGCGCGCTTTGGCAGATTATTAAAGTTGAAAATATCAACGAAGCCCGAAATCTTGTCCCCCACGGTAAGTCCCGACTTAAGCCTTTCAATATCCTCGTCGGGCGTTATGCCTACTCTTACGAAAAGAAGCTCCAGCTCGTTGATTTCAGCTTTGAACTGCTCACGGGCGACGTCGGGCAGTATTCCGTTTTTTGCGTCCCTGTAAAGCTGAAGGCAGGCTACGGTAAAGACGTCGGCGGTTATTCCGCGGATACCGAGCTCGTCGGCAATAGTATGAGTGAGCTTGTAGCAAAACTCACAAAATCCACTCTTTTTTATCATAAGTCCCCCAAAATAAATATTCGGTAAGTGCCGTCTAAAATATTTTACAGTATTATCGCGCTTTTGTCAATACACCTGACTGTGAGAAATAACCGGCGTTTGGTGCCCATGCGGCGGGAGCAAGCCCTCGCCCTACAATACCCTGCGTTAGCAGGACTTCATCGCGAAGCGACTTAATCCGCAGCTGCGGACTTCATCCGTCCCGAGATTCCGCTCGTTACCCTCGCGCTTTTGCGTCCTGACGCAAAAGTTCGACTACGCTCAGAATGACAAGGGACGGATTTCTTTTGCGACACGCAAGCCGCCGCCCTACGATAACCCTGCGAGAGCGGGACTTCACTAGCTTGGCGTGAGGCAAGCATCTTCATCACGAAGTGACTTCATCCGTCGTAAGACGGACTTCATCGCGAAGCGACTTAATCCACATGGTGGATTTCATTGGCGCGCCTCAAGGGCGCACCACTACCGTACTTTCTCCGCTTTTATTCTTCGTGACTACTATCTGCTTATCTATTCTTTCCTTAAGCTCGCCGACGTGAGAGATAATTCCGACGAGGCGGCCGCCCTCCTCAAGTGAGCAGAGCACCCTTATTGCCGCGTCAAGGCTGTCGGGCGAAAGCGAGCCAAAGCCCTCGTCGACGAACATAGTGTCAAGCTGTATTCCGCCCGAGCGCGACGAGATTTCGTCGGAAAGTCCCAGCGCCAGCGAAAGCGATGCCATAAAGGTTTCACCGCCCGAAAGCGTTCTTACGCTTCGGCTTGACGCAGTGTAGTGGTCAATAACGTCGAGCTCCAGTCCCGACTTCGACTGATTATTCTCTGCCTCGGCACGGCGCACGAGCTCGTACTGTCCTGCCGTCATACGCATAAGACGGAGGTTGGCGCGGTTTATAATTCTGTCGAAAAACGCACCCTGAACGTACGCCTCAAGGCTCACCTTTTCCTTGCCCGAAAGGCTGCCGTTTGCGGTATCCGAAAGAAGCCTTACAAGCTTGTAGCGCCTCTCGCACTCACCACCTCGTGAAAGCAGGTCGCCAAGACTTGCCACAATCGCGGTATTTGCTTCGAGCCTCGAATGTGCGCTCCGTATCTCACCGAGAAGCTCCTCGCGCCTTTTATCAAGTGCCGAAAGCTCCTCTCTCAGGGCGTCAATATCGGTGCCGTCAAGTCCGGATAGCGCCTGCGCACCGCCGTCAATAATACCCTTTTGTCTTGCGATTTCACCCGTGCATTTGTCAAGAGCGTCCTTTGCGGATTTGACCGCATCAGATACGAGAATGTGCTCGCTTTGTAAATCATTGATTACCTTTTGAGCATCATTTCTTGATTTATATTCAAGCTTGCCTTGAAGCTCTGCCGCCTTTTTCTTCGTTTCATCTATTCGCGCGTTAAGTGCCGAAAGGCTATCTCTTCTTTCTCTTTCAAGAGAGGAAAGCTTGGCGGCACGCGCCTTAGCACTCGGTATAGACTCCTCAAGTGCCGTGCGCTGTGATGCCTCTGCCTCAAGCGAAAGAAGCTCCTCTTTAGCTTCACGGCAAAGCGCCTGTGTTTTTTCTTTTCCGTCGGTGAGTGCCGCGCGAAGCGTGCCGTCACCGCTTGCCACCGCTAAGTCCAAAGCACAGCACGAGGGAAGCTCCGCGACGCACGCCTCAAGGCTCTTTTGTATTCCCGCAAGCGCACCTCTTTTAGCGCCAAGCATCTCACTCGATGCTCTTGCGCACTCGGTTGCCTGTGCAACCTCACTCTGTGCCAAATCAAGCGCCGCCTTATCGGGCGCGTCGGTCGGCATTCGGGCAGGCGCGGGATGCTCGGTTGAGCCGCATACGGGGCAGGGCTCGCCGTCCGCGAGCGTTTTTGCAAGAATACCCGCCTGAGCGTCAAGGTAGGCTATATTCATTTCAGAATACGCGTCGGTAAGTCTGCGAAGCCGCTCTCTGTCCCTTTCGTACTGCTCGGTAAGAATAAATACCTGAGCATCACAGTCCTGCATCGAATCAAGCTCCGCCAGTGCCTTACCGTATCCAGAAAGCACGCCCTCAAGCTCCGTCAGTCTGAGGCGCACCTCGCCTATACGCTCGGCGGCGGCTGATAAAGCCGAAAGACGCGCCTCGTCAGCGGCGATTTTTTTGTCAAGCTCCGTGCGCTCCGCCACGGCTTGCTCGGTCGCAGCCGAAAGCTCCCCCTGCTCGCGCAGCATTTCTGCAAGAACCGTGTGCGCGTCCTCTGCCGCCTCGTAGTCGGGCAGCGTTGCAGTAAGTCTTGCTATGCTCTCTGAAAGCGCCGCAAGCCCCTCACCCCTTGCAAGTGCCGCCTGATACGCCGCGTTAAAGCTCTCGCTCTCACTCGTAAGGCGCGAAAGCTCCGCCCTTGCAAGCGTGACGCTTTCCTTTAGCGCAAGAAGGCTCTCGTGCGTATTTATTTTTCCTGCGAGGGTGCTTCTCTTCTTTTCAAGCTCGGCTACCGCCGCCTCGCACTCACCCTCACTCCTTCGGTCAAGTGAAATCAGCTCCTCTATAACCGCTATCGACTCGCCCGGCGTGAGTCTGCCCTCCGTGAGCGCCGAAAGCTCGTCTGTCATTTCCCCCGCGATACGCACGCCACAGAGCGTATGAAGCCCAAGCGCCTCAATGCTCTGACACTCGTGAAGAAGCCTGTTTGCCTCGTCTCTCAGCCTGTTTCCAAGCACCTCATAGCGCCCCGTGTCAAATATTTTACCGAAAATTTTTCGTCTGTCCTCTGTTTTAGCAATAAGGAGTCTTTGGAAATCACCCTGTGCTATCATAGCGATTTGCGAAAACTGCCCCTTGTCAACACCGAGGATTTCGGTGACCTTAGCCGTCACCTCACCCTGCCCCGTGACGACCTTTCCGTCGGGAAGTATAAGCTCGGCATAGGCGCTTTCCTTAGTCAGCCCCTCGCCTCTGGTCTTTTTTCTCATATATTCGGGGCTTCTCTTTACTCCGTACCGCTTGTCCTTATAGACGAATTCAAGCCCGACCTCGGTTTTAACCTCAGGCGGCGCGTTTCTTGAGCGAAGTGCCGCACCGTCGCGCACGTCCCCGCTCGCCTTACCGAAAAGCGCGTAGCAAATGGCGTCGAATATCGTAGTCTTGCCTGAGCCCGTGTCACCCGTGATAAGATAAATTCCGCCCGTGCCGAGCAAGTCAAGGTCAAGCACGGTGGGCGCCGTGTACGGCCCGAAGGCACTCATAGAAAGCTTTAAGGGTCGCATCAGTTATCCCACACCCCCTCTATAAAATCGGTAAGCACCGAAAGCTCGTCCTCGTTCATTTCTCTGCCGTTTTGCAGGGCGAAAAGCTCACCGAAAAGAGCTGCGGGACTCTTTTCCTCTGCCCCCTCGGCACAGCCGATTTGTGCACTGTGTCTTGTGCGCGTGTTGTCGTAGGAAAGCGACATAAGATTTTTATACACGACCCGAAGCTTGCTCGCGGCATCGGGTATATCGTCCTCGTCGGTAAGGGTGATATGAAGATACGCGTCACGGAAGTCCGCGCCCTCGTAGAAGTCGCGCGAAATTATTTCGTTATAGGTGCCGCGGATTTCCTTCATATCGGTACGGGGCACGAGCTCGCGCTCACTGACAACGATATTGCCCTCATCGTCCATATCAATAACCGTGAGCGATTTTTTATCCCTCGCCTCGGAAAAGGAATATTTCAGAGGCGAGCCGCTGTACCTGATATTAGCACCCCCCGCACTCTGCGTGCGGTGAAGATGACCGAGCGCTACGTAGTCAAAATCGGAAAACACCTCACAGTCAACGTTATCCGTACCGCCGACGGATAGCTCCTCGCTGTCCGTACGGTCAGCACCCGTAACGAACTGGTGGGTGACGAGAATATTGCACTCATTCTTATCAAGCGTAAGGTCACTGAGTGCGCACCTGACTGCGTCGGTGTAGCTCTCGATTTTCGAGTCAGGGTAGTAGCGTCTGACGTGCGCGGGCTTCACGAATGGAAGCGTGTAGATATTTACCATTGCGTCCCCGTCCGAAACGGTATGCTTTTCGACTCTGCCGGAGTAGACACCGTGGATATTTATTCCGCTCCTCGAAATAAGCCTCGACGCAAACGAAAGGCGCTCAGGCGAGTCGTGATTTCCGCTTATAATAAAGGTAGGAACCGAGAGCTCGGAGAGCCTTGCTAAAAATCCGTCAAACAGCGTCACCGCCTCGACACTCGGCACGGGCTTATCGTAGACGTCGCCCGCAATAATAAGCGCGTCGGGACGCTCTAAGATAACGGTGAGAAGAAGCTCCCCCAAAATATGCGCCTGCTCCTCTATCATAGAGAACTCGTTTACCCGCTTGCCTATATGCAAATCCGAGGTATGTATTATTCTCATAGGCTCTACCTTTCTAAAATTTTTAGGTGTTATATGTAAACGGTTGTTTGCAAAAGGCGCTTTTTCAGCTCCTTGCAACGCCAGACTCGCGTGCTGCTCTTGCTACCGCCTCGGCAACGGCGCTTGCGACGTTTTTATCAAGCGCCGAGGGGATTATGTTAGTCGGTGAAAGCTCGCTGTCGTCTATATACTCTGCAAGCGCCAGGGTTGCGGCGCGCTTCATTTCTTCGTTTATATCCTGAGCTAAGCAGTCGAGCGCGCCGCGGAAGATGCCTGGGAACGCAAGGACGTTATTTATCTGATTCGGGAAATCCGACCTTCCCGTGCCGACTACCTGTGCACCAGCTGCAAGAGCTACGCCTGGCATAATCTCAGGCGTGGGATTTGCCATCGGGAACACTATCGCGCCGCCGTTCATAGACCCAACCATCTCACGGGTCACGACACCGGGTGCGCTGACACCGATAAACACGTCAGCCCCGACGAGCGCGTCTTGGAGCGTGCCCTTTATTTTCTCACGGTTGGTAATAGCGGCAAGCTCCCTGTGTGCAGGCGAGAGTGTCTCGTCCCCCTCGCATATTATACCGAATTTATCTGCCATTACGATATGACGAACGCCGAGGGTGAGAAGATGTCTTGCAATTGCGGTGCCTGCCGCGCCAGCACCGTTCATAACCACCCTCACCTCGTCAATTGACTTGCTCACGACCTTTAGCGCGTTGATAAGCGCCGCACCGAGCACGATAGCCGTGCCGTGCTGGTCGTCGTGGAATACGGGTATATCGCACACCTCCTTAAGACGCCTTTCAATCTCGAAGC
>CAZDON010000097.1:0-7153 GCA_964507065.1 uncultured Ruminococcus sp. | reverse complement strand
TACGGAATGCGGCAACTGCGTCCATATCAACCATCTCTGCAAGGTCCTTGTAATCCCAAGCGGCAACCTTCTGAATCTCGTGAGAGGTACGGAAACCGTCGAAGAAGTTAAGGAAGGGCACTCTCGACTTGATAGTAGCAAGGTGAGCTACTGCGCCGAGGTCCATAATTTCCTGAGGGTTGGTTTCAGCGAGCATAGCAAAGCCTGTCTGACGACAAGCGTATACGTCGGAGTGGTCGCCGAAGATGTTAAGCGCGTGAGATGCAACGCATCTTGCGGAAACGTGGATTACGCAGGGAAGAAGCTCACCTGCAATCTTGTACATATTGGGAATCATAAGAAGAAGTCCCTGCGATGCGGTGTAGGTGGTGGTAAGCGCACCTGCCGCGAGCGAGCCGTGAACTGCTCCTGCCGCGCCTGCCTCGGACTGCATCTCAACAACCTTGACGTTCTCGCCAAAGATGTTCTTTGCGGGCTCGCCAAAAATGTTCTTGTTTGACGCGCTCCAAGTGTCGGTCACCTCAGCCATAGGGCTGGAGGGCGTGATGGGGTAGATGCCGGCAACCTCGGTGAACGCATAGGATACGTGCGCCGCAGCGGTGTTACCATCCATAGAAATTTTCTTTCTTTCTACCATGGTTAATCCTCCGTATTTTAATAAAATTAATAATCCTTGTCTAAATGGCAGGCGTACAGCCATACCTATAACATTGTACCATATATTTTAAAAAAAGTAAAGTAGATTTTTATTAAATATAATGGTAATTTGACAATTTTTTCACACGTAGCGTGAAAACGCACGCTACTTATTTGCAAGCGACAAAAATTCTTCCCTCGACAAGAGCGTATTCAGCGCCGAAAGCTGTGCCTTTGCGCTCATACCGCGGGGCAAGCCGAGCCTCTCTGAAAGCGCGTCGCGCGCCGCCTGCGAGCCCTCACCGCCGCTAAGTCCAAGCGCATACGTATCGGCAGGCGTGATACCGCCGACCGACCGCGCACCGCTTTCCTCACCCGTGACGAGATAGGGTGAGAGCACGCGCCGCAGCACCTCGCCGCCGACACCCTCAACTCCGAGAAGCCCCGCACGCGAGCGCCGCCGCTTGCGCCTTTCCTTGCCCTCGATTTCGGGTACGTAGAGATGTATGAGCTTATCCCTCGGCACGAAGCCCGATACGAACGAGCGAATCTGCCTGCCGCCGCCGTCAGAATCGGTAAGAAGCAAAATCCCCCCCGACGATAGCCTTTTAATCAGGGCACGCTTTTCTTCGGAATTAAACACGCCGAAGCCGTCGGTGGTAATAATCACGCCGTCGACCATTCCCGCAATCGCACTCTTATCGTATCTTCCCTCGACGATAAGCGGCAGAGTCAGCCGCGGTCTTGCGGCGATGCAGCCGTTTGCCGCACTCGATTCATCAAGCCTGCTCATTTGCCGCCCTTCCTTTCTTAAGGTAGTGCTGACATATATCCGAAAGCGGACATACCTCACACGAGGGCGACCTTGCGGTGCAGCACTCGCGTCCGAAGGTCACTACTCTGTGACAAAGCTCACAGCCGTCGGCAAAGCCGTCAAGCTCCCTCATTATTTTCTCTATTTTATCGGCATCTCTCAGCCCCTCGGGATACATTCCAAGCCTTGCGAAAACCGTCATAAAGTGCGTATCGCATACGACAGCAGGCTTTCCGTATATATCACCGAGAATAAGGTTTGCCGTCTTTCTTCCAACTCCCGGCAGCGACAAAAGCTCACTCATAGAATCGGGAACTCTGCCGCCAAATCTTAAAATCAATTCACGCGAGGCGTCGACGATATTCATAGCCTTCATTCTGAAAAGGCCGATAGGTCTTATAATCCTCGCTACCTCCTCCACGTCCGCATTTGCGAGCGACTCACACGAGGGGTATTTTGCAAACAAATCTTTGCAAATTTCGTTAACTCGCGCGTCGGTGCATTGTGCGGACAGTCTTGTCATTATCAAAAGACGCCACGCGTCACCCTCGTAGTTAAGCGCGCACCGTGCCTCGGGATAGCTATCCCTAAGGCGCTCCCTTATCTTCACTAAAAGCTCACGCTTTTCTGATATTTTCATTCTTTTCTACCGCCTGTGATTTGTGAGATAAGCCGCCTCGTCAGGGCAAGCGAGAGCCCTATCACGGTATCAAGGTCGCCCCTTATTTCCCTTACGAATTTACCTGCCTCACCCTGTATTCCGTACGAGCCTGCCTTGTCAAACGGCTCGCCCGTCGCTATATACTCGTCTATCTCGGCGTCGGTAAGCTCCTTAAAAATCACCTCGGTCGTGGCGACGCCCGAAAGACACGCGCCCCCATAGTGAACGGCGACTCCCGTATGCACGTTATGTCCTCTGCCTGAGAGCATTCTCAGCATTCTGCGCGACTCGCTCTCATCACTCGGCTTTCCAAGCGGCACTCCGTCACACTCAACGAGAGTGTCCGACGATATTATGAGCGCCGAGTCTGCCGACTCACACGGCAGGGACTCCGACCGAAGAAGCGAAAGCGCGGCACTTCCCTTCTTCTTTGCGAGAATACGCACTCCCTCGTATGCCGACAATTCGCCCAGCGACTCGTCGCACTCTGCCACGACTATATCAAAGTCCTGATAAAGCTCAGAAAGCAGCTCCCTTCGTCTTGGTGATTTTGATGCAAGTATTATCCTCATTTTACCTATAACGCGGTATAGGCGAGATACACCCGCGTATACCTTAGCTTTCTTTTTTTATTGCTACCTTATTATTAAGAAAAGAGGAAAGCGGATTATCCGCTTTCCTCTGTCGGTCAAGCAAAGAATTGCTTATTCCGGAAGGTCGTTATACTCAAGTACAAGCTCCTTAAGTCTTGCTTCCTTCTCTCCGTAGAGAGCGGTGTACTTCTCTGCCATGTTGGTCATGGTGTACTCGGAAGTAGAGATAAGGTTGTGCCATCTGTTAGCAACCGACTGCTCGTCAACGGTGTTGAAGAAGAAACCGATGGAGTCCTCGAACAGCTTGTCGAAGCAGGTACGAACGTTAGCACGGATGTACTGAAGCATCTCGAAGTTACCCTCAACACCGTCTGCTACGTCGTAGCAAAGGTTGGTGTTCCAGTATTCCTCAAGTATGTCTGTGGAGTGAGTAGACTGATAGTGAAGGAATGCCGTGCACTGAGTGAACTTCTTGGTGCACCACGAGATACCGCCTGCACGTCCAACAACGTGGATCTGAGTCTGGTAGGTCTCGGGAGTGCCGTCAGGCTTGTTAGCTCTGAAAAGAGGAGCGGGGATAACGCCGAAGCCTCCAACGTCGGGAGTCTTCATGTTCTGGTACTCAGAATACTCAAGAGAACCGAGAAGGATAACTCCGCCGAAGAGAACCTTACCTCTTGCGAACTGGTTACGGATAGCCTGAAGAGAGGTAGTACCCCAACGGTTTCCGCTGGTATCGTTTACTGCGATAACACCGGTGGACTTGAAGAGGTCGGTAAGAGCGTTAGTAAGGCTTACAAGCTCGCTGCCGTCAGCGGGATAGTAGTAGTTGTACTGACCCGTCGAGGTGTCAAGCTCCTTGTGAATAACTACAACCGAGGAGGTGTAAACCATTCCTGCGGACGAAAGACCCGAGGAGGACGAAAGCGCGAAGCCTATGGTATCGCCAAGGTTAGCGGGCATCTCACCTGAATCGTTCTTGTAGATAGCTGCGGAATACTCTGCAACTCTTTCGTAGGTCCACTTGCCGGCCTGAACCTCGCCGAAGAGGTCGTTAATATCCTTAACGCCGTCGCCGGTGTAGTCCTCAAGACCGGAGATAGTGGTAGCAACCTGGTTGTACAGCTTTACGTTAACGGGAACGATAAAGAATGCACGGATAAGGTCGATAAAGTAGTCGGATGCAACGACGTACATCTTATCAAGGTTAAGAGTAAGAGAGGTCATAAGCTCGGACATGTAGCCCGCGGTCTGATATCCCTTGTTCTTAGTCATATAGTTTTCGCCGTGCTGTCTGGAATAGAGGTTTGCGAATGAGCCGAGAAGTGAGGTTGAAAGAACGTCCGTAAGGAAGTTACAGTACATATCGGGAATCGAGGATGAGCCCGACATAACCTCCTGGTTGATCTTATCAATACACTTGGACCAGCTGTAGTCCGAGCCCTCTTCAAAGTACGAATACGTAAGAGTTACGTTCGCATTCTTGAGAGCAGCATCGTTTCTCGTATCAACCATCTCGTCGATTTTACCAACGTCGTCGGTTTCACCGGCAAGGAATCTCTCACAGCCCGAAGGAAGCTCCTGGCTGTTGGTATTCTTGGTCATCTTGAAACGAAGATTTGTTTCCTGGTAGGTGATTTCATCCCACCAAGCCTCGTCCTCGTCACCACCGGTAGTATCTTCGTCATCACCGCTAGGCTTCTTTCCGGAATCCTTATTATCATCGGGATCCTCGGTTCCGCCACAAGCAGTAAGTGCGAACATACTGAACACCATAATGATGGCCAGGAGTAAGCAAATAATCTTGTTCTTCATTTTGTCTCCTTCTTTTATTTCGCCGCTGTTATTTTCAGAAGTCGGGCGCGGCATCTCCCTGCTTCCGTTCGGTAACTCCGTGGCTTGCCGACACCGCTCCCGTTAGCAGTGCATGGCAGGATGGACGCCGACAAAACGCCGAAGTCCGATTTCACTCCACTTTACCGATAATATAATATCACAAATATTTAGGGAAATCAACAACGAAAAACTAACTTCTACCATTTTACCAACAATATTAACTTCGTTTTGTGACTTTTGCACCAAAATAAATAAATAATTTGTTAATAGTGTATTAAATTCAAGTGACTAAACAAACTAGACTAAAAAAGATGAGGTACTTCAGCTTATGAACGATAACAAAAGATTGCTCCGTGAGGTTGCTCTGGGCTGCCGGTGTGCGTGCGAGAGCATACGCATTTCGGAAAAATACTCAAAAAACAAGGCCCAGCGTGAGCTTCTCTACAAATACGCCACCGAGCATAAGAGCCTCGGAGAGCGTGCCAGAGCGCTGCTCGGCGGAAATTATCCCCCTCGCGCGTCGATGCCCGTGCTGATGACGAGGGCGCACACGAATCTTTCCCTGACGCTTCGCTCCGACGCACCGCGCATAGCAGACCTTATGCTTAACGGCTGCAATATGGGAATGAAGAGCATAGCCGGCGCAAAAAACAAAAGCCCCGACGCCGGCGCCGAGGCAATAGCCCTCGCAAACGAGCTTATCCGCACCGAAGAAAATATGCACCACGATATGCTGAAATTTGTAAGATAAAAGCGAGGGAAAACTACTCATCCACCGCAAGCGGTCCCCCTTCCCTTATAAGGGAAGGCTTAAGCAAACGAGCTTATCCGCACCGAAGAAAATATGCACCACGATATGCTGAAATTCGTAAGATGAGAAGGCATTAGAGGCACGCGGAGCGTGCCAATGATATCCGTTCCCTGCGGCAACGGGTGATATAGCTTGCGCTATGATATCCATAAAGGATGATATACGCTCCGCGTATGAGGGAACGGATATATCATATTTGCCCGCAAATATATCATACGGCTTAACGAGCGTATCTCGTTAAGCCGTATATCATATCTCGTGAGAGATATATCATTATTTGGTGAAGTTTTTGCTGCCGCAAAAGTGAAGTTGTGTAGTACACAGTGAAGTTGTTCGCCAAGGCTCACAGTGAAGTTAAGTTTGCCCACTTTGCCAAGGCAAAGCTTCACTATCCGCAGGATAACTTCACTTAACACCGTTAAACTTCGCTTGCCCGTAGGGCAAACTTAGTTTGGATTAGCGTGTTATCCTTGAGAATAACACGCTAATCCATCCCATCGGGGATAGGCAGACCCCGTGAAGAAGCGTCGTTCTCCGCCCCGAAGCAAATACGCTATGCGTATTTGTCTTTATGTTTGCGTATTAGGCATACAGCGAGAGGAAGGAAACGGCGGTAGAAAAAGACCACAAAAACGAGGAAATTCCGTGGAATTTCCTCGTTGCAATTATTGATAAAAGTTCACATTACAAGCGAACCTTTAAAGACACCTTCGGTCTTTTTCGGTCTTGCCAAATATGGCATCCCCTACTCCTGCGTGATAAGTCCGTAATCCCCACCCTTGCGGCGATAGACCACGCACACCTCACCCGTATCCTGGTCTGTAAAGGCAAAGAACGAGTGTCCGAGAAGATTCATCTGCAAAATCGCCTCCTCACACGACATAGGCTTAAACGGAAAGGACTTTCTCCGAATTACGAATTCCTCCTCAGGGATATATTCGTCATCGTCGCCCTCCTCAATAACGAAGGCTCCGCTTCTCATTCTCTTTTCAAGGCGGGTCTTATTTCTTCTTATCTGACGCTCAAGCGCCTCGACGGCTCTGTCAAGGGCGGTCATAAAGGTTTCGTTTTCCTCCTCGGCACGAAATACTGCCCCACCGTAGTTTACGGTTATTTCTATTATCTTCGCGCCCTTTCGGGTGCGGCAGGTAACGAACGCCTCGGTATCCTCACCGAAAAATTTGTCGAACCGTGACAGCTTCTTTTCGATAAGCGTCTCAAGGCTCTCCCTTACCGTCATCTGCTTTCCAAAAATACTTATTTTCATACCGTGTGCGTTGGGCGTCAGCCAACATCCTTTCCCAATTTCTCACAGAACGTCGCGGCAAGAAGCCGAAGCGAGACCGACGTCCGCCCCACGTGTGCGTCCTGTATTTTCATTATAGCACAAAATTTGTGGAAAATAAATAGCTATCGTAAAATCTTTCTAAAAAATCAAGCGATTTTGCACGAGGAGCGGTACGGGCCCGTAACGGTCCGCACGGTAGTGTCGTACTCTGCCGCTTTTTGCGTTTATTTATCGCGAATGGAGCTTATCTGAAAAAATTTATAAAGAATTTTTCTATTGTGTATAAATTATTCACATTTGTGGGTTAAAATTAACCGAGTTAAATCAATCATAAAATACATAAAGGAATGATAAGATGCTGAATTTAAAAGCAATAACCAAGGACTACGTAACCTCGTCTGAGGTCGTGCACGCGCTCCGCGGCGTGTCGGTTTCATTCAGACAGAACGAGTTCGTTTCAATTCTCGGCCCGTCGGGCTGCGGAAAGACCACTCTGCTTAACATCATCGGCGGT
>CAZDON010000096.1:0-7204 GCA_964507065.1 uncultured Ruminococcus sp. | reverse complement strand
ACCGCCGCCGTGACGCGAATATCCGCCGTAGGTATCTACGATAATCTTTCTTCCCGTAAGTCCCGTATCACCCGCAGGACCGCCGATAACGAATCTTCCCGTAGGATTTACGTATATATTAACCTTACCGTCAAGAAGCTCCTTGGGCACGGTGGGAAGAATTACCTTGTCAATAATATCCTTGCGGATTTTATCCTGGGTAACGTCCTCGCTGTGCTGTGAGGAAACCACTATCGTATCAATGCGCACGGGCACACCGTCAATATACTCGACGGTTACCTGAGTCTTTCCATCAGGGCGAAGATATGAGAGCGTGCCGTTCTTTCTTACCTCGGTAAGACGCTTTGCAAGCTTATGCGCAAGGGATATGGGAAGGGGCATAAGCTCAGGCGTTTCATCACACGCATAACCGAACATAAGTCCCTGGTCGCCAGCACCCGTATCAAAGCCGTCGCTTTGTCCTGCCTTAGCCTCCCGGCTCTTATCAACGCCAAGAGCAATATCGGACGACTGCTTATGTATAGAGGTCATAACGGCACAGGTATGCGCGTCAAAGCCAAACTTCGCGCGGTCGTAGCCTATCTTAGCAACCGTATCTCTTACGATTTCCTGAAAATCAACCGACGCATTCGTGGTAATCTCACCCATTACGGTGATAATACCCGTAGTAGCAAAGGTTTCGCAGGCAACACGGCTCATCGGGTCCTGACGGAGAAGCTCGTCAAGTATTGCGTCTGAAATCTTGTCACAGATTTTGTCGGGATGTCCCTCGGTCACCGACTCTGATGTAAACAGCATTTTTTTCATCTTTTCATTTTAAGGACACGAGTCCTTATCCTTTCCGCATTTTCTTAAAAAGAGCAACAAAAAAGCCTCAGGACGCGCTAAATTCCCGAGGTCACAAAACTCATCTTGCAGGAATTAGCACCTTATATAAACAGGTTGCCGGGCTTCACAGGGCCAGTCCCTCCGCCACTCTTGATAAGCTATTTAATTTACGACATTATTCTATCATATACAAAGCAAAAAATCAATACCCTACGAAAATTTTTATAAATAAATTTTAAATTCCTACGCCACACTTGCAAAAGCCCCGATTTTTTGCTACAATAAAGAAAAAGCTCCGAGGAGTCAGCTATGGATATAAATACCTATCTTAAATCAACCGACCCACGATATTATATTGCCGATACGCTCAAGCCCGACAGCCGCGTCGTATTCTTCGATACCTTTCCAAAGCGTCGCGATATAGAAAAGGGCTACTCCGTCACCGCTGACGAAACACAGGGCGGAGCGAAAATTTTAGGCGACTCGACGGCGCTTCTCAACGCGCTTTCCCCTGCCGTCGTCTATATTTCAAATATAATTCTCATCCCCACTGATGAGGACACCTGGAAAATCGTAGACGAGCTTGAGGGTGTCAGGCTCGGCCCACCCGATCGGTCGTGGTCGTGTATACTGAGCGAGAGGTTTTCCGAAAAGATGCGCACGCTTATCGACTCAGAGAGCGTGACGCTTATCGTCTACAAGGGCGATATGTTCCGCCGCTATTATAACGATTATCTTCACACCGAGGAAAGAAGCGTCCTCGTGCGACTTTCCAAAAGGCTCGACAGCGGTCTTAAAATCATACCTATGCCAAGCCACACGGCAGCACAGATAGCGAGAATGCAAAAGGAATACGACGACTTTGCCGACGCGGTAATCGAGCTTACGGAGGAATAAATTACAAAAAGACTTAGTACGTTGCCACAGGCACATAGCATACTAAGTCTTTTTTATATTTATAATATTCAGCTGAATTTAAAATGCTTCGGCATTCCGTTTTCGTAAGGAACTGAAAGCTCGCCACAGATAAGCGGGAGAATGTAGTTAATTCCCTCGTCAGTAATGCCGTTGCCCTCGGCGTTTATATACGCGTCAGGAACAGTCTTTACCTCGTTTGCGATAAGAGCTATATCGGCATAGCCGTATTCTGCACCGTAGGTGTCACCCTCAGCGCGAAGTATGGTTGCCATAACGCCCGTTTTGCCCTCGCGCGCAAGAATTGCCGCTGAGCGTCCGACACCTACCGACTCCTGAATATCCGTAAGAGATGCGATATGTGAGGCACAGCGCTGAGGAAGATTAAGCTCCACCGAGCGCACCTTGCAGCCGATTTTTTCCTTTACGGTGTGCTCCAGCACCTTGCCAGTGCCAGAAAGCTGAACGTGACCGAAGCCGTCTGCCGCGGCACCCGATGCTGCAACGTAGCTTCCGTCCGCAAAGCGAAGTCCTTCGGATACGCATACGAGTACGGCAGGCTTTTTCGCAAGAATTTCATTCACGTCGTCAATAAAGCGCTCTATCGAAAAGGGCTTTTCGGGAAGATATACGAGGTCAGGACCGTCACCAGTAACCGAAGGAAGCGCTGATGCGGCGGTAAGCCAGCCTGCATCTCTGCCCATAATTTCAACGATAGTAACCGCCTTTACCTGATAGACCGACACGTCACGGCGCATTTCCTTAACTGCCGTTGCTATAAATTTCGCTGCCGAGCCAAAGCCCGGGGTGTGGTCGGTTGCCTGAAGGTCGTTGTCAATAGTTTTGGGAACACCTATAACGCGAAGCTCGTAGGACTGTCCCTTTGCGTACTCAGAAAGCTTGTACACGGTATCCATAGAGTCGTTTCCGCCAATATAGAAGAAATAGCGGATATCGTATTTCTTGAAAATTTCAAGAAGTCTATCGTAGGTGTCAGCGTCCACGTCGTGACTCTTAAGTCTGCGTCTGCACGAGCCGAGCGCCGCCGCGGGCGTGCATTTAAGAAGCTCACGATCGGTGTCGTTTTCAAAGAGAAAGCTAATATCAATAAGCTCCTCTGAAAGAAGTCCCTCGATACCGTTTTTCATTCCGTAAAGCTTGCCGAGTGTCCCCTCACCGTGAAGCTCACGGCATCCCTCGATAACACCCGCAAGGGTTGCGTTAATAGCGGCGGTAGGACCGCCCGATTGACCAACGACTGCATTTCCGATAAGTTTCATAATGAATACCTCAAAACTGTTATATTTTCAAAATTGGGATGTTATTCTCGGGCAGAGTTACTTCAAAAGCTCTGCCTCAGTAAACCTGTATGCCGAATTGCAAAAGCGGCAAACAGCCTCAAGCTCACGCGCCTTGCCCTCGTTCTCTTGCTCGTCAAGCATTTCTTCAATTTCCTTTTTGCCGAGAGATCTTATCTTTTTCAGCATACGCTCTCTTGCACAGTCGCACTTGTATTCGACCTCGATAGTATCGAAAAGGTCGTACTCGATATCGCGACACGCAAGCGCGAAAATTTCCTCATTCGTCATACCCTCGGCAATTTTTGACGAGATTCCCGAAAGCGCCGCCGCGTTTCTTTCAAGCGCGTCTACCGTTTCCTCATCAGGGAAAGGCATAAGCTGTATAAGCACGCCGCCTGCCGCAAGGCAGGTAAGGTCGGGATTTATAAGAACGCCGAGTGATAAAAGCGTTGGTATCTGCTCGCTTTTTGCAAAATAGGTCGCGATATCCTCGGCAATTTCGCCCGAAACAAGCTCAACCGTGCCGAGCTGCGGCTCCTTGCCCGATATATCCTTTATAAAGGTAAGGCTTCCCTCTCCTATCGCGCCGCCGACGTTGAGCTTTCCGTCAGGGCGTCTTGGTGGGTCGGCATAGGGGTTATTTATATACGCCTTAACGCAACCGTAATAATCGGCAACGGCAATAAGCTTTCCTATCTCACCCGACGAGGCTATGCTGACGGTAAGCGAATCGCCCTCAGCGGGAAGCATAGTTCCAACCATTGACGCACAGGTGATAAGTCTGCCCAGCGCGGCAGATGCCGTGGGATAAGTCTTATGCACCTTAATCATTTCATTAACAAGCTCGGTTGAATTAATAACCAGCACTCTTGCCGTGCCGTCGTGTGTCATTCCTCTTAAAATCGTAGATTTTCCCATTATTTCAGTCCTTTTTGCATTTTGCGATTATATATATTCTTCCGTCACGGTCACAAGCGGGCGTAAAATCAAAGTCAGAAACGAAGTCCAGCACCTCAAAGCCTGCACGCAAAAGCTCGGATTTAAGCGTCCTCAGGGTATACATTCGTTCTCTCTGCCACGCCTCGTGGCGTGTATAGCGACCGTCCTCACCCGACTCGTAAAGCGTGATATAATAATCGCAAAAATGCGTCCTTTTATTATATAGAGTTTCCCAGATGCACTGGTCGTCGCCTCGCTCGTAAACGTACGCCCTGCCCGAAAGCTCGCTTTCAAATTTCCCTTTACCGATTACGTCAAATACAAAAAGTCCGTCAGGGTCAAGGTAATTATGAACGAGCGAAAGACATTTCCTGAGCCTTTCGGCGTAAAGCAAGTGATTTATGCCGTCAAGGGTGCACACGCACGCGCCCACCGTACCGTAAAGCTCAAAATCACACATATCCTGTTCGAGATATAAGATTTTATCCGTATGACCGATATCCTGTGCGCGCTCTCTTGCTACGGTAAGCATTTCAGTTGATGCGTCGACACCCGTCATATCGTATCCGCGAAGCGAAAGCTCGCTTGTAAGCTTACCCGTTCCGCACGCAAGGTCAAGCACGAGGTCAGGTCTCGCCCGCTGATATTTTTGAAAGCACGCCTCAATAAAATCGGTATAAGCCTTATAGTCAATACCCTCGATAAATTCATCATAATAGGGCGCAAGCAAACGATATATCATAAATCCTCCCTATCTTTCGGCACTCTTGCAGGCTGTGGCAAATATTCCCTCACGGCAAAGCGCCCGTGCGCATTCTGCCGCACCCTGCTCTGTATCAAAAATACCGAACACGGATGGACCGCTTCCTGACATAAGGCAATATCTTGCACCGAGTGAGGCTATCCTCTCGCGAAGAGCAGCCGTTCTTGGGAGTGTTGGCAATATAGCAGGCTCAAATGCGTTATAAAGCCGCTCAGGCATAGCGCCGCCTTTAATATACGAAATAAGCTCATCAAGGTATTGCTTTGCGTCGGGCAAGCTTCCCGACTTAAATCCGTCGTAGTAGACGTCAAGAAGTGCGTACGCCGCCTTTGTCGAAACCGTGTCGGACGTCTTTGCAACGACCAGATTAAAGCTTTTATGAGGAAGAGGTGTAACTATCTCGCCCCTGCCCTCGCACATAGCCGTTGTGCCGCACAGACAAAACGGAACGTCACTCCCTAGCTCTGCTCCGAGAGTGGAAAGTGCCGAGCGCGACATTGGTCTTGCTAAAAGTCGGTTAAGAGCGCGAAGAGTAGCCGCGGCATCCGTCGAGCCACCCGCGAGACCTGCCGATACGGGAATATTCTTTTTGAGGGTAATTTGTACGCCGACACTGATGCCGAGCCGTCCAAGCATAAGCTCTGCCGCGCGGAATGCGAGATTGCGCGAGTCGGTGGGAAGCCTTGTATCTCCAAGACACTTCACCAAGATACCGCTTTTATTTTTGTCAAGGGTGACGGTAACCTCATCGCAAAGACTCACCGCGTGCATAACGCTCTTTACCGTGTGAAAGCCGTCCTCGCGCGCCCGTCCTACGTCAAGAAAAAGATTAATCTTGGCAAAGGCTGGTTCTGTAACGCTAAGCATAAATCCACCCCCTCAAAATTTACTCTATTTATTATACACGAAAGAGTGCAAAAAAGCAAGGGGCATTTTAGCCCAAATACCGTGGCTTGATGAGGAAGCAATATTGATAACTATAATTATATAAATAAATTTTAAAAAGGGCTTGACATTTCGGGGAGTATATGGTAAAATCTTAAATCGTGGCGAATTATGAGGATTCGTCTCCTTGCCGTAAGCAGTTACGGCCACAATGACCATAAGGAGGTAAAAACACATGGAAAAGAAGATTTGTTCCTACGAGCTTCTCTTTGTAGTTAACGGAAATCTCGGTGAGGATTCCTACGCTGCAATTAAGGACAAGTTTGTAGCTCTCATTAACGGTGCATCTAGTGACGTTACCATTAACGAGTGGGGCAAGCGCAGACTCGCGTATCCTATCAATTACATTAATGAGGGATACTACGTACTCGTTTGCTTCAAGAGCCAGCCTGACTTCCCCCGTGAGCTTGAGCGTGTGCTCGGTATAACCGAAGGCGTACTTCGTTATATGACCGTCACCAAGGAAGCTATCGAGGCTAATGAGGCTAAGACTCCCGTAGCTGAGGCTACCGAGGAGGATTCCGCTGTGGAGGCAACCGACGTTGCTGACACTACCGAAGAGTAATCATAAAGACGAGGAGGCTTTTTGACAATGGCAAGCTTTAACAAGGTAATTCTTATGGGTAATCTTACCCAGGATCCTGAGCTTAAGCAGACGGCATCTGGCGTTTCTGTATGCAGCTTCTCTATCGCTGTAAACCGTCGTTTCGGAAAGAACGAGCAGGGTCAGCAGACTGTTGATTTTATCAACATCGTTGCTTGGAGACAGCAGGCAGAGTTCGTTAACCGTTACTTCAAGAAGGGCAATCCTATCCTCGTTTGCGGTCAGCTTCAGACGCGTACCTGGAACGATAACCAGGGTCAGAAGCGTTACGTCACCGAGGTTATAGCAGATGAGGTAACCTTCACTACTCCCGCGGCAGGAAACACGACTGCTCCCGCACAGGGCGGCGGTTATACCCCTGACGCATACGGCGCCGCATCCTTTAACAATGCGGGCAACACCAGCTTTGAAGAAATTCCAGGCGACAGCGATCTTCCCTTCTAATAAATAAGGAAGGCGCAAGTCGAACCGTCCGATGCAAAAAAGAATCACATGGCACGGACGGAAATAAAGAATAAGTGATTCGGAAAGGTTTTGGACTATCTGATGGATAGAAATGATACCCAGCGTCCTGCTTTCCGTCCTACCCACAGAAAAAAGAAGGTTTGCATTTTCTGTCAGGATAAGGTAAGCGAGATCGACTACAAGGATATAAACAAGCTTAGAAAGTTCACTTCCGAGCGTTCTAAGATTCTTCCCAGACGCGTATCTGGCAACTGTGCGCTTCATCAAAGACAGCTCACCATAGCTATCAAGAGAGCACGCCAGATGGCACTTCTTCCCTACGTTTCCAACTAAGGCGTAAGAGTAAGTCTGATAAAGGGGCGGTGAGATTTATCACCGCCCCTTTTCGTACCATTCGCTAAAAGTGCTGAATTTAGGACGCCCCGCAAAAAACCCCCGAAATCA
>CAZDON010000095.1:0-7204 GCA_964507065.1 uncultured Ruminococcus sp. | reverse complement strand
CCGTTCTGAAGCATATCCTCAAGGTTTACGAGGTCGCAGTTGTGCATATGCTGAGCGAAGTAGTCAGCGTCGTGGAAGTGTATTATACCCTCCTCGTGCGCCTTGACGATATCGGGGGAAAGAAGGATTCTTCTGGTAAGGTCCTTGGAAATCTCGCCTGCCATATAGTCACGCTGAACGCTGTTGACGGTAGGATTCTTGTTGGAATTTTCCTGCTTTACCTCTTCGTTATTGCACTCGATTAATGAGAGTATCTGGTCGTCGGTGGTGTTCGTGCGCCTTTGGAGCGCTCTTTTATATCTATAAGTAATGTAGGCTCTTGCAAGAATGAACGCTCCCGAGCGCATAAGCTCGTTCTCGACCATATCCTGAACCTCCTCGACGCTCACCGCGCGTCCGAGCCTCTCACAGCGTGTCTCGACGGTTGCGGACAGCTGTCTTATCTTTCCTATTGTAATTCTTTCATCCTCGTCGATAGCCTCGTTTGCCTTGATAATAGCGGCAGCTATCTTTTCACGGTTGAATATTTCTTCAGAGCCGTTTCTCTTAATGAGCTTCATGTTTCCCTCCGTTCTTAAAGTGATAGGTCTTAGGTGAAAATTCCGATTTTACCTATGGAAATGAGTTGAATTTTTGAGATTTCTACACCGATTTTGTCCCTCTAACTGTTTTTCTTGCGGTGGGCACGCTTGCGGTGGTAAAAATCGCGACGGTTTTCTCGTCGCGTGAAACTATTATACCACATCTTGTGATTTTGTCAATACCTAATTACAAGATATTGTGTTTTTTGCAATTTTTCTTATGACGGCGGCGGTGTCAAAATCGACTCGAAATTGACACGTTTTTGTGCAAAATATATCTTGACTTTTTTTATTTTCAGAAAAAGCGGGGCAGAGTAAATTTTATCTTCGTCATTTTCGACAAAAAATGAAAAAATTTTTCTATATCATTCTCGCCCGTGACGGCAAAAATACAGCCGCCTGTTTTTCGTAACCGATATGTAGGGGTCGGTCAGAAGCAGACGGCTGGAATATTAAAACTAAGGACTAATCAGTACGCTGGCAGAAGTCGCCATATCATATCGTCGTTAAGATGAGGCTCGGCGAGCTTTGCATACCCACCGCCGAAGACGTCCTCCGCCCAAAGAAGCGTAGGAGTCATATCCGTTCTCGCAAGCTCAAGGTGTATCTCGCGGTAGAGATATTCGTCGGGATTCATTATCGCGCCGTAAATAAAGTCGATAGCCTGTCTTATCACCGTGTGACCTCGCTCGGCGTCGACGGTAACGTAACGCGTATCACCAAGGGACCTCGCTACGTTTGCGATTATGCAAAGACCGCGCAGGTCAAAGAGCGAATAATTGTACGCCTTCGTGCGCGAAAGCTCGTGAGGGATGGAGCCGTCGGGGGCAATATGCGCAAGAACGCGCGATTCATAGGATTTTGAAATCAGTTCTTTTGCAAGCTCGGCGTCACCCGTGAAGAGTGCTGAGGTGATAAGCTGAACGTTGTACCAAGTGCCGTGATTGTTATGGTAATCGCACACCTCCCTGCCGCAATCGCTCGTCTGCATCCAGGAGCTAAAGCTCCTGTACCACTCCGAAAGCGCCGTAAGCGTGTCCTCGTCAACTGCCCCCATAGCCTCAAGAATCCTGACCGAATCGAACAGCTTATACGATACGGCAAAGTCGATAAGACCTATACCGCGTCCGTCGCATATCCCCGGAATACACTGTGCAAAACGCGCGTTGGGCGTCATACGGGTGTGCTCGTTTACGTACCACTCACGGATAAAGCTTACCGCGTGCTCCGCGTAGCTCATGTCCTCGGTATAGTACGAGGCGAGCGTCAGCACCTGAATGCTCTCAAAAAGTCGCTGCGGGGTATAGACCTCCTTGCCCTCAGGATTCGTATATCCGTCGCGTCTTACGTACGGAAGACCGTCGGGCTTGGTTTCGTCAGGCCACCAGTACGTGCCCATAGAGCAGTAGTCGTGCGGATTTTTCGAGGGGGCAAGCTTGTTTCTTCGCGTAACCGAAAAGGGCTTGGTTTCAAGAAGCTTATCGGCGCGCTCTCTGAGCGCTGCGAGAACTCCCTGCGGTGCTTTTCCGCCCGTCTTCATTTCGGCAAGACGCCCGCCGTCAAAGGTTATAGTTTTCGGTATACTAAAGCTCATATTAACTCCTTTTTTTGCCACAAGAGTCGACTCGTGTCAGGTTAAAGCGTCGCCGCTTACGCCCAGCCTATTCCCGTAGGCTTCGGATTTTTGATTATGGACTGCTTAAGGAACTCCACCGCGCGGCAAAGTCCCTCGTCGGGCGTCATAAGACTGTCCTCGTGTTCAACGGACATAACCTTGTCGTAGCCTGCGAGACGGAGCGCGGAGATTATGTCGCGCCAGTAGTCGAGCCCGTTTCCGTACCCAACCGTGCGGAATATCCACGAGCGGTTAAGCTCGTCGGTGTAATGCTTGGTATCAAGCACGCCGTTTCTCTCGGTGTTGTATTTATCTATTTTGGTGTCCTTTGCGTGAAAGTGATATATACATCCCCCAAGCTCTCTTATCGCGCACACCGGGTCAATGCCCTGCCAGATAAGGTGAGAGGGGTCGAGGTTTGCGCCGATTACGTCACCCACCGCCGCACGAAGCTTAAGGAGCGTTTCGGGGTTATATACGCAAAAGCCGGGGTGCATCTCAAACGCGATTTTTCTGACCCCGTGCGATTTTGCGAATTCTGCCGACCTTTTCCAGTATGGGATGAGCACTTCGTTCCACTGGTAGTCAAGCACACGGAGGAAATCTTCGGGCCACGCGCAGGTTGCCCAGTTTGGCGTTTTGTCGTCGGCAGAGCCGCCGGGGCAGCCCGAGAAGGTTATCACGGTGTCAATGCCGATTTTCTCAGCGAGAAGAACGGCGTTTACAAAATCCCTGTGGAATGCGTCCGCTACGCTCTTGTCGGGATGCACGGGATTTCCGTGTACCGAAAGGGCGCATATTTCCATTCCGTATTTTTTAAAGGTGCCCAGCCACTCATCAAGCGCCCCCTCGTCCGAAAGAAGAGCCTCAGGGTCACAGTGCGCACGCCCGGGATAACCGCCGCAGCCTATTTCCACAGCCTCGATACCGAGTGACTTGAATTTTGCGAGTGCGTCGTCAAGTGATAGGTCGGAAAATAAATTCGTAAGAACCGAAAGCTTCATAAAAGTTACCGCCTTTATCGTATTACTCTACCATTATAGTAGCATAGCGAAGAGCCTTTTGCAAGCAATATTTTTTACCGGAAGTATCATTATTTTGTCTTTTTTACCGCTCTTTTTTTATCGCACTTGACATCTTAAAGATTTAATGCTAAAATATACTAAAGTATTATGCCGGTTTCTAGGCGGGGCGAGGTGTGCTGTTTTGCATAACGGAGAGCTTTTTGAAAAGAAGGTAGGCGGTGAGGAAATTTTCCGCGGAAGAGTTCTTTCCGTATATCGCGACGAGGTTATGCTCCCTGACGGAAGCCGCTCGGTAAGAGAATACTGTAAGCATATGGGCGCCGTTTGTATAATTCCCATTCTTCCCGACGGCAGAGTGATTATGGAAAGACAGTTCAGATACGCTCACGGAAGAGTGTTCTTCGAGATTCCCGCGGGAAAGCTTGATTCTCTCGACGAGGAGCCGCTTTCGGCAGCCCTTCGCGAGCTTCGTGAGGAAACGGGCGCCGTCGCAGGCAAGGTTACCTTCCTCGGCGGGCTTGATACGACGCCTGCCCTTATTGATGAGAAAATTTCTATGTATATGGCAGAGGAGCTGACCTTTACCGATACCTCGCTTGACGAGGGGGAGCTTCTTACGGTAGAGCTTTGTCCTCTCAGAACGCTTTACGAAATGGTTATGTCGGGGGAAATACGCGACGCAAAGACGCAGATTGCCGTGCTTAAGGCGGCGGCGCTTCGCCCCGAATATCTCACTTACTGAAAATGAACGAAAGCAGTGTGGAAAGGAATAGAAAGATATGTCAATGCCAACGCTTGTCAACCTGATATTTTTGGGCGCAGCGCTTCTTCTCGGTGCCGTCGGCGCCATCTTTGGCTTTATTCGCGGAATAAGTCGGCAGACGATAAGATTTATTACGGTGGTTTTTTCCGCGGTAATAAGCTTCCTTGCGTGCCTTGGAATATATCCCGCGCTTCTCAGCTACTTTGAGGGAATGACGCACGAGGAGTTTATCGGCTTTCTCGGTATGTTCGGTGTCAGCGTTGAGGGCGCCTACGCCAACCTTCTCAGCTGCTTTGACGCCTCGATGATAGCGTACGTGATGTCGCTTCCGTTGGGACTTATCGTTCTTCCCTTGATATTCGTAATCGTGTTCGTTATCGTCAGCGCGCTTATGCTTATACTCCACACGGTGCTTTGCGGCGCGTTTGCATTCACTAAGAAGCGCAACAATATCCTCACGCGTATAGCGGGACTTGCTCTTGGCTTTTTGCAGGGAGTCGTGGTCAGCGCGATAGTTCTTATGCCCGCAGGCGGAATTATGACGACGCTTGAGAGCTCGGTTGCGGCGGTCAACGAGGAACACCCGGGTGCGAATAACGCCGTGGCGCTTGACAATTTCTACGATTCGTGCTTTGAGGGTACTGAGAAAAATCCCGTTATAATGCTCACAAAGCTGGTGAGCGGCTTCGTTTACACGAGCTACTGTGACGCTGAGGTTGACGGTGAGGAAATAGACCTTCGCGATACCGTTACCTCGGTTATGGATATGGTGGTCGTCCTCGGTGACCTTGCCGATGCCGACTTCAACCGTCTTACCGAGGAGGAGCAGATAGCCTTCTCGAAGCTTACTGCCGATATTCACCAGGATAAGTATCTCTCCGTAATCACCTCAGGCTTCCTTCGCTTTATCGCTACGGCGGTCAAGGAGGGCTATATAATCGTAACCTACGAGGAGCCCGTCGGCGGCTTCTTCGAGGAATATATAAGAGTATTCTCAACAAGCACCAAGGATAATCTTGGCGGAGATATCATCACTACGGAAAATCTCTACTACCTTATGTGCGACGCTGATATTCTTCTTACCCTTCAGGAATCTCCGGGTAAGGTTTACAAGAAATTCTCCGAGATTGGCGCTGACGGAACGACGCTCTTTGGAAGAATGTCGAGGGAATTTGAAAAGAATCCCAGAATGGCAGGTCTTTCGCACAAGCTTACCGAGCTTTCTATGTCACTGCTTCTTGCAGGCCGTGGACAGGATATGGAAAAAACGAGCGAGGCGATAAACGACGTAACCGAAACGCTTGAATCGGTAATCGCGATAGATAAGGAAAGCTATGAAACCGAGGAAGAGTACAAGAGCGCTGTAAACGAGTCGCTCGGTACGACTCTTGAGGAGCACGGCATCGAGCTTACCGAGGAGCAGCTTTCCGAGCTTTCCGACCACGTTATCGAGGACTTCGTCGGCAAAGAGAATATCACCGAGGCTGACCTTGCAGACTTTATGATTAAGTACTACGATATTAACGCTCTTAAGGAAATGGCAGGTCAGGACGCGCAGTAATCCCCCGAAATTTCAGAAAAGGAAAATTACTGAATGGAAAATCTTTTTGAATTTTTTCAGAATTATCTGTTGATAGCGCCGCTTTTCGCTTGGCTCACCGCGCAGGTGCTCAAGTTCATAATCCACTCGATAGTCGAGAGGGAGCTTAAGTTCAGCCGTCTTTTCGGGGACGGCGGGATGCCTAGCGGTCACTCCGCTACGGTTTCGTCCCTTGCAGTCCTGTGCGGCTGGGGAACGGGCTTTGACAGCGCGGTTTTTGCGGTTTCGCTCGTGCTTGCTATAATCGTTATGCACGACGCTACGGGTGTAAGACGCGAGGCGGGAAAGCAGGCTACGGTTATAAAGCAGCTTACGGAGGCGTTCAATTCAATGTTCTTTGAAAAGGACGAGGAAATCCGTACCGAAAAGCTCAAGGAGTTCGTGGGCCACACGCCGACTCAGGTTTTCTTCGGCTCTATTGTGGGAATTATCGTCGGAATCTGCTGTATTGCCATTATGGGAATGGAGTACGCGAGCATTACGGTCTGACGGCAACAGTCACCCTTGGCGCTAATTATTCAAGCTATAAAAAACAAGTCATATAAAGGAAGAAAATGTAAAATGAAAATTCTGGTTATCAATGCAGGAAGCTCATCTCTTAAGTTCCAGGTTATCGATATGGATAACGAGGAGGTAATCGCAAAGGGTATTTGCGAGGAAATCGGCGGTAAGAGCGGATTCAAGTTCAAGGTCCCCGGCAGAGAGGATTACAAGGTATCCGTTTCACTTCCCACTCACGCAGAGGCTCTTAAGCTCGTTCTTGACACTCTCGTTGACGAGAAGCTCGGTGTGCTTAAGTCTGTTGACGAGATAGGCGCGGTAGGACACCGCGTGCTTCACGGCGGTGAGAAGCTTTCGGGCTCGGTTCTCGTTACCGATGAGGTAAAGGCGATAGTTGAGGAGTGCATCGATCTCGGTCCTCTTCACAACCCCGCTAACCTTAAGGGAATCGTAGAGTGCGAAAAGATTATGAGCGTGCCTCAGGTTGCGGTATTCGATACGGGCTTCCACGGCACTATGCCCGATTACGCTTATATGTACGGTCTGCCCTACGAGTATTACGAGAAGTACAAGATTCGCCGCTACGGCTTCCACGGCACCTCTCACAGATACGTAAGCCAGCGTGCAGGCGAGCTTATGGGTAATCCCACGCTTAACGTAGTTACCTGCCACTTAGGAAACGGTGCGTCGGTCAGCGCGGTAAAGGACGGAAAGTGCTTCGACACCTCAATGGGTACTACTCCTCTTGAGGGCATTATGATGGGTACCAGATGCGGAAATATTGACGCGGCTATCATTCCTTACCTTATGAAGAAGGGTGAGCTTACCACCGCGGACGATATTGATAAAATGATGAATAAGAAGTCGGGTATGCTCGGTATCTCACAGGGCACCAGCGACAACCAGGAAATCTGCAAGAGAGCAGACGCAGGCGACGAGAGATGCATTCTTATTCAGAATATGTACTGCCACCAGCTTACTAAGCTCGTCGGCGGCTACATAGCGGCTATGGGCGGTACTGACGCTATCGTATTCACGGGCGGTATCGGTGAGAATACTCCCAAGTACAGAAGCTTCGTTTGTGAGAAGCTTGCCTTCCTCGGCGTTAAGATAGACGAG
>CAZDON010000094.1:0-7254 GCA_964507065.1 uncultured Ruminococcus sp. | reverse complement strand
TAGCCAACTGAGCTAATCCGCCAAGCCTTGCTCGCGAAAACTCGCTTTAGAATTATAGCATACGAATTTTGAAAAGTCAAGCCCTTTTTCATATTTTGTGATAATTTTCGGAAATATTTTTTCAAGACCTCGGTCTGACGTATTCCCGACGCCTCATCCGGTACGATATTTCTGCAAGAAAACAAAATCACGCGCCGCCACCCGCCCTGATACGCGACCTATATTCCGTAGGAGTTATGCCGAAGGTGTTCATGAAGGCGCGGTGGAAGCTCCGCTCCGTCCCGAAGCCACATTCACTTGCTATGACGTAAATGCTCGTATTTTTGTTAACGAGCATATTCTGTGCCATATCAAGCCTGAAGGAATTCAGTATCGTTCTGAAATTCATACCGAATGCCGCCGACAGACTGTGCGACACGTGGCTTTTGCTGTATCCTATCCTCGCGCACACCTCGGCAAGGGTAACGTCCTCGCGGAAATGCTCTCTCGCGTAGAGAATAGCTGCCGTAGCCACGTCGTTTATGCTCGGTCTTATCTCCGAATCCGCCGCCACGGATGCCGTGTATTCCTCAAATATCGGGTAAAGCAGAGCCTTCATGCGAGTAACTCCTCTGGCGTCAAGCACGACGGGAAGCTCCTTCGTATCCATGAGGTGTCTCTTGATAAAGGTGCGCAATTCGTGGCTGGGAGTGAAGACGGAGCGCCTGTAGCCGTACCTCGCCTCCGCGCCCGCAGCGACGTCGGCAACGAGCGAGGGAGAAAAGAGCATTATCCATATTCGCACAGGCTCTCCCGCCTTGGTGTAAAATGCGTGGGGCTGATACGAGGGTATTACGGCGACGTCACCGCTTTGAAGCGTCTCGCGACGTCCCGCTACGGTAAGCTCAGTCTTTCCTCCCGTAACGTACGCGATCTCGCTGAACTGATGCATATGAGTGTCTACGCAATACCGTCCGTAATGAAAGCTCGTCATCACCGAATCGGCCCTGCCGAAGCCTTTGTTCTGTACTCTTATCATAGGTCTCCTAAAGAATGCACTTTTTTTCTATCATTTTACACTTTTTTTCTACACTTGTCAATACGCTATGCTATAGTTAAGATAGACGACAAACATTTTTTTATTCTAAGTTTGTATGAAGAAAGGAAAGCGGTATGAAAAGATCAAGCAGCAACCGATTAAAACTGAAGGCAGGAATCGCGATAATTCTTGCATTTTCCCTCCTTTTATCGTTTGCCGTAATCGTATTCGCAGAAAGCGGCATTGAGACGAAGGGCGAGATGGCGGGAGCGGACGGAATATACGAAATTTTCTCCGAATATCTCGTACAGGACACGCGAAGAATCAGCGACGAGTACGTGGGAAGCGTACAGTACACCGTCTACTATGATGAGAGCAAGGGCGCGATAGTTTCCGGTTATGAGGGAACGCCCGTTATTATTTATTCGGTCAACCATCCTGAGATTGACAGGATAGGCACCGATTCAAACGAGACGATCATAGCCTCTATGCTCGATCGCGGCTACGTTGTCATAGTGCTTGACTATCTTGAAAGTAGCAAGGCCGTAAGCCCCGCCATTGAATACTCGGCGCAGCAATTTCGGGCGAACGTAAAGAACGGTCTTATGCTTGACGCGGATATATTTCCCGAGGGCGGGTATCACGAAAACTTCCTCGCTCCGTCCGGATACAACGTACTGCTCAATCAGGTGTTCTTCGAGATAGATAAGCACTCGGCCTCGGGCACGCTCGAGAAGATAGTTGAAAACTGGAACTCGGACTTCAAATCCTACAAGGCGAAAAAGATAGTCAAGTGGGTACGCAGCGACGGCTCGAGAAAGACGGTGGCGGACGCCGCCGACGGAAGCTCTCCCGTCTGGGGCGGGCTTTCATACGATGAAAACGGCAACGAGATTCTCGACACGAGCGTTACAAGCGGCGAATACACCTACGTGAAATACACGGTCGCCGAAACCATCACCGACTGTGTAAACCCCGACGGCACCTTTATCGATATGAATCTTTATATGCATATCGTCTATCCGACGAGCCCGTCGGAGCAGGTACCCGTTACGGTGCTTGCAAGCTCATCAGGAAACGCGACCTCGTCGAGAGATGACGGAAGCCGTCCGCACTCCGTCGGCTTCCTTTACAACGGCTATGCCGACGCGGTATTTGATTTCCTCTGGATGCCGATGGCTCGCTCGGCAAGCTTCGGCTACTACGACGGCACTCCCAAGGATAACGGCTCGGGCGGTATTACGGGAGATCATGCCAACTACGCGCTCCAGCACTATAACGACAAGCTCTTCAACACCTCTGCCCTGCGCTATCTGAGATACGTATCGGTGTCGGGCGGTGATACGTATAAATTCGACCTTGATAAATTCTTCGTTTACGGGAACTCCAAGGGAGGATGGTTCAACTTCCTTGGCGAGGACGTAGTTCAGAGGCCTCTCGTTGACGGCTCCTACGCAACGTCGGAGGAAAAGGAGGCAGCCATTGACAAGGCTCTCGCCGCCCTCACTCCTTCGAGATACTTCACGAACAAGGTCGGAGAGACGAGATACCAGCTCGGCGAGGGCGTTATAGAGCAGGACGGCATAACCCTTGCGGCAGGTCAGCTTCAACCATGGCTTCTCTACGAATCCGACTGCACCTACGACACGGTCATCAAGGCGGGGGATGAGATAGTCGGCGGCGCGCAGGTGACCTATCCCTCAAACGGCTCGCAGCACGAGGATATTTCCGAGGGACATACCCCGATAATCCTCGCGTCGAATATGTACGACGATTACAACGCCGCGTACGGATATTCAAATCACGTGGCGAATATATGCCGTGAGCTTGATATTCCTCTCATCCATTTCGAGGTCCCTCTCGGACATACCCTTACCGACGGCTACGACCTCAATTACAACGTTGACACCTATCAGGCGATATTTGATTACCTCGCGTATTTCCTGAAGGAGGAGGAGCTTAAGGTTCTCTACGCAGTTCCTCTTTCGGACAGCGGTAAGGTCGGTGTCGATAGCACGGTGACGGTGAAGTTCGCGGGCGTCGTAACCTCCGATGAAATCGTCAAGGTCACCGTGTCCTCGAATGACGGGACTCTCAGCGGAAGCTGGTCCTCTCGCTTCGGAGGCACGGAATGGACCTTTACTCCCGACGCTATGTGCGGTGAGACCGAATATACAGTAACCGTGCCGGAGGGCCTCGTTGGTGAAAACGGAGCCTCCGTAAAGAGTGCTTTTACCTCGAGCTTTATCACCGAATTCGATAAGGCAACCGTTCCCACTGCCGTAAAGCAAACCGAGTACGGCGCGTACTACACCTTCGTCGCTCCCGCCCTTACCGATGGCGGCGGCTTCGTCTTCCGTTTCCGTACCGAGAACGACGCGGCGAATTACGTGTCTCTTTACGAGGTAGCTTCAACCTCCGACACCGACGGAATCAAGCTCGGCGGTGCAAGAGTATGCGGCGTCGGTACTTATGAAATAGATATAACGGATTACGTGGCGGAAAATCCGTCGAGAACCGTCACTCTCCTTCTCAAGGCGGACAGCGAGCCCTCCGAAACGGTAGTCAAGAACGAGGGCTTTGACACCTACGACCCAGGCAAGGAAAATCTCACGGTTGAGGTCGGCGCGAGCATTGACGGCGAGAGCGCGCTCAAGGTATCTCTTGAAAACCTCATAACCGAATACGGCGTATCCAGATACTACGCGAAGTCGAACTCCCTGTTCTCAGTCAAGGACATTACGGGCGGAATAAAAACTACGCGAGAAAACGCCGGCAGACGCTTCCTCGTAAGCATCAGGATATACGATGAAATATCGCGTACGGTGCGCTTCTCACTCAACCGTATGACAAACCGCGTTGACTTCGGCACGATAGACTACGACCATATCTTCCTGACCACTCATACGAATGCCAACGGGTGGACCGAAATATCCTTCGTGTACGAAATGCCCGACTCAAAATACGGCAAGGTTTCAAACAACAGAACTCAGCAGATAGCGATATACGCATCGACCGACGGTGCGCTCGGCAGTCCTATGTACTTTGACAGCCTCACCGTCACGGAAATTACGACCGACGTCGAATTCGGATACGTTGCGATAGCGGAAACCGATGCGGCGCTTTACTCCTACAAGGCACCGATAAATGCCGAAATGCCAATTGCTGTTTACAATAAGAGCGAGCTTGTCGGCGAATACGCTTCGTGGGCGGATGCACTTGAGTATTATCAAAGTGATTACACCGTAAGGCTGAATTCGGATTATACGCTGACAAACGGCGCCCTTTCTGACAAGCTTGGTACCTTTGATACGGTAAACCTCGACCTTTCGGGCTACACGCTCACCTGCGCTAACACGAAGAACTCACTTCTGTGGGCAAAGGCGATAGGTGACGGCGATACTACCGTCAATATGTACGGCGGTACCGTTCTTCTCGATACGACTCCTCTCGTTTCCTACGAGGACGGCGCGGCGGAGGCGAGCGGAAAGCGGTTCAGCATCAATCTTTCACGTGTGAAATTCGGCTTTGTCAAGGGCGCGTTCGTCACCGAGCTTATTTCCTCACCGAGCGCTACCGCTGACGTAAATCAGACGGTGAACGTAAGACTCACCGACTGCGACTTCGTTCTCCGCGACGCCGACCGCGCGCACGACGGAGTAGTAATACTTCCTGCCGCGTCATCGGATGAGCTCGACGTCTCCTACGAGGTAATCGGCGGAAGCTTCTACCTCGATTCGCAAAAATGGGTGAGCGTGACCGACAAGGCAAGCTCGGTTACCTTCCTGTCCGATGAGGGCGAATTCACCGCGCTTTATTCCTCGGCGTCAATGTTCACGCCCTTCACCACTCCTCTGCTTACCGACGCCGGCTACGCGGTGTATCAGCGCGCGAGCGTTGACGCCGCGAGCAACGTCGCTACCTACGCCCTGCTTACTACGGAAAGCTGCACTCAGTACGGTCTTATTCCCGACGAATATCTCGGCGAGGATATGATAGAAAAATATCCGTTCGTGATGTTTGACGGCGACGGCTCGTTCGTCGGCGCGTATGAGAAATTCCTCGGCTCAGGCGGTGCGGTAGATTCCCTGAGAGTCCTTCACAGAGAAAACGCGGTGTGGGATTCCGACGCGGGTATCCATACGGGTGTCGGCGCGGTATTGCTTCTGCGCCGTGACTATGCGCTATCCGACGAGACCTTCTACAACTGGGCGCAGATACCCGGTGAATTTACGATAGACCTCGGCGGGCACGAGATAACTCAATATAGCGGAAAATACATCTTCAACACCGAATCGAAGGCATCGTCACTTGGCGGCGTGTACTTCTTCCCCACCACCTTAAATCTTATAAACGGTAAGCTTGTTACCTACGACAAGACCTTCTTCAGCGTAAAGGCGAGCGAATCGACAAGCTCTGACGCTAACTCTATCGCGGATAAGCTCTTTACTGTAAATGCCGTCGACGTGACCTTCGCGCTGAAGAGCGGCTCCTCTCTTTCCGAGATGCTTATTACCGAGGCGAACGCCGCAAACACGTCTTATTTTGACGAGGGCGTAAGGGCACCCTACAGCTTCAGCTTCACCGATTGCAGCTTTGATATTTCCGCACGCGCCGCGGGAAATCTTACTGTATTTGATTCGGCGGTAAGCGACAACAGCAGAATTGACCTTACTATGACGGTTGCGGGCTGTGATATAATCGGTGGCTCGACCTCGGGCATGACCGTATTCAACGAGGGCAATTCGTCCGTAACCTTCGTGGGAGGCTCCGACGGAAAATACCTGACTCTGACCTCGACCGACGCCTACTCCTTTGACGGTGCGTTCAATACCGACGACGGCTACAGATATCTCGTCAAGGTCGGTGATTCCGATACGGTATATACTCTCGGGCTCAGCGACGCGGCAACGAAGTACGGAATTATCCCCGACGAATATCTTGGCGAGGATATGGTAGAAAAATATCCCTTCGTTCTGTTCTTCGACGGAGTTTTCAAGGGCGCGTACACGCACTTTGCGAACGTAAACTCGGCTGCGACCGAGTCGGGTGACAACCTTGACGTTATCCAGCAGGCGAAAAACCTCGTCACAGGCGCAAGCGGCGCGGGCAAGACCGCATACGTGCTTCTTCGCAGAGGCTATGCTCTTGACGAGACCGAATATTCCCTTGATAAAGACGGCACCCTTACGGCAGAGAACTTCTGGAACTACTCTCAGATAGGCGGCACCGTCGTCGTGGATCTTGGCGCAAATACACTGACGATGGGAGCGAACCATCTGCTCTACGCGGAGGCAAAGACCGCATACGATTCCGCAATATGCTACGAAAACGGCACTATAATTGCAAACTCAAAATCTCTCGTCCTGTTCAAAAGCACCGCGAATATGACGGCAGCGAGGAGCTTCGACGTTTCCTTCAGTAATATTACCTTTAAGACCGCAGGCGGAGCTGCGCTTTCCATCATAACTCACGAAAGCAGCTTTAAATCCGAATACGTTCTTGACTCCGAGATAGGCTTTACAGGCTGTACCTTTGATTGCAGCGGAATAACCGACCTTGACGAGGACTTCTCACTCCTTAAGGTAAGCCACTCGAAGCTCAACGCAACGGTAAATATCGTCGGAGGCAGAATAATATGCAATAGCAGTGTCCTCGAAGCTATGAGCCTTGCGGATGACAGTGCGGCGGTGACGATGCTCGCGCAAGGCGGCGATTATCCTACGCTCTGCATGCCGACGGGCGAAAGGCCTGACGCTGTCGCGTATAATACCGACCTCGGCGAAAGGTATTTCGTACGCTCGGGCTCTACCGAATACTCGGGCATCACCTATGACGCTTATACGTTGAGGGAAAAGCTTGCTATTGAATTTATTCCGAGGGTAAGCATCACTCTTAACGCGGAGCTGACTCTCAATATCTACGTTCCTTCCGTGAGCAGACTTTCTCAGTTCAAGGTCGACAGCCAAAGGGCAAGCCTCTACACCGAAAAAGACGGATATTACCTGGTAGCAGTACCCCTCTCGGCATCCACCGCAGCAAGGAGCGTTACGCTTGAGTGCGTGCTTGACGGCATCGGAACGGCATCGTACACCTTCTCGATTCCGAAGTACGCAGAGAAGCTTCTTGCGAGCGAGACCTCGTCGGAGCTTGAGCAGAGGCTTATTCTCGACGTGCTTGCGTACGTCAGGAGCGCCTACACCTACTTCGGCACGTCGGACGAGGACGCTATGGCG
>CAZDON010000093.1:0-7318 GCA_964507065.1 uncultured Ruminococcus sp. | reverse complement strand
TTGGTAAGCGCGTCAAGCCATACGTAGACGACGTGCTTTTTATCAAAGTCTACGGGTATTCCCCAGGTAAACGAGGTGCGCGATACGCAAAGGTCCTGAAGTCCAGCGTTGAGGAAATTGTTTACCATTTCGCGCTTACGGCTTTCAGGCTCGATAAAGCCCGGATTTTCCTCGATATGACGGCGCAGACGGTCTGCGTACTTTGACATCTTGAAGAAATACGCTTCCTCACGAGCCTGCTTTACTGGTGCGCCGCAGTCGGGGCATTTGCCGCCCTCCGACTGGGTGTTGGTGAAGAAGGACTCGCAGGGCGTGCAGTACCAGCCCTCATAATGTCCCTTGTATATATCGCCCTTATCGTAGAATTTCTTGAATATTCTTGCCACGGCACTCTCGTGATATGCGTCAGTGGTTCTTATGAAATAGTCGTACTTGACGTCCATAAGGTCCCAGATGCCGCGGATTTCGCCTGCAACCTTGTCGACGTATTCCTTGGGTGTGATGCCTGCAGCCTTTGCGTACTCCTCTATTTTCTGACCGTGCTCGTCAGTACCCGTGCAAAGAAACACGTCCTTGCCCATCTGTCTTTGAAATCTCGCGAAGGCGTCTGCCATTATGATTTCATAGGTATTGCCGAAGTGAGGCTTGCGCGAAGCGTAGGCAATAGCGGTTGTAAGATAAAATTTTTCCATATTTGTTTCCTCCTTGCGTGCTAATGGAACACCAATTTGTGAACTAATGCTTATTTTAACACAGATTACCAAATAATTCAATATATTTTTAAATTTTTACGCACATTATATTGCAAGTGACTTCAAAAATGATTGACAAGAGGGCAAAATACTGTTATAATTATTAAGTAAAGCCGTATTTTAAAGGGGGTGCACGTATGATATTCCTTGACGGCATCCTCGGCAACGCGGATACAAGAGCAAGACTCGGCGAGGCTATCAGCGGGGGCACGCTTCCCCACGCGATTATGATAAACGGCAGACGCGGCTCAGGAAAGAGGACGCTGGCAGACGCTATCGCAATGGCGCTGCTTTGCAAATCGGGAGTGAGCAAGCTCCCCTGCGGCGAATGCGTCATTTGCAGACGCGTCAGGGCGCACGAGCATACAGACGTCAAGTATCTTTCACTAAAGGCCGGAAAGGCTACCGTGGGTGTTGAGGAGGTAAGACTTCTTCGTGAGGATATGTTCCTCTCCCCAAGCGAATCGGACTCGAAGATTTACATTATAGAGAATGCCGACGCTCTTACTCCCCAGTCGCAAAACGCGCTTCTTAAGGTGCTTGAGGAGCCGCCCCGTGCGGTTTATATTATACTTATCGCCGTGTCCGCTGACAATATTCTCTCCACAATCAAAAGCCGCGTACAGACGGTGACTATGGAATGCTTCAGCGTATCCGACACGGTAGCGTACTTAAAAAGACTTACGACGGGTAAGCGCGAGGACGAGCTAAGACTTGCCGCAATGGCATCGGGCGGTGCGCTCGGTGTGGCGCTTTCTGGTCTTGAGGACGAAAGGCAGAGTGAAAGACGCGTGCTCTACGAGCAGGTGCGTGCCTTTGTCGGCGCGCTTCCCCAGCGAGCGCCGTTTTCCGAGCTTTACCGGGCCGCACTCGATTTTCCAAGCACGAGAGAGCAACTTCGACAGGCGCTTGAATGTACGATTGACGCGGTGCGTGACCTGCTGGCGCTCCGACTGACGGGCGAGGTAGCGACGCTTCACTTCTTCGCGGATGCCGATGAGATAAATCCTACCCTGAAAACCGTCAGCGCGAAAAGGCTTGCCGCCATATCCGACATATTGCTCGGCGCGATAGCCGATATCGATAAAAACGTCATTACCTCGACGATTATAACCGAGCTTGCGGTAAGAATCAAAAAAACACAGTAAGGCAAAAATTGCCATAGGAGATTTTAAATGGGCAAGAACAATAAAAAATGGTATCACCGTTACAGAGGACGCAACAAAAAGCACTCGGACGAAGCTACCGAGGAAAGCTTACAGGCTACAGCAAACGAAAAGGTGGAAAGCGCGCTTGACGATAATGAGGCAATAACCGAAATGGCACCAGAATGCCCACTTCCCGAAGAAGCGGACACGGGGGACGAGGCTGCGCCCGAGGCGATCGAGGACAGCTCACCCAAGGTAGAGATAGTAGGCGTTGCATTCCGTGAGGCAGGAAAGATTTATTATTTTTCCCCCGCGGGTCTTACTCCCAAGGTCGGTGAGCGCGTTATCGTCGACACCTCGCGAGGCACTGAGATAGGTACTGTAAAGCTCGCAAGCAAGACGGTGTCGGAAGCCGAGATCGTTTCACCTCTTAAGGCTATTACGAGAGTTGCCACGAAGGACGACCTTCTTCGCGACGAGAAAAATCGCGAGATGGAGCTTGACGCGGCTGTTATATGCAAGAGAAAAATTGCCGAGCACGGTCTTGGCATGAGTCTTGCGGCGGTTGAATATACCTTTGACAATTCTAAGCTTATATTCTATTTCACCTGCGAGTCAAGAGTTGATTTCAGAGATCTCGTCAAGGATCTTGCTTCTACCTTCAGGACGAGGATAGAGCTTCGCCAAATAGGCATACGCGACGAAACGAAGATTATGGGCGGTCTTGGAATCTGCGGCAGAAAATATTGCTGTGCGGGCTTCCTTACCGATTTCGTTCAGGTATCTATAAAAATGGCAAAGGAGCAGAACTTCTCGCTCACTAACACCAAGGCGTCGGGCGCATGCGGAAGGCTTATGTGCTGTCTGCGCTACGAGCACGAGGTGTACGAGGCGGCAATCAAGGTGACTCCTCCGACAGGCTCGGTGGTGCTTACTCCCGACGGTGAGGGTACGGTAATTGAAATAAAACCGCTTGCCGAGGAAATCCGCGTCAAGCTTTCGGGCAAGGAAAAAGACGCGCCCAGAGTATACAAGGTTGCCGACGTTAAAATCCTCAAGGTGCGCGGCGGAAAACGCGACGGCGGCGATGACGAGGGTAAAAGCGGTGAATAAATCGCACAGGGTGAGCCGTCACGCCCTCTTTTAACACTTTTTTTGCAAAACCCCTTGATTTTTTCTGTTAATGTGATAAAATAATATTAGTCAATAATTATGGAGGTAATCTACGATGGCTTACAAGATTTCTGATGAGTGCATTTCCTGCGGCGCTTGCGCTGATGCATGCCCCACCGGTTGCATCTCCGAGGGAGATGGCAAGTACGTAATCAACGCGGACGAGTGCGTTAGCTGCGGTTCTTGCGCAGATGCTTGCCCCGTTGGAGCACCCGCCGAGGAGTAATTTATACATAATCGGTAAAGAAGGACTGCCGCAAACTCACTTTGCGACAGTCCTTCTTGCGTAAAAAACATACAAAGGATGCTTTATGGAAGTTAATTTACTGACGGGCGAGAGGCTCGATTACGTAAACGATAAATTATCTCTTATACAAAGGTCGGACGGTCTTACCTTCGGAACGGACGCCCTGCTCCTTGCGGGATATATTTCAGCAGGTGGCAAAATCGGTCTTGAGCTTGGCTCGGGAACGGGTATTATAAGTCTGCTTTTGCTCACGAGAGATAAGCTCGCCGGCATTACCGCCGTCGAGGTTCAGAGCACTTATGCGGCGCTTAGCGAAAGGAATGCCGCACTTAACGGTCTTGCGGACAGACTCTGTGTCTTGAATCAGGATATCAGAGAGCTTCCCTCAGGTGAGGAGTACGACGTCGTATTTACGAACCCCCCGTATATGAAAACAGATTCTGGGCTGAGAAATGCCAAGGACGAGAAGAACGCCGCACGCCACGAGGTATTCGGCGGCATCGTAGACTTCGTGCGGTGCGCAAGGAAAAAACTCAAATACGGCGGCTCGTTCTACGCGGTGTACCGCACCGACCGACTTACCGACCTTATATTTGCGATGAAGTCCGAAAAAATCGAGCCTAAGCGCATAACACCAGTATACGCTGACACCGAGAGCGAGCCGTCTATGGTGCTCGTTGAGGGACGGTACGGCGGCGGCACGGGGCTTTATATGACTAAGCCGCTTATTCTCTATAAGGACGCCTCGCACAAGGAATACACCAGCGATATGGAGTATATTCTTGAAAACGGCAGCTTTCCTCATATTTATTATAACAGAGGTACGAGAAATGGACGAAAATAAGAACAAAACAGAAAGCCGTACCCTATACCTCGTCGCAACACCCATAGGAAATCTTGCGGATATAACCGAGAGGGCGAAAAAGGTGCTTTCCGAGGTGGATTTTATCGCCTGCGAGGACACCCGAAATTCAGCAAGGCTTCTTTCATGCCTGGGCATTCGGGGAGAGCTTATCAGCTATCACGAGCATAACAGGCACGAAAGCGGAGCAAGAATCGTATCAAGACTGCTCGGCGGCGAATCCTGCGCACTCATAACCGACGCGGGAATGCCAGCAATAAGCGACCCGGGTGAGGATATCGTCAGGCTCTGTGCCGAGGCGGGCATCCGCGTATCCGTAATCCCGGGTGCGAGTGCGGCGGTAAGCGCGCTTGCTATGTCGGGGCTGGCTACCTCGAAATTCTGCTTTGAGGGCTTTCTTCCTCAAAAGAGCACGGATAGAAAAAAAAGGCTCGCCGAGCTCATCGGCGAGGTGCGTACTGTGATATATTACGAGGCTCCGCACAGACTGAGACAGACGCTTTCGGATATGGCAGCGGCATTCGGCGCGGGGAGAAGAATCGCGCTTTGCCGTGAGCTTACTAAGCTTAACGAGGAGGTTATAAGAACCTCTCTCGGTGAGGCTGTCGAATACTACTCCGAACGCGAGCCGAGGGGTGAATACGTGCTTGTTGTCGAGGGTGGCACGGCAGATGCAGACGATTCGCTGACAGCGCTTTCACCGAGCGAGCACGTTGCTCATTACGAGAGCCTTGGTCTTAAGAAAATGGACGCGATAAAGGCCGCTGCCAAGGACCGCGGCATACCAAAGTCGGAGCTCTACAAGCTGATAAACGGCTGAGCCCCTCAGGGCTTTACCCCCGTCAGGTCAAATTTCGGAGTAAAAATAGAGCTGGCGCTATCTCTTTGCTGCACGAACGCGTTTTTCATACCGAGCGCCGACGCATAGTCGCAAACCTCACGGTACTCACTCGCGCTTATGCGTCTGTTAAGCGGTGCGCAAAGCCCCTCCTTTGGGGTATACTGACTCATAATGCTTACGAAAATTGAATCCCCGTAGCGTGTATAGAGGTGCTTCAGGATAAGCTTTGCCTCCGCGACGGCAGAGGGCAAAACCAACACTCTCACAACGACTCCTGAGGTAATTATGCCGTCGCCATCAAGCCTTACGGGACCGCGACTCTCTACCATAATATCGATGTTGCGTCTTTCGCGCGCAGGCAGGTCGGGGGCGTGGGAATACCTCGCCGCAGCGGCTGCGGTATGGTACTTAAGGTCGGGTAGATATACCTCGACAAGCCCGTCAAGCATAGCCATACATTCGTCGCTTTCATACGCTGAGGTATTATAGACGATGGGAACGGAAAGTCCCGCTGCTCTTGCCTCGCCGATGCTCCTGACGATGCTCGGCACGAAGTGCGTGGGAGTCACAAGATTTATATTGTGAGCACCCGATTTTTCAAGTCGAAGCATTATATCCGAGAGCTCACGCTCGGTCACGAAATCGCCAAAGCCTGCGTGAGAAATCTCGCTGTTCTGGCAATAAACGCAGCCAAGAGAGCAGCCCGAAAAGAATATCGCGCCGCTGCCTCGCGTGCCCGATATTATAGGCTCCTCGTAAAAGTGAAGGTCTGCCCTTGCAATTTTCATTTTATCGCTCATTTTACAGAAGCCCGTCTTGCCTGCCGTACGGTCGACGAGACAGCCTCTCTGACAGAGCATACACCGAGTATAGATAAGGGTCACTCCCTTCATTTATAATACGCCAAGTCCGAGTCTTGACAACACTCATCAAAAATGATATACTAAATAAAAAACGAGGTGCGGTATGACGGGAAAAAGAGAAGGCTACATAAGCTGGGATGAATATTTTATGGGCGTCGCATTGCTTGCGGCACAACGCTCGAAGGACCCCAGCACTCAGGTCGGCGCGTGCATTGTTGATGAGAACAACCGTATACTTTCCACGGGCTACAACGGATTTCCTAAGGGCTGCTCGGACGACGACTTTCCCTGGAACAGAGATGAGAGCCTTGGTGAAACCAAGTATCAGTTCGTAGTTCACGCCGAGCTTAACGCAATACTAAATACGCGAGGAAAATCACTCGTGGGCTCAAGAGTTTACGTCGGGCTTTTCCCCTGCAACGAATGCGCAAAGTCGATAATTCAGGCGGGAATACGAGAGGTCATATATCTTTCCGATAAATACGCCGATACTCCCTCTACTATAAATTCCAAAAGAATGCTCGCCGCAGCAGGCGTAAAGCTCACTAAGCTTGAGCCTAAGACCGACGAAATCGTGCTTAAATTCAAGCCTTAATTATCAAAGAAATCAATAATATCAGACAGCGAAGCCTGGAAGCTACCCTGTGCCATCGGTCCGCGCCCACCGCCGCGACCGTTAAGTGCCGCGGTAGCTTCCTTACATTTTGCCCCGACGTCGTCGTGACCGAGCATAACGAAGCCGAAGCCCGATGCGTTTTTATAAAGGCACACGCAAAGGGTATCCGACACACCGAGAAGCAGGTTTGCGCATTCACGCACGAGAGTGACGTCATCAGTATCAATAAGACGCACCTGACAGCGTGCGTGCGGTATCCCCTCAAGAGATGCAAGCACGCGTGCGCGCTCGCACTCGCGGAGCTTTAGCTTAAGCGACTGATTTTCCTCGTCCTTGCGCTTGCAGCCCTCGTCAATTTCCAAAATGGGATATGATAGAGTCGCTGATGCGTTCTGCGCGGTTTTGTAAAGCTTCGTTATGAAATCATAGGCTCTTTTGCCTGCAAGCATATATATTCTGCTGCCGCCCTTGTGAGATTCGTGGCGAAGGATTTTAATTATACCGACCTCACCCGTTCTTGCGACGTGAGGAGCGCAGCAGGCGCAGGAATCGACACCGAGAATCGTTACTATTCTTATATCCCGCTCAAGAGATAATTTCGACCTGAAGACAGCGTCTATCACATCCTTGCTTTCATAAATTTCAGCAGTCACGGGAAGATTTTTATATATCAGCATATTTGCTTCACTCTCGATATAGGAAAGCTCCTCTGCCGTCACAGGACGCGAGGTATCGAGGGTCACCTCGTATTCACCGAGGTGAAAGCCAACGTTTTCTATCCCGTATTTTTCGTGCAAAAGCCCGGACAGCATATGC
>CAZDON010000092.1:0-7644 GCA_964507065.1 uncultured Ruminococcus sp. | reverse complement strand
GATATTCAAAGGACGAGCTTCGCGAGCTTGACAGGTACTGTGTGTCAATAGGAGTTGAGCTCATCCCCTGCATTCAGACTCTCGCGCATCTTAACGCGTTTATCCGCTGGGGCACGACTCCAATTGATATTGACGATATACTCCTTGCGGACAACGAAAAGACCTATCAGTTTATCGAGAGACTCATCAAAACCTCGCGCGAGTGCTTCAGCTCTGGGAAAATACATATCGGTATGGACGAGGCGTGGAAGCTGGGTCGCGGTAGGCACCTTAACGACTACGGCTACGAGCCGGCTACGGCAATAATGAAAAGACATCTTGCGCGTGTGCTTGATATTTGCAAGAGCTACGACTTCTCTCCCATGATATGGTCGGATATGTTCATAAGAAGCTGGAACAACAACGAATATTATATCAAGAGGTGCGAGGTTCCTGAGGAAATTAAGACCTCTATTCCCGATGAGGTCGGCTGCGTATACTGGGATTATTACCACACAGACGAGAACACATATCTCGATATGCTCGACGTTCACAAGCAGATGAGCAAGAACGTCTGGTTTGCAGGCGGTGTGTGGAGCTGGAGCGGTATCGTACCACACAACGGCTTCTCGCTTGATACTATGCTCCCCGCTATGCGCGCGGTCAGAAAGAACAAAATCAAAAACGTCTTTTTCACAATGTGGGGTGACGACGGTGGAGAATGCTCGCGCTACGCGCTCCTTCCCGCGCTCTTCTATATTGCAGAGTACGCACGCGGAAACGAGGACGAGGAGGATATCAAGCGTCGCTTCAAGAGTAAGGTAGGACTTTCCTTTGACGACTTTATGAAGCTTGATTTACCTAACCGACTCACCGAAAATCCAGGCAGAGCCAATCCCTCTAAATATATGCTCTATTCCGACCCGTTGCTCGGCTTCCTTGATTATACCGTAAGCGAGGAGCACGGTGAGAAATACACCGAGTATGCAAGAGTGCTTGACGAGATTAAGAAAAAGAGCCGCAAATATGCGCGTCTTTTCGATACGGAGGCAAGACTTTGTGAGCTGCTGGCTGTTAAGTATTCACTTGGAAAGCGCACCCGCGACGCGTACAAATCGGGTGATAGGGCTGAGCTTCTTCGCCTTGCAAACGAGGACTACGCAGCACTCGGCAGGCTTTACAAAAAATTCTACACCGTATACCGCCGTCAGTGGATGGCAGAAAACAAAAGTATAGGCTTTGACGTACAGGACCTGAGGCTAGGCGGTATTATGCTGAGAATCGATAGCTGCAGAAATATGCTGCTTGACTACGTAAACGGCATTACCGATAAGATTTCCGAGCTTGAGTTCGATATTCTTCCCTTTGCAAAGGCCGGCGAGGGCAACCCGATTTCCCTCAACAGCGCAAGGCTTTATCTAACAACTAACGTTCAGTCAATGTAAATTCAATAGCAAAAGAAAAGGTAAGCATTATGAATCTTTTAGGCAAGGGTAACTGTCCTGAGTTCTGGTCGGTCGACGTAAGAGAAAAGGATTGCTTCAGAAAATACAGAGAATTTCACATCTCGCAGTGGGCGAAGCATTGCGAGGGTGCGGAATTTACCTCGCTACCATACAGTGAGTATAAGGTATACTCACTTACGGGTGACCGAAGATCATTTCAGCGTCCCTATTACAAGCGCAGAGTACAGCTCGGTGCATCGGCAATACTCGCTCTTATATATCCCGAGGAGGGAAAGTATCTCGACTTTCTTCAGGACAAGATTTTCGAGGTTTGCAACGAGTACAGCTGGTGTATTCCCGCGCATCAGCCAAACTATATGACAGTCGAGAAAAACGATATGATAGACCTGTTTGCCGCTGAAACGGGATATACGCTTGCACAGATATATTCGCTTTTCGGAAACAGGCTGGACCCGCTTATCCGTGACAGAATCCGAGTTGAAATTGACAAGCGTATTATACGCTCTATGTACACTAATACTTACAATTGGGAGGTAAAATCCACCAACAACTGGGCTGCCGTTTGTATTGGCTCAGTAATTTCAACGGTAATAATTATGCGTCCTGAATTGTTCGAGGAGCTATGGCCGAGGGCTGAGGCTACTTACGAAAGATACCTTTCGGGCTTCGGTGACGACGGCTTCTGCGGTGAGGGCACGCACTACTGGCATTACGGCTTCGGCTTCTTTATGTCTAGCGTAGAGATTATAAGAATATTCACCGAGGGAAGAATAGACTACTTCAAGCTGCCTAAGGTAAAGAAAATCGCAACCTTTATACAGAAGATGTATCTTTCGGGTAAGGCCTCGGTATCCTATGCCGATTCGGGCAGGACGCTTGAATACCATATCGGTATGTGCCATATGCTTCATACGAAGTACCCTGACGACGTCAAGGTTTATTCCCCCGCCCTGTCGTATATTGACGACGGTTGCGGACGCTTCTGCTGGCGTCTTACCGCAGCGACCTGGCTTGACGAGGAGCTTTACTACAATCCCACTCCCGACAGTGAGATATGCGAATATTACGGAGAGTCGGCAGGCTGGGTTGTAAAGCGTGCAGAGAGTTTTGGTTTTTCCGCCAAGGCAGGAAACAACGGCGAGCACCACAACCATAACGACGTTGGCTCCTTCGTCTTTGCCAAGGACGGAGCACAGGTGTTCTGCGATATCGGCTCAGGCCTTTACTCAAAGCAATACTTCAATGCCACGACGCGCTACGACTGTATACAGTGCTCATCCCTCGGTCACTCAGTTCCCTACTTCAACGACAAATGCGCGCAAAAGGTGGGCAAGGACTTTACTGCAACGGATATTAACTATGAGAGCGGACGCTTCTCGTTCAATATGGCCGGAGCTTACGGCGAGGACTTCGTAAGGAGCGTAAACAGAACCTTTACCTACGGTAATGATTTCGTTTGCGTAAGCGACAAATTTGACACCTCCCCGGGCACCTCGGTTACCGAGCGCTATGCATTGCTTCGCGAGCCGAGCATATACGGCACGCTCGTCAGCATCGAGGGCGTTGATATTGCCTACGACGAGAGCAAGGTTGAGTCGGTATCCTATGAAACGCACGAGCTTTTCCGAGGCGCAGACAAGTTCGTATATCTTCTTGACGTAAGACTTAAGAGCGACGTCAAGGAATTTTCAATAACTATTAAATGATAACTGATGAGGAACGCAATTATGGAACTTCTTGGACTCGGAGCAAATCCCGAATTCTGGCAGAATACGGTAAGAAACGGTGAGTGCTATAAAAGCTTTATTGACGACCGTATGTCAATCTGGAGGAATGACTGTGAGGGACGGGCTATACCTGAGCTGAAATACAGCGATTTCAAGCTTTTCAAGGTAAACGGAAACCGCCAGATATACGAGGACGTATATTTTATGCGACGCCGTAATATGGCAGCGGCAACGCACCTTGCACTAATTTACCCTGAAGATGAAAGGTATCTCACTTATCTTCAGGATATCCTCTTCTCCGTGCTTGACGAATATACCTGGTGTCTTCCCGCGCACAATACCGCGCTTGAGAGAAATAACAACGTCCACCTTGACCTCTTTGCCTCGGAAACAGGCTTCGCTCTTGCGGAAATTTATCATATGATGGGCGAAAGGCTTGAGCCCCTTATCAGAAGCAGAATAGTAACCGAGATAAACAGACGCATATTCGATTCGTATTTTGCGGGTCACGAGGGCACGGGCAACCGCTTCTGGTGGGAGAAATCCTCCTGCACCAACAACTGGACTGCCGTCTGTATGGGCTCTATCGGCTGCACCTGTATGCTTATGCGCCCCGACCTTTTTGAAAAAATCAAGCCTCAGCTTGATTTCTGTATGGAGAATTATCTTTCGGGCTACGGAAATGACGGCTACTGTCTTGAGGGTGTGCATTATTGGCACTACGGCTTCGGCTTTTTCACCGTCTATGCTCAGATGGTACGCGAGTTTACTCACGGTGAGGTCGATTATTTCAGCCGTCCTAAGGTTAAGACTATCTCAACCTTTATACAGAAGATGTTCCTTTCCGGCAAGTCGAGCGTAAGCTTTGCCGACGGAACGCCCTCGCTTGAATTCCATACGGGGCTTTGCCACTTCTTGAAGTCGGAATACGGTGACGAGGTTAAGGTATATTCACCGAAATACTCCTACATAGAGGACGGCTGCAGCCGTTTCTGCCTCGTTACTCGCTCGGTTACCTGGCTTAACGAGGAATATTACAAAAATCCCTCCCCCGACAATGCTGTGGGCGAGTATTACGGCAATGACTCACAGTGGTACGTAAAGCGCACGGAAAGCTTCGGCTTTGCCGCTAAGGCAGGCAACAACGACGAGCATCATAACCACAACGATATCGGCTCGTTTATCTTTGCTAAGGGCGGCAGACAGCTCATCACCGACCTCGGTCGCGGCGAGTATACAAGACAGTATTTCAGGAACGAAACGAGATACGGCATAATCGAGTGCCGCTCGCTCGGTCACTCAGTACCCTACGTAGGCGGCGCGGAGCAGAAATTCGGCAAGCAGTACGCTGCCACGGAAGTAAGCCTTTGTGACGGCACCTTCTCTATGGATATGGCAGGAGCGTATGCCTGTGCAGGTCTTAACTCTCTGAAAAGAACCTTTACCGTAGGTGATACCTGTGTAACGGTGAGTGACCTTTACGATTATACGGGCGACGGTGAGATTATTGAAAGAATAGTTCTTTCTGAGGAGCCGACAATTGCAGAGGGCACCGTAACCGTAGGTGATGCGATTATAACCTACACCCCCGACTGCTGCACGGTATCGACCTCGAGCGAGCCCACTACCTCGGGTACTACCTGCTATATGCTTGATTTCACACTTAACGAAGGCGTGTGCGAGTTCAAGATTACAATAGAATAAACTAAAAAACGAAAAGCAAGAGCAGCCTCTGTATGCCACGGACGATTATCCGTAGCACCTGATGTGACTCTTGCTTTTCTTTTTAAATAAATTCACCTATGCTGAGCGCTTCTCTTTATCGCGCGTAGAATATATCGGTATATAAGCCCCTGCTTTTTAAACTCAGTAAGAAACATCACGATATCAAAGGCAACCATTATAAGCGGTATCGGGGTAAAGCCGCCCACAATTACGCACTGTACCAAAAACATAATAAACAAAAGAGCTATTATGCTGTGAAATATCGGTGCTGTGACTATAATTCCCGAAACGGTACAGCCCCCGTCGGTGTCCTTGATTTTCCCCTTGAAATAGGTTCCCTCAAGAAATCCGTTGTCCTTCGTCGCGCGCCACATAAGCTCGCATTTTATTTTAAGCGAATCCCCCTTCTCACTAACGTGCATAAAGGGTCGACCGAGCCTTTCGTCAAAGACGACTCCGCGATTGGTTTTATCGTTGTCACAAAGGGTGGCAAGAAGCTCCTCACGCGTAAGGTCGCATTTCAGTTTTACAAGCTTCATTCTCTATATTCTCCACTAATCAAGGCAGGAATAAATCACGTTTCTCAGCCTTGGTATCACGCTCTGGTGATGAGCGCCCATATGCTCGGCGTGGAAAATGGAAATCTTGTTTTCAGGGCACGCAGACAGATAAGAAAGCTTAGCACCGTCCCAGCCGAACTCGCCCCTTGGCATAAGATTTCCGCACTCAGAGGAATCCATATTAGTGCGCACTCCGCAAGCATAGCCGTAGCCCATAAGGTGCTTTGCCTGGCGGAAGGTGGCAAGCTGGCTGTCGTTTAAGAGGTTCTGCCTCATAAGCAACACTGCCGACGAGGAAAGTATCCTCTCACCGTTCTTACCGCGTCCAAGATGAGTCAGAGCGTCGGCTATAAGTATCTGGTCCGCAACCGTGGAATAAAGTCCTGCTCCGCCGCTGTCGTATTCAGTACCAAGCCTGTACTGGTTCTGTGTCTTTGGAATTTCAATCGCGCTTTTGGTAGGCGCATCGTAGACGTACTGCGTTGCAAGCCGCGAAAGCCTTGACTCAGGCAGACGGAAGCCCGTATCGCGAAGTCCCAGAGGCTCAAAGATATTTGCCCTCATATACTCCGAAAGACGCATACCCGAAACAAGCTCTACTACACCGCCCATTACGTCGTGACAGAGCGAATACTGATATCTCTCGCCCGGCTCAAAATCAAGAGGCTCTGCGGCAAGCGCGCGCACGATATCAAGAGTCGGGCATCTTCCGTCGGTTCTCTCGCGCACCTGATTTATCGACTGACGGTTAAGGTTGTAGTTAAAGCCCGCCGTCATTGAAAGAAGATGCTTTATAAGTATAGGTGAGCGCGCCTCATCTACCCTGACGCCGCCGTCAGGCATAACGCGCTTTACCGACATATTTTTGTATTCGGGAAAATACGCGTAAAGCGGGTCGGTAAGAAGTATCTCTCCACGCTCTATCAGCTGAAGAGCGGATATAGCAAGCGATACCTTAGTCACCGAATACATATTGTAAATCGCGTCCTCACGTACGGGAGTACCGTCGTGAAGGCTGTCGTATCCGCTTCTGTAACGAAAAATTTCCTCGTGACCGCGATATATCACCGTATCTGAGCCGGGTATCGAAAGCTCAGGCAGACATTCGTCAAGAAATCTTATTAAAGGCTTGAAATTCATAATGCACCTCAAATTATTGCTCAAATTTACTTAAATTCAATAACCGTGACGCCTGCGTCACCCTCGCCCCACTCACCGTGGCGGTAGGATTTGATTCTCGAATCTATCTTAAACATCTTCCACAGCGACGCACGCAGCGCTCCCGTGCCCTTTCCGTGAATAATTCTTACAGACGGCACGTTTGCAAGCACCGCGTCGTCAAGATATTTATCAACGACAAACCACGCGTCGTCACCTATCATTCCGCGCACGTCAAGCTCAATTTTAAAGGTTGCAACCGAGCTTTTTTTAATTGACGCATCGTTTTTGTGCGACGCGGGTGCTGTGCTCTTTTTAATCTTGCCCTCTACAAGACGGAGCTTGTCGACGGATACTCTTACCGCGGCAATACCGCATTTTATGAGGTAAAGCCCCTTTTTATCAGCAAGAGCCTGCACGCATCCCGTGCTGGATAGCGTCGTGACGAGCACGGTATCTCCGACCTTAAGCGGCCTTGGAAGCACGTACTCCTCGTCCTCTTCCATTTCCTTAAGGTCCGCCTCGCTTAGCTGCGCGCTTTCCTCTCTTATCCTGCGTCTTACCTCGTCCTTTGCGCGAGAGAGCATCTCGCCTCGCTTTTGCCTGTCCTCCTCACGGCGAAGGTCATCAAGCTGCTTGAATATATATTCGCTGGAAGCCTCGGCGCTGTCAAGTATTCTTCTTGACCTCTCAAGATTCTTCTCTGCCTGCGACTCCTGTCTTGCTATTTTTTCCTTAAGCTCACGCTCACTTCTCTCTCGGAAGCTCTCGTATTCCCTACGCATACGCTCAGCCGACTCACGCTCGCGCTCCATAGCGGCACGCTCACGCTCAAGGCGCTCGAGAACATCCTCAAAGCGCTTGCTGTCAGATGCGACGAGCGCTCCTGCGCGCTCAATTATTTCTTTTGGCATACCGAGCCTCTCGGATATCGCAAAGGCGTTGGATTTTCCGGGGGAGCCTATTATAAGCTTATAGGTCGGGCGAAGTGTTTCCACGTCAAACTCGCACGAGGCGTTTCTTACGCCC
>CAZDON010000091.1:0-7648 GCA_964507065.1 uncultured Ruminococcus sp. | reverse complement strand
GAGGGATGCTTGATTCTCTTCCAGGAAAGCTCGGAGTTGTGAACCATACCGTCAACACCGCCGATATCGACGAATGCACCGTAGTTAACAAGGTTCTTAACGGTACCAGTAAACTTCTGTCCAACCTCAAGACCTGCCCAGATAGCATCTTCCTTAGCCTTTGCTTCCTGGCGAAGGATAACCTTAATTGAGCCGAGAGCCTTCTTCTTTACGGTATCAAACTCGATAAGCTTGATTTTGGTTTCGGTGCCTATGAGCGCGGACATATCCTCACCCTTGGAAACACCCGTCTGAGATGCGGGAACGAATACGGTATTTCCAAGAGCCGCAACGAGAACTCCGCCCTTGTTAGCGGAAACAACCTTGCCCTCGAGAACGTCGCCGTTATCGTATGCATCCTTGAGTACGACCCAGCTGTTATCCTGGTCAACTCTCTTCTTGGAAACGGTAGCGATACCCATCTTGTCATCAACTCTGATAACGAAAACAGAAATCTCGTCTCCGACTTTGAACATATCGCGAAGCACAGCAGCGGGATCGTCGGTTATCTGATCTCTGGTAAGAACACCCGTTACCTTAACGCCGAGGTCAAGCTTGATCTCGTTGTCACCGATAGACTCAATCGTACCGTTAACTGTATCTCCTGTATGTAAAGTTTTGAATGTGTCGTCCAGCATCTGCTGGAAGCATTCGTTTTTGTTTTCCATAGTTTTTAAAACCTCCGTTATTATACCGTCAGGCGTGGAAGCACCTGCGGTTATTCCTACGCACTTAACGTTGCCAAAGTCGATACAAGAAAGCTCGCCTGGGGATTCAATCCAATAGGTTGACTCACATTCCATTTTGCAAAGAGTATACAGCTTTTCGGTGTTCGAGCTGTCTTTTCCGCCGATAATAATCATGGCGTCCGAATGGCTTGCAAGCGTCTGCGCTTCGCTCTGGCGTTTTTCAGTGACACTACATATTGTATCAAAAAAAATCGCGTTTGTACATAGCTTTTTTAAATTTTTTTTAATTTTTTTGAATATTTCAAGATTTTCTGTCGTCTGTGAGCATAATACGGGAGTCTTACCCGAAAAATCAATTTTCTCTAAATCAAGAACGGAGCTGATATGATGCTTTTTTCCTGTGGCATAGCTCATAATTCCAACAGCCTCAGGATGTGTGCTTTTTGAAAAGAGAAGAAATACCGTCGACTCATCAGTGTTTGCTTCGGCAATTTTGTGTATTCTCTTTACGGAAGGGCAGGTCATATCGACGAGAGAAAGGGTGGGGAACTCATCACAAAGCGAAAGAAGCTCCTGAAAGCTCTCGCGAGTTATGCCGTGCGTTCTTATAACTAGTGTGACGGGCGTGCAGCCGATGGACGACAGTAAATCTCTTACCTCATCGTACTCAATAGAAAAAACACCGAGTGATTCAAGCTCATCACAGTAGGATTTATTGTGAATAAGCTTGCCGAGCGTATAGATTCGCTCACCCTCACGGCGCTTTTCTACAAGTGACCGTATCGCGCGGTCGGCACGCATAACGCCTGGACAAAATCCTGCATTGTTTGATAGCGTTACCCTCATTTATTCGTCTGACCTCGCTGAACATTGGATTGAGTCGGGAGCTCCGTCTCGTAGCCGCCGAGGGCGCATATTTTCGAGAAAACCTTATTCATCGCCCTCATATATTCCTCTCGTCCGCCATTTATAAATCCAAGCTCGGAATATTTGATGGGTTCACCGAATATAATATATCTCTTTCTGAAAATACGGTATTTTTGGCCCTTGGTTTTGATGCAAACGGGAATTACGTCACACATTGCCTTGTGTGCAATAAGCGCGCCGCCACTTTTTATGGGCGTCGTGGCGGGGTTAACACCGGGGAATCTGTGTCCCTGAGGGAATATGACTACCGTGTGTCCCTGCCTGATAAGCTTAATTGCCGATTTAAGCGCGCCTACATCCTTGCCGCCTCTGTCAAGCTCAACAGCGCCAAGCGCCTTTATGAGTGAGGATAACACGGGAACTGAAAACCATTCCTTTTTTGAAAGAAATCTCAGCTGTCTTGGATATACCGTGCCGAGCATAAATATATCGTTTACACCGATATGGTTACAGCATAGAAGTGCGCCGCCGTCCTCAGGGATGTTTTCCTTACCGACGACACGGACTCGCGCGAAAAATCTATATACCGGAGAAACTATCGCGCGTAAAAACATATAAAGCGCGCTTCCGCGCTTTCTTCTTTTCTTCATTACGCGCTTGATGATATCGAGCACCTCTGTCACGGTTTGCTCTGCAGTAAGGCTTGAGTTATCAAGAATTATTGCGTCGTCGGCAGGAACGCAGGGAGCAATATTTCGCGTCGAATCATTAGTATCGCGCTCATTCATTTCCTGAAGAACCTTTTCGTAGGTAGTGTCAACGCCCCTTGCGATAAGCTCGTCATAGCGCCTTTTTGCCCTTGCCTCAGGAGTTGCGATCAGGAATATTTTAACCTCGGCACAGGGAAGAATCACGGTACCGATATCGCGCCCGTCCATTATAACGTCGCAGGACTCTGCAATTTTTCTTTGAGTGTCGAGAAGAAAGGCTCTTACCGCGCCGATAGCACTTACGTTCGATGCCGCCATTGAAATTTCGGGTGTACGGATGCTGTCGCCGACGTCCTCACCGTTAAGAAGAATAATCTGTCTGCCGTCTTCAAATTTCATTTCAAGGTTAACCTCAGGTAGGCGTGCGACAACCTCTTCTTCCGATTTTGTATCCGTGACACCGCTATCAAGCATATATTTTCCAATGCTTCTGTAAAGAGCACCCGTATCAACGTATATTATACCAAGCTCTCTTGCAACTGCCTTGGCAAGGCTGGATTTGCCTGCGCCGCCGGGACCGTCAATTGCGATTCTTAACATATATTAACCACCTTTATATTTTAAGTGTTATTGCGAAGCTGACAGCCCCGCAAGATAGCCAGTAGAAAATGCTATCTGAAGATTATATCCACCTGTAAATGCGTCAACGTCAATAATCTCACCTGCAAAATAAAGTCCCTCTATGAGTTTTGATTCCATAGTTTTCGGTGAAATTTCCTTGACCTCAACTCCACCTGAGGTCACTATTGCTTCAGCAATAGGTCTTGTGCCTGTAAGCTTAAATTTGAAGCTCTTTAAGCCTGCAAGTATAGCGCGTCTTTCTTCCTTTGTAATGAGGTTTGCCTTCTTTCTTCCATCAATTTTTACATATTTCAAGAACGGATATATAAGCTTTGAGGGAAGAAGTCCGCCGAGGACGTTAGAGATGTCCTGATTAGCGCGCACTCGCAGGTCGGAAAGAAGTCGGTTATCAAGCATAGACTCGTCAAGCGCCGGTTTTAAATCAATAGAGGCAAAGAGCTTAGAGAGGTCGTAGTCGGTAAGCGCGCTGGATGCCGAAAGCACCATAGGACCGCTTATGCCGAAATGCGTAAATATCATTTCTCCGAAATCCTCGTACAACGCGCGCCCCGTATCGTCCGTTATTTTAAGCGAAACGTTTTTTAGCGATAGCCCCATAAGTGAGGAGCATAGACTGTAATCCGCTTCAATCGGTACGAGCGCCGGCTTGATTCTGGTTACGGTATGACCGAGCGCCCTTGCAAGCGCGTAGCCTGAGCCGTCAGAGCCTGTGAGAGGATATGACGCACCGCCCGTGGCAATGATAATCGAGTCGAAGCGGTATTCCTTGTCAGCAATTACGGTAAAGCCACCGCCGGTGTCCTTGCTTATCTTTTTTACGTTAGCAAAGAAAATTTTTGCGCCTTTACAGTAGCCTCGCATTGCGTCAACGATAGTTTTTGCGCGGTCATCGTCAGGGAAAACACGCCTACCCCTTTCAACCTTTAGAGTAACGCCTAGCTCTTCAAAAAAGGAAAGCGTGTCGTAAGGAGAAAAAGCATTAAGAGATGTGTAGAGGAATCGGGGATTTCTCGTTACACTCTGCAAAAAATCATTTGTTTCACAAAGATTTGTGACGTTACAGCGCCCCTTGCCCGTAATTGCAAGCTTTTTTCCAAGTCTGTCGGTGTGCTCAAAAATTGCAACCTCAGCACCCATTTTTTGTGCTGTGCCTGCTGCCATCATACCTGCCGCACCGCCGCCGATAACCGCAATCCTTTTTATTTCGTAGCTCATTTGTAAGTATATACCTTATATTCGTCCCAAATTTTTTCGAGTCTGTCAAACTTTTGCCTTACAAGCACCTCTCGCTTTGCGGTGATTTCGGATATTATAGCATTGATAATGCTAATGGGGGCAACGAGTGAATCCATAAACGAGGAAATTCCCGTTTGAGCAATCAGAAGATGATCGGTATATTCCGCAAGAGGAGATGTGGCAGAATCGGTAATACTGATTACACGCGCACCGCTGTCCTTTGCAAATTTTACAGCACTCAGAACCTTGGTTGAATATCGGGGGAATGAAAATGCGATAAGCAAATCACCCTCGCCGAGAGAGATAAGCTGCTCCAGAATTTCAGCGGTAGAATAGGGAGAAACAAGCCTGACGTTATCAAATATAAGCGAGAGGTTGTATTTTAATACGAGAGCCAGAGGCTCAGCGCTTCTTACACCGATAATAAATATTCTTTTTGCCGATAGAATGGATTCGCAGGCGTTAGCAAACGAGGCTCTGTCAAGGTTCGACATCGTTTCGCTGATTTTCTCAATATCATTCTTTGCAACGGCGCTGATTTTATCAGAATCGCCGTTTCGCTGGTTTGAGATATCGATTCTCTGGTTGGGCGTCAGCTTTTGATAGACAAGCTTTTGCACCGCGCGTAAAAACTCGGTATATCCGTCGTAGCCGAGAAATTTTGCAAAGCGTACGACAGTCGATTCGGATACTTTAACGTAGTCTGACAGCTCGGACGCTGTCATATAGGCAATATCCTTTGCCGAGGCGGTGACTGCGTCAGCAATCTTCATCTGCCCCTTGGAAAGCTGCTTATTTTTCTTCTTTTCTTCAATAAGCTGTAAAATATCGCTTTTCATAAAATATCCTCTCTTAAGATTTGTTTCTGGTTCAAAGCTTTGAAAGTGCTTTGTCTATTCTTATGAGTGACTCTTCCTTGCCGATAACTTCCATAATTTCAGTAGCGCCGCCAGGAGTTGCCGCCATTCCTGAAAGAGCAATGCGGATACACCACATAATCGTACCTGTTTTAAGAGAAAGCCTCTCGTTAAGAACGGCAAGTGCTGCAAAAAGAGCGTCGTTTGAGAAATCCGTTACCGAGCAAAGTATTTCCCTTGCGGCACTAAGCACTGTTTTTACTGTTTCAAACTCAGAAATCTTATTCTTTTTATTCAAGAACAACTCCTTTTCATAATCGGGAAGAGTGATGAAGAAGGACATTTTTTCATCAAGCTCGCCAAGAGTCGACACTCTGGTCTTAAGGAGCGAGAGCATCTTATCAGGACGGGCAACCCTAGTTAAATCCGATTTAATAAAGGGACGCGCAAGCTCACTGAATTTATTATCGTCAAGCGCGTGAATATACTCGCCGTTAAACCAAAGGAGCTTATCATAATCAAATACAGCGGGGGATTTTGATACTCCGTCAATGGTAAATAGCGATATAAGGTCGTCAAGGTTAAAGAACTCACCGTTTGTATCCTTGGGACACCAGCCGAGAAGTGCAATATAATTGATTATTGCCTCGGGAAGATAGCCGCGGTCAAGGAGGTCCTGGAAGGAAACCGCACCGTGTCTTTTGGAAAGCTTTGAAACCGAGCCGTCCTCGTTTCTTCCCATCATAAGAGGAAGATGCACGTATACGGGGCGCTCCCATCCAAAGGCATCGTAAACAAGAACGTATTTCGGTGTCGAGGAAAGATACTCGGAGCCTCGTACGACGTGCGTAACGCCCATAAGATGGTCGTCGACGATGTGGCAGAAATTGTAGGTAGGATAGCCGTCAGCCTTAATAAGAATCTGATCCTGAAGCTCATCATTGTTGACCGTAATTTCACCAAAAACGCTGTCGATATAGCTCGTTGTACCCTCGGTAGGCATCTTTTGCCTGATTACAAAGGGAGTATTTGCATCAAGCTTAGCCTTTACCTCGTCGGGAGTCAGATTTCTGCATTGACGGTCGTATCCGCCTGTCGCGTCCTCGGCATGAAGCTCCTCAAGTCGCTCCTTGGAGCAGAAGCAGTAGTAGGCCTGTCCTGCGTCTACAAGCTTCTTTGCATACTCCATATAAATTTCCTTGCGCTCACTCTGCACGTAAGGACCGTTAGGACCTCCGACGTCCGGACCCTCATCGTAATTAAGCCCTGTTATGGCAAGTGTGTTTTTAATTATATCGGTAGCGCCCTCGATAAAGCGCTCTCTGTCCGTATCTTCAATTCTCAGTATGAATTTGCCGCCCTCGTGCTTGGAAATAAGAAAGGAATAAAGCGCTGTTCTTAAATTTCCAATGTGCATATAACCTGTGGGGCTGGGTGCGAATCTAGTAACTATCATAATGCTCTCCGTTCTCCGTCAGCAAGCTGACGCGACCTTTATTATTTAAAATAATATACCAGATGACATTTTAACATAAATTTTAAAATTAGTCAATCGAAATTCAAAAAATTGTTTGACTTGGTGCTGTAAAATATAGTATAATTGAGAAAAGATTTGCTATGGAGTGATTTTTAAGTGTTTAAAAATACCTTTGTCAAATACGTAGTCGCCTTTGCGCTTATACTTGCGATAAGCTTCGTTATCCTTTCGGGAATTATTACGGCGACGGTCAGAAATTATATTACCGAGAACAGCGTTGAGGAGCTGGAGCGCACTTGCCTTGCTGTAAGCTCGCATCTTTCCGGAACTCTTTTCGTAGAGGATCTTGAGGCTCACGTCGCGTCCGGAATGGCGGCGCGTCTGCTTATGCCTCTGATAGGGGGAAACAGCAGGATTGATATAATGCTTACAGACGACTTGGGCAGGGTTCTTCTCACAACCTATACGGACGCCACAACGGGTGAAAAGCTTATTTCTTATCAGGGAGATCTCGGCTCGGTAAATCTTAATAAGCTTGACAGATATACGAATGACAACGGCGAAAAACTGCTCGTCTTTAACGGTGTGCTTGATAAGGATTCTGGTAAAAATATCAGGCTTTGCGCAAAGACGGTGCTTACGAATTCCGCCGTGCGCGGATACGTTCTTGTGCTCTCGGATATTGAGCAGGAGGATATGCTCTATAAGGTGCTTCAGCAAGCTATAATAAGAAATGCGTTTTGGGTTATGCTTGCCGCTGTAATTGCGGTATATTTCATTTCTGAGCGTATAGTACATCCTCTTAAAAACATGAAGGCGGCGGCAAAGAGCTTTGCTGACGGTGATTTCAGCACGAGAGTAACCGTTTCGGGAAACGATGAGATTTCAGAGCTTGCCGAGGCATTCAACAATATGGCGGATTCGCTTGAAAGCTTTGATAAAATGCGTAACTCCTTCCTTGCTAACGTTTCACACGATCTGAGAACTCCTATGACGACGATTGCCGGCTTTATAGACGGAATTAACAGCGGTGCTATACCTCCTGAGAAGCACGGATATTATCTTGATATAATTTCAAAGGAGGTTCATCGACTTTCAAGACTCGTTTCGGATCTTCTTGACATTTCAAGG
>CAZDON010000090.1:0-8021 GCA_964507065.1 uncultured Ruminococcus sp. | reverse complement strand
AACAAGGTAGCGAACTCAACCTATTCGGTTGTTTAGTCGGCTTTGTTCCGACCCGCATCGCGGAGATTATATCTCTGCGCCGAGGTTTATGACCTCGGCTTTTCTTTTTCCTCTTGACAATAGTTAATTTTGTGGTATAATAATTTCAAGAGTTACATTGGCCTTGATATTACAAGGTATAGCCGAAAGGGCGGGATTGTAACTCTTTTTATTTTTTCTCAATAGAGGTGTCCTGGTTTTAGGACACCTCTATTGTTATAATGTAATCACGGGGCGGCGGTGAATATGGCTTTGTGTGCTCTGAATACGTATTGTGGCGAGGTGGCGGCTTCGGTCATCTTCAGTCACGGAAGGACTTAAAATGGATATCAAGTATGCAGTTGCGCTTTTATCGAAGGGATGCGAGAGGATTCTCGGAATATTTGACACGAAGGAGGATGCGGACAAATTCGGAAGAAGCAACCGCGTTGACAAGAGCGAGGGGCTTCAATATTGCTTCTCTGCCCCTTTCGTAAACGATACCCCTACGGGCGACTTTTACAACGTATACGACTACTACAACGTTGACGTTGCAGCTCTTGCGTAAATTCGGCTCCAGTGCTATCAGCCCTAGGGGCGCTGACGGAGTTCCGTGTTTCATTTATAAGGGTATTATAAGCGTGTGTGCCCGATATGCTTGACAAAAGCGGCTTATTGATGTAAGATAGTAATATTCTTACGCACATTTTCAAAAAGAATCGTTTCAGGAGATGCTTTATGCCAAAAAAGCTTAAGCCCTATATAATAGGCACACTGTGCTTTTTAATCGTGCTTATCGTGGCGTGCCTGATTTACTGCACTGTAAATCTTATAAGCTACTCGGTATTCTCGGCGAGGTGCGAGAGCGAGGGGCTTATTCCGAGGCTCGACGTAGTAACTGCCGAGGGCGCCGAAATACAGTCAAAGGAAGATTACGTGGACTGCACCGTAACGCTTGAGGGATCGGAAATAACTGACGCGAAAGCTGGTATTCGCGGACGCGGCAACACAACGTGGGAGTTTTTCCCCAAGAAGCCGTACCGAATAAAGTTCGACGAAAAGACGAGTGTATTTTCCGAGGCGAAGAACAAAAGCTGGGTGCTTCTTGCCCTGTATAACGATTTTTCTCTCTCAAAGGACAGGCTTGCCTTTACCCTTGCGGACAGCATCGGCACTGAGGGCTTCGTTCCGTCATATAACTACGTAGAGCTTTACTTAAACGGAAGCTACGCGGGAATATATCTTATGACAGACCAGGTTGACGAGAACAAAGGACGCACCGACGTTAAGGACGACTCGACGGTAGAGAGCGGCGCGAGAGAGGTTCCCTTTCTCGTCGAGCTTGACGCCTACGCTCCCGAAGAGGGCGTGGAAAACGTGGACTGGTTTTACGTTGGCGGACGCGCGTACACTGTAAAATACCCTGAGGCTGACGAGAGATACTCCGACGAACAGATGACTTATATCAGGGAGTATATTGAAAGCGTGGAAATTTGCGCAGGCGCCTGCGACCTTGAGGGGCTTTCACTTCTTGTGGATATAGACAGCTTTATTGATTACTTCATCATAAGTGAGGTTATGGGTCAGCCTGAAATAAACTGGAAGAGCGTTTATATGCACAAGCCCGTCGGCGAGCCGATGAAGATGGGGCCGCTGTGGGATTTCGACTGGGCGTGCGTCGGACCTGAGATGGACGGCTACGTCGGCAAGGTCGATGGACTTCGCTCGCAGGGCAACTGGTTTTCACTTATGCTTGATGGCTCGGCGGAGTTTCGCGCGCTTGTAAAGGCAAGATTTGACGAAGTTCGCCCGATTCTAACGACGGCACTTGATAATGCAGAGGCAGAGGTCGGCGAGCTTATGCCGTATTTTCGACGCAATCACCTTAAGTGGCATTGGTTCAGACCCTTTACGAGTCCTGAGCGTCGCTTCAGCGAGGTAATAGAATGGACTCGCAGCAGAATAGACTGGCTCGGTGATTATTTTACCGAAATTGCATCTAAGTAAATAAAAAACGGCTTATGCGTATGCCCCTAGCGGACATTCACGTATAAGCCGTTTTTTCGCTATTATTCTATTTATATTTTTCAATTCTTGACGCAAGCTCTTCCTTTGGCACGACACCGACGGTGAAGTCAAGAAAGACGTTGTCCTTGACGAAGGCTATCATAGGAATACTTTCCGCCTTGAATAACGCGGCAAGCTCAGGCTCGTCATCCACGTTGATTTTGGCAAATTTCACTTTCCCGTGCTCCGACTCAAGCTCACAGATCGTAGGATAGAGCATTTTGCATGGAAAGCACCAATCCGCATAAATGTCTATTACAAGGAGCTCGCCCGTCCCCTCAAGCGTGCCGTTGAAATTATCCTTTGTAAGAGTTATCATAATTTATCACCTCACTGTTTTTATTGTATCACGCAAAAAAGAAAAATGCAACGATTTTTAGCAGCGATGTAGAAAAGTTAATAATTTTAATTTATAATAAGGTGGTAAGAAAGGCGGTTTTTAAAATGCAGACAGAATCAAAATACTCATACGAGCTCGAAGCGGATATTCACGATATGGACTTCAACGGTGTTGCGAGGGCATCGTCGGTGCTTCGCTACATACAGACGGCAGCGCAGAATCAGCTTACCGAAAACGGTATGTCCTACGACAATCTTATTTCGCGCGGACTCGCCTTTATCATAAGCAGAATGAAGCTTGAAATTTACAAGCCTATTAAGGTCTACGACAAGCTCGTAGCAACGAGCTTTCCCTGCCACAGCCGAGGCTTTATTTTTCCGAGATGCTATACTCTTTCGCGCGAGGGCGAGATAATCGCAAGGGCAACATCTTCGTGGGCGCTTATCAATACCGAAAAGCACTCGCTCGTCAGGACGGCTGACTTCGACCTGCCTCTTGTGACGAGTGACCCTCTTGATATGGAGCTTACTCACGAGAGATTTCCTGACGGGCTTGAGCCTTGCGGCACATACACTGTATCGTATCAGGATATCGACCAGAACAGACATTTAAACAACACGAAGTACGCAGATATGTTTTCAAACTTCGTACCGCTTGACAAAAAGCGCATCACCTCGCTTGATATAAGCTATAAAAACGAGGCAAGGTGGAAGGAAACGCTTGAGGTACTGCGCGCGAGTGTAGGCGATAAAATATACGTAAGGACCGTTAAGCCCGACGGAAAAATCAATGCAGAGGCAATAATTACCGTTTCAGATTTGGATTAAGTAATGGAGCTGTTTTTTAGCGTAAAAGCAGCTGTTTTGTATCTTTTTGTTTACCTATGCGCATTATTTTCTCAAAATTTACGCAAGTGTATAATTCGTGTCTTTTCGCCATGCTTCTTATGATATACTGACATAAGAAAGGTGGGAATATTATGAGGACACAAATCAATGAGCTGTGTGTGGTTGATGAGAAAACAATAGTGCGCGAGGGGTGCACTCTGAACTACACCTTGTTCAAAAGAGTATCGACAAGGTGCGCGTCCTTCGGGCTTACGCTCTACTCCGTAAGGGTCAGAGCCATCACGGGTGGTGAGGTTCAGGAAAGTCTGCTTGAGGATGCCTTTTCAGACTCAGGGCGGGCACTGTGCTTTTTCAGAAGAATCGTATCTGACCTATGCACTCCCAGCGACGCGGTTTACATAATGCAGGACGCTATCCCCTACTGACGGACGTTACTTATTTTCCTTGACTTTTTCCGGGACTTCGGGTATAATAACTGTAACGAAGAAAAATTGAGGAAGGTTTTATGCAGATTCAAGAATCGGGCGAGATGTATCTTGAAACGATACTGATGCTCTCAAGGAAGCTAGCGCACGTGCGTGCTATTGATATTTGCGAGGAAATGGGCTATTCAAAGCCATCCGTTTCGCGTGCGGTGGGGCTTCTCAAGTCAGGCGGCTTTATCACTGTAAATAGCTCAGGGCACATTTCTCTTACCGACGAGGGAAAAGCAATAGCACAAAAAATCCTCGAAAGGCACACGGTGCTTACCGATATGCTTATCGCGCTTGGCGTGGACAGAGAAATTGCCGTCAGAGATGCCTGCAAGATGGAGCACGCGATAAGTGACGAGAGCTTTGAGGCTATAAAGAGGCACATTGAGAAAATTAACAGCGGCAACTAAATCTCAAAAAGGATTAAAGACACCATAAATTGGTATCTTTAATCCTTTTTCTTTTTGCGTCTGAAAAGCGCTCTATATATTCTCGCAAGCAGCGCACGTACCTTATGGAGCACAAATCTTATGGGATAAATAAAATTCCAAAAGCTTACGTAGCGAAGATATCCCCTGTCGGTCACCGAGTAATGCTTTCCCGCCCTGTTAAAGGATACGAGCACTGCAATAACCTTACCAAAGGGTATTCTTTCTATTTTGAAGGTATTATCCCCTCTTATAAGATATACGCCGCTTTTCTCATCAATTCCGATTACACGGTGAAGAACGTATTTTTCATAAGCCCGATAAAGCGCGACGTCGTATTTTGAAAGCCTTTCGGTCGGCCGCTTCAGCACCACGACGTCACGGTGCGTCTTAAACAGAGGTCGCATGCTTACGCCCTCCGTCACAGAGGCATAGACACCGTTTTTATCAAGCACCGACTCAATCCCCTCGAAGCCGACGCTCGCATTCGCCCCGTTATTACTCATCAAGGATACCGCCGTCACGAAGCTTTTTTACGAAAAGCTCGATATCTCGCCTTGCAATATCCTCGCTCACGTCATATTCGGACAGCATACGCTCAAGCATAGCCTCCTCGGACGTATCCCCCTCTGAAAGAAGATTCCAGAGAAAAGCGCCCGTTGAATTAAGGGTGACGAGTCCAGAAAACTCACAAACGAGATCTCCCGTCGCGCACGCAAGATAGCGTCCTGCAACCTCCTCCAAAACAAAGCCTGTCTTTATCTTCATAAAATTACCTCTCATAGGCGCACCTTGGTGACGCCACCGTTTGATATTTATATTGTAGCACACGAGAGAGGCTTTTTCAAGAAAAAAATAAAAAAAGAGTATAGCGCTACAAATTGCGACACAAACAGCACTCCGTCTGTGGTATTATAGTCGGGTGCGTGTCAAGCTGCACGCGCTATGAATATAATATAAAGAAACGAACTTTGAGGTAAGATATGATATTACACACGGTAAGTGCAGGTGAAAATCTGTCCTATATAGCAAAGAAATACTCGGTAAGTCAAGCTAGGCTTGTTGCCGATAACGGTCTTTTTCGGGATAACCTTTGCACAGGCGAGGAGCTCGTAGTTCAGAAGCCGACTATGGAAGCTCTTACGCGCGGCGGAGATACTCTCGCAAGAATCGCACTTCGCTACGGAGTAAAGAGAAATTCGCTCCTATCAAACAACCCGCAGCTTCTGGGTCATGACACGGTGACGCCAGGAGTTATGCTCGCAATAAAGTACCAGCCGCCGTCGCTGGGGCCGTCGAGCGCTATCGGAATCGTGGACGCCTCGTGCGACGCAAATCAATTCACTAAGGCACTTCCCTTTCTTACCTATGCGGCATTTATGGAATTTACCCTTTCTGGCGGAGCGCTCACAAGGCACGTGCGCCTTGGTACGATGTCAAAAATGGCAAGAGAGCGCGCAAGACAGGCGCTGCTGGGTATAGTCATCAAGGATAACTCCTGGCTTGGGGACACTCTTACGCGTTCACTCGTGCTTGAGAGTATGATTAAGAATGCAGAGGCAGGCGGGTACGACGGACTGTATCTTCTATACGATAATGGTGCTGCGGATGCTGACTATTGCGATTTTATTTTCGCTGCAAGACGCGCTATGATAGGAAGAAGCCTTCTTCTCTTTACTAACGCCAACACGGCAAGCGCCGAGGTTTCCGATTTATCCGACGCATCGGTGCTGACATACGGGGAGGGCTTAATACCACGCGAGGATGCCCTCAGGGAAATTATAGAATTTTCCGACAAGGCAGAAAGCTCAAAGGTGTTTATTGAGCTTCCCGACTTCGGCACGCTTGACGGGATTAAATATGAAAGAGAGACGCTTGTGCGCCTTGCAAGACGGGGAGCAAGAAAAATCTCCACCGATGAAAACACGGGAATTTCAGAATTTCCTACCGTGAGCAAAACGAAAGCAGGCGGCAAATCAACGGCATATATTCCGTCGCTCGATATGGTAATGGCTCTTATGAGGAAGGGCCACGAATACGGCTATATGGGCTTTTCCTTTAACGTGTCACGCGTACCGATATCCTACCTGTGTATGTTCAATTCCCTCTTTACAAGAGCCGATTACAATATTGCTTCGAGCGACGAGTAAACGGCGGTATTTGTAAACAATTATATACAAATCCTCGTATTATATAAAAACAGCAAGAGTGTACACATTGACACTCTTGCTGTTTTTATATTTTAAAGAATCTTCTTGCGTTATCCTCGGTTATCCTTGCGGACTCCTCCTCGCTAATCCCCTTTATAGCAGCGACAGCGGAGTTCGTGTAAACGAGGTTTCCCGAATGATTAAGCGTACCTCTCAATGGATGAGGCGCAAGGTAGGGGCAGTCGGTTTCGATAAGAATATTCTCTATCGGCACGGCTGCGCACGCCTCCTTGGGGCGTCTTGCGTTGGTAAAGGTAAGAGTACCCGAAAAGGATACCATATAGCCAAGTAAGACAAGCTCACGCGCCATCTCTGACGAGCCTGAAAAGCTGTGCATTACTCCGCGTACACGAGGGTGTGCTCTTACGATATTCATCACGTCCTCGTGTGCCTCTCTGTCGTGAATCACGACCGGGAGGGAAAGCTCCTCTGCCATTTTCATCTGCGCCTCAAAATATTCAGCCTGACGCGCCTTATCCGTGTCGGGATAATGATAGTCAAGCCCTATCTCGCCAAGCGCAACGCACTTTGATTCAGGACTCAGTATAAGCGCGCGAAGCTCATCGAGCGCCCTATCCATACCGTAATCTATAAATCTTATATCGCCAGGGTGTATTCCAAGCGCGGTATACATCGCGGGATACCTTTTCGCCTGAGCTATTGCGGCAAGGCAGGTTTCGTATCTCGTGCCCACGTTTACCACGTAGGATAGGCTTGTCCCAAAAAGTCCGTCAAGAATAGCGTCAGCGCCCTGACCTTCTTCCGAAAAACGCTCGTCATAATAATGAGCGTGTGAATCAAAATATCTCATCAGTGTATTCTGTCACCGCACTTCGCAGATGAATCAAGGAATACCACGCGCACCTCTTCCTCGCCCGATGCAAGAAGCATTCCGTAGGACTCAACGCCGCAAAGCTTTGCAGGCTTGAGGTTGCAAACGAGCGCGACCTTTTTGCCTATAAGCTCGTCAGGAGTATAGAATTTAGCTATTCCCGACACTACCTGACGGGTTTCAAAGCCGAGGTCTACCTTAAGCTTAAGAAGCTTTTTCGCCTTAGGAACAGGCTCAGCCTCAAGAATCTCGGCAACCCTAAGCTCTACCTTGGCAAAATCCTCAATACCGATTTCCGCCTCACGCTCGGGTGCTGGGACGGGCGAGTTCTTTGCCTCTTCTGCAAGTCGCTTTGCCTCGATAGCCTCAAGAAGCTTTTTCTCGTCAATTCTCGCGAAAAGCACTAGGGCCTCACCGAGCGCCGCCTCGCTCTTAAGCGAGCCGAAGTCGGCTACCGTACCGTACTCGGTGGCATCGGTGCCGAGAATTCCGAAAATTCTCTTAGCTGTAGACGGGATATAGGGTGTGAGTGCAACAGCGGCAATTCTTACGGTTTCAAGCAGGTTATAGATAACCGTCGCAAGGCGAGGCTTATCCTCCTCGTTCTTTGCAAGAATCCATGGTGTAGTTTCGTCAATATACTTATTAGCGCGGCGAAGGAAGGTGAATATCTCGTCAAGCGAGTCAGCCACGTGATAACCCGCCATAAGCTCTCTTGCGCGTGAGACGCCCGAAAGAACCGTGCTCTTCAAATCCCTATCAAGCTCGGTTTGTTCAGAGGGAGTGGGAACCTTACCGCCAAAAT
>CAZDON010000089.1:0-8091 GCA_964507065.1 uncultured Ruminococcus sp. | reverse complement strand
GAATCTTTCAGAGGTGCTTTCAATATTCTTCGCAACTCTTCTCGGCTTCACTATCTTTAAGCCCGTGCATCTTCTTTGGATAAACCTTATCACCGACTGCTTCCCCGCGCTTGCGCTCGGAATGGAAAGGCCCGAGTCTAACGTAATGGAAAGAAAGCCACGTGATTCAAGAGAAGGAATATTTGCAGGCGGACTCGGCTTTGCCGTGGCATATCAGGGCGTTTTGGTTACGCTTATCACGCTTGCGTCCTATCTTATCGGTCGTTATTGGCTCGCGGTGCAGCTCCACGCTGAGGCAATAAGCTCAGGCGCGTATTCGGCAGAAGCTCTCGGTTCAAGCATGGCGTTTCTGACGCTGTCCATGTGTGAGATATTCCATTCGTTCAATATGCGCTCGCTTCACGGCTCGATTTTCTCAATAAAGGGTCAGAACAAGTGGCTGCTCGGCGCAGGTCTGCTTTCGTTTTTACTGACTACCGTTGTCGTTGAAGTAGACTTCCTTTGCAAGGCATTCGAGCTTGCGCACCTCAATCTTCCCGAATACGCTATCGCGCTCGGACTTTCTATTATGATAATTCCGATTGTGGAGCTTGTGAAGATTATACACAGAAGAATGGATAAGAGGAATGAGGCACTAGGCATTAGGCATTAGGAAATAGGGTTAAAAAAGGGCTGAGTCATTAAAAATTCAGCAAAATCAAGACTTAAAAAGGCTTGTATGCTGAATTTTTAATGCAAAGTTCATTAGAGAGACTAGCTTAATTTAGAGGATAAACCGTTGATTCTAGGGGCGTGAGGCGTACGAGCGTACGTCGAGCCCCTAGAGCGACGATAGAAAAAGAGCATAAAAGAGGCAGAAAATCAAAATTCTGCCTCTTTTTAATAGAAGTGCAACATTGGAGAGCGAAGTTCCCGTATTTTGGGGAAACTCCGCTCTTTTTCGGTTATACCTAAATGAAGCAGCCTCTTTTCTGCATTATTGTAAGACAGCTCACAGCTCTCATCACTTATTGCTGCCGGCCTTATCCGGAAGCTTGTTTCTTTCAATATAATCGCGGAAATTTTCAAGCACCATTCTCTCGTAGCCATCGATAAGAAACGTGCCGTGTCCTTTTTCGCGCCGCCTTTCGGCACTTCTTTTCCTTACGCGACAGAGCCTGTCGTAGCGAAGCCTTGCTGCGGTGAAGCCGATTTCGCAAAGGCTTGCTATCTGTGACGGCGATGATACGTTCATAAATTGCAGCACGCAAAGAGGTGCGAGAAGCCTTGCTGCAAAGGTGTTTGCTTCAACCTCAATTTCATCGGTGTGGCAGGGAAGCTCGTCCTTTTCAAGACGAAGTGACTTGTCCGAGTATTTTCCGCCCTCAAGATGAAGCAAAATGTGCCCAAGCTCGTGTGCGATAGAGAATCTTTGTCTTTGAATTGACTTCTCATCGTCGTAAAAGATGAATCTGCCAAAGCAGAATGCGTCGTTAGTCTTGTTATGCTCCTCTATGCCGAGCTCTTCAATAATAGATTTTGCACCTTTGTATGTAAAAAGAAAAACACCTTCGGATTTGCAAATCTCAAAGATGTCTACGGGAAGAGAGGATATCCCGTTGTTGATGAGCACCTTCCACGCAGTGTCGCGGGCAAGCCTGTAATTCATAAAAAAGTCCCTCTGTTATTTAATTGCTATAAGTATTTTAACATATATTCTGCCATAAGTCAACAAGAAAGCCGCCTTGTGCTTGAAAAATATAAAATAATCTGCTATAATTAAGAAAAAACAGTGAGGGCGGCTTATTATGGATTGTAGAAGTGATAACCTGTTTTCAGCTCTTCCGTTTCCCGATGCTAAGGCGGAGCAATATACTCCCGACAAGACACCACCGCCTGACGTAAATGACGTTATGCCTTCGGTTGACGGGGTCGGCGTGCGCATTGACAGGGCAAAAAAATATCTTGGGGCGCTCCTTAATTCAAAGGACCCCGTAACGGGCGAGCTAATCAATATCCCCCTTTTGTCAAGAGAGGACGTCGCGCAGACGCTTTGCGATACTCTTGCGCTTCTTGATGAGCTTGCTTCGGCACGCAAGGACTCTTCCCCCGCGGTGTATTATGAAAAACGTGACTTTACGCCTGAGGTAATCGATAAAGCAGGTGTCGATATCTCGGATAAGCCCGTCAGAATAAGCGGATTTATCACGAGAATCAATAAGAAAATCACCGATAGGGGAGTCAGAAATCTAGGCGTTGCGCAGGTGATGCGGTGGCTTTGCACCGAGGGCTACGTAAGGGAAGAGCGTATCAACGTCGTAAGAAGCGAAAAGGCGTTCTTTACGACCGACGCATCGGCTGGCGTAGGCATTCTCTCGCTTGACAGCGTGGATGCCAGGACGGGTGAGGTAAAAAGCTCGCTTCTTTTGTCAAAGGATGCACAGCAGCTTATTCTCGACAGGCTTGACGATATAATTGCCTGCGAAAAATAATAAAAGGGCGTATGCCCTACCGTAATTTATAAAAAATTGATAGCCCTCGTTTCGCTTCGTACGCTAGCGTCCCGAGGGCTATCAATGATTATTCTTGATATCTAACATTATGATTAACCTCACTTTCGTATTTTCGTATCCCCGCGTCCTGTCCATACTAAAGATGCCCGTTTGATTTCTTTCTTCTTAGCCGAAGATTAGCTTGATTTTGGTATTTTCATTACGATGGGGATTTTGAAGTGCTTGTTTCTTAAAGTCAAAGGATAAGAACCGAAACGTCCGTAAAACATCATCTATGTAATGCGTAACACCGCCGTGCTTTGGTTCGTCTACCATCCTGTGCCCTAAGAAGAAGTCATCTTCGCCCGGGTGGTGCTCCACCTTCCGAGTAATGCTCGGTATCCTTGCAGCTTCGCAATTTTCGTGAGTGCCGCTTAATTTCTTTTTGCTGCTTTGCTTAATAACCCTTCCGACAACCTTCCGATACACGCTATTTCCTGATAGCTCAGTGCTTTTACCCTCTGCCACCGATAAGACGTAAGGTAAAGGGGCTTAACTTTTCATTGGACCGTACCTTCCTTGCTCAATTCGTTCTTTTTGAGAGCTTAGCTTCTCATCGGACCGTACCTTCCTTGATTTATTTTGCTTTTGGTATCGAGGTCAGCTTCTCATTGGACCTTACCTTCCTTTTTTGATTTGCTTTTTTTCATTTGATTTACTTTCCCATTGGAGTGTACCTTCCTCTCTGCACCTATAGTATATCACAGTGAAACGGTAAAAATCTACTGGCAAATTGTAAAAACTTGACAATAAAAAATTGTGCAATACATAGAAACTGTGCAAAATATACAAACACCCCTTTACAAGTCATTCGTCTTGTGATATACTTAAATATAGTGTGATGGATTTCACACTTTTTTAATTTCGGGCGCTATGCCCGTTTTTATTTTCTATTTTAAATATTTATTGACTAGCACTTAAAATCGGTGTATAATTATGTAGGACTAGTGAGAAGTATAAAAGCCAGGTGGGGAGAGGGAAAATATGAAAAATAAAAACTACGCTCTGAGTCTTGCGAGCCTTATTGTCAGTATGGCAATATTCGGCACGGTCGGGCTTCTTTCAAGATATCTGCCCTATAGCTCCGGTGTAATCGCGCTGTTTCGAGCTCTTATAGGCTTTGTGTTTTTATCTCTCTTTATGCTCTTTACAAGAAAGCATCCCGATACGGTCGGTATAAAAACAAACCTGACGTTGCTTATTCTTTCGGGTGTGCTGCTTGGTGTAAACTGGATTTTATTCTTTGAGGCGTGCAAGCTTACTACGGTTGGCACGGCGACGCTTGCCTATTATCTTGAGCCTACGATTCTAGTCTGCCTCTCTCCGTTTTTCTTTAAGGAAAAAATAACCTTGAAAAAGCTTTTGTGTATAACGGGTGCGCTCGTCGGTATGGTTTTCGTATCGGGCGTCATTGACGGAGGCGCCGAGGGGGTTACGGCAGAGGGAATACTCGTCGGCGTGCTTGCTGCCGTGCTGTACGCGTGCGTCGTCATCTGTAATAAGAAAATGAGGGAAATAGAGTCGACGACGAAAACTGCCTGCCAGTTTTTAGTGAGCGTCGCGGTGCTTTTGCCCTACGTGCTTATCACGGGCGGTTTTTCGGATATGAGCTTTGCTCCGATACAGCTGATACCGCTTCTTACAATAGGCATTCTCCACACCGGAATTGCCTACGTTATGTATTTCGGCTCGACGGGCGTGCTTTCTGCAAATACGCTTGCCATATATAGCTACGTTGACCCTATCGTAGCCCTGATTGCGTCCTTTGCGGTGCTTGGGGAGCGGCTCACTCCGCTTATGCTGGTCGGTGCTGCTCTTATAATCGCCTTTTCGGTGGTAAGCGAGCTTAGCTTTAAGAAGAATCAAGAAGAGAGCTGTGCAGCGGGGGAAAACGATGAGAATTGACAAGCTTTTGTCCGATATGGCGATAGCGTCAAGACGCGATTCGTCAAGGGTCGCAAGGCGCGGCGGAATTTTGGTAAACGGTGTTACGGTGCGCGACACGTCCGTGCATATAAATCCCGAAAAGGATAAGGTCACTTATCTCGGTGCTGTCGTTGAATATAAAAAATATATCTACGTAATGCTGAATAAGCCCCAGGGCTACGTCAGCGCAACCGAGGATAAAGAGCATCCGTACGTTACCGAGCTTTTGCCCGAGGAGCTTCGCGCAAGAGAGCTTTTTCCGGTCGGCAGGCTTGATAAGGATACGGTGGGGCTTATGCTTCTAACTGACGACGGAGAGAGTGCACACAGACTCCTTTCGCCAAAGCGTCACGTGACGAAATCCTACCGCTTTAAGTGTGCCGAGCCGCTGCGCCTAGACTGTGAGGAAATATTTGAAAGAGGCGCTACGCTTGCAGACGGCTACGTGTGCAAAAGTGCGAAGCTTCTGGCAGACCCCGACCGACTTGGCGGTATAATAACGCTCACGGAGGGTAAGTATCATCAGATAAAGAGAATGCTCGGCTCGGTCGATAACAGAATAACGGCTCTTGAAAGAATAACCTTCGGCACGCTGACGCTTGACGCGGCACTCGCACGGGGACGGTGGCGCTATCTTACGAAAGAGGAGCTCGATGGGCTTCTGTCCCAGACGAGGTAAACGCAAGGCGTAATTATGAAAGGATAGAAAATGCGAAAAATAAAGATATTTTTAGCTTCATCCATGACGGACCTTCACGACGACAGAATAGCGCTCGGTGACTTTATCCGTCAGCTTAACGAAATATACGTAGAGCGGGGCGTGTATATCTCGCTCGTCAAATGCGAGGACTACGACAACGCAATTGCCCTGCTGGGAAAGCAGTCGGAATATGACCGCGAAATTGAGGGCTCTGACCTTTGCCTTTTCCTCTTTTACCGAAAGGTCGGTGAATATACGCTTCACGAGCTTGACGTTGCGTACAGTGCCTTTTCCTCAAATCAAAGACCGAAAATCGTGACCTATCTCAGGGCGGCGGATAATCACGTGCTCTCGGACGCTCTATCCGAGATAATCAGGCGCCTTGACGGAGAATACCGCCACTACTACAACGTCTACGCGCATATAGATACGCTCAAGCTTGGCGTGCTTATGCAGCTGAAGCTGATGCATCTTGACGCACAGAGTGAGCTTGATATAAAGAACGGTGTGCTGACCCTTGGCGGTAAGGACATACTTTCGACCGAGAATATACCGATTTTCTCAAACAACGAGGAGTTATCGCAGCTTTATGAGGAGCGTAAGCGCTTAGACGAGCTTCTTTCGATTAAGCGTGCGCGCTATCTTGAGGAAAGAACCGACGAGGCAGAGGGGGAGTTCTTTGCTGCCGCGGGTGAGCTTAGCCGCGTATCCTCAAGGCTTGCATCGCTGGAGGACGAGTCGCTGGCACTCGTGTCCTCGGTAGCAGAGCTTGCCTCTGACGGAAGAGTGCTTACCAAAAGGCAAAAGCTTGCTCTTGAATTTTTCAACAGCGGTGACTATAAGCGCGCTCAGGCGGTGCTTGACGACGAGGCGAGAGAGGCAGAGCTTGAAATTGCGGAGCGTCGTATAGAAACGGCAAGACGAGAGGTCGAGGGCTACGTTGAGGAAAACGAGCTTTGGATAAAAGCGCAGAGGGCAAGAGGCGTTAATTCTGCCGCATACAAAAAAATATGCGAAAAGTACAAGCGCTCGGCTGAGCTTTGTAAAAAGCACGGACTCAATATGACGGTCGTATTCAACTACGCCTATTTCCTTTACGACAACGGGCGTATTGCCGAGGCAATAAGAGTCGCGTCCTCGCTCACGAAGCTGCTTGATGAGAACGACGATGCTCAAAGACGCCTGCTGGTCAAGGTGACCGACCTGCTTTGCGCGCTCTGGTGTGAGAGCCGAAGCTTTAAAAACTCAAAGCTTATGTGCGAGCAATCTCAAAGACTCGCTATGCTTGATAATAAAAACGACGAGGACAGGCTTTGGGACGATGCTAGAACGAATCTGACTTTTTCCAATATGTACGGCTCGTTTGATGATTATGAAAATTGCTTAAAGCATTCGGTTTTGTCAGTAAATGCTTACAAAAAGCTTGCAAGTGATTTCGGACATAGGCTTCCCGGCGATATTGCAATAGTATCGCTTAATCTTGGGCGTGCCTATATCGGACTTGGCAAAAGACCTGAGGCTATCCGCGTGTTTATCAGTGCAATTCGCTTGCTTAAGCCTGAGTACGAGAGGGACTTTTATACATACGGTCCCGTGCTTGCAAAGCTCTTCAACAATCTTTCGATTTGCTACTACGAGCAGTGTGACGGAAAGAACGCCAAGCTTTACGGTGAGTACGCGGTAAGAATTTTCAAGGTGCTTGAGAAAAAGAATCCCGAAACGATGAGGGCCGGGCTTGCCGTTGCGTACAGTAATCTCGGTATGATACTTTCTATGACTAACGAAACGACGGCCGCCGACGAGGCGCTGTCCGAGGCGATAATGCTTTATGAGGTCTTGCTTCGTGAGTCATTCGAGTCCTATGCGGCACAGCTGGCCGTGGTCTACGTTAATCTTACCGAGCTTCGCCGCAGAATGCTTCTTGCAGATTCGGCAAAGGACGCAGCACTTCGTGCAATTGAGCTTAATCAGGAGCTGCTCAGGCGCAGCGGTGACGCGTATATTCCGAACCTTGCCGACGCTTATAATAACCTCGGCGCTATATATCTGCAGACGCAGGAGGTCGACGAGGCGCTTGACGCTTTGCTTGAGTCAAGGCGCCTCTATGAAAAGCTCAGTCTTGAAAAGGGCGGCGTATACAGCGACAAGCTTATGACGGCAGAAATCAATATTGCCACCTGTAAGACGCTTCTTGACGAGAACGACGAGGCAGAGGAGGCATACCTTCGCGTTATTGATTTCTTTGATAAGAATCCCGACTATAAGGGCACAGCCATTTCCTGTCTTGCGGGCGCATACTACGGTATGGCTATGATTCGTCAGGACGAGGGGCTTTTCAGCGCGTCGCTTGAATTTGTAACCAAGGCGCTTGAGCTTTACGAGAAGCTTTGCTCGGAAAATCCCGAGATGTATTCTATGAATCTTGCCGATTCGTATTACCTTAAGGGGCTTCTGTATTTTGAGGAGGACCTGTGCTACGATGCTATCCCGTATTTCGGCAAGGCAGAAGAGTGCTATACCGAAATTCAGAAAACCAATCCTCTTGGCGGTGGCGGAAAGCTTATAGGCCTTTACAATGAGTTCGCCGCGGCATACGCAATGTGCGACGCCGAGTCAAGGGCAGAGGAAATTTACAAGCGCGCACTTGAGGTTTCCTTCTCTCTGCTTCGGGCGGGGGCTGATGCCTATATCTCCGAGCTCTCTGATTTTCTCTATATGATGAAGAACGTCTACCGCAGTAAGGACGAGGTTGAGGCATACCGTAAGGTAATTGAGGACAGCATTGCCCGTCTTGATGAAATCTACGGCTCTGACAGCGAGCTAACACGCGATGAAAAGGAAAAAATCCGCGGATATTGTAAACCATAAGTGACAAAAGAGGCTGTCTCATTAAGACAGCCTAAAAAAGAAAAAAGCGGATGTTCTTTACCGAAA
>CAZDON010000088.1:0-8109 GCA_964507065.1 uncultured Ruminococcus sp. | reverse complement strand
CTTGCAAGAGGCTACTCCTGGGTATACAGCTCGGAGAGTGTTAAGTATCCCTACCTCGTTTGCCTGACGGCAGACGCTCCTACGACGGGCGTTCCGAACGCAGTGCTCGCCCAGAACGGTAATACGAAGTCCTACTTCGAGGGAAAAACTCCAACCTCAGGCACCGCTTCCGGTGACTCAAAGCCCGTCCTCGGCACGGAAGACACCGCTGTATACAAGGGTAATGATATTAACTACGGCGGCGAAATCAATATGAAGCTCGGTCGCTTTGACGTCGTACAGGACAGCACCGACGGCTACTACAGATTCACCTACACCGATACCGACGGTACAATTCCCGAGACTCCCAAGACCTACACTATTCCCAGCGGAAAGGACGCGTACTTCGTTCTCGGTGATATCGCAAAGCCTACTCAGATAAACTATAAGAACGCGGCTGTAATCGTTACCGACGTTGACGTTATGACCAACGATTTTGCAACCAACCAGATAAACATTATCCCCCAGTCCAGAACGACGGGTGGTACCTCCGTTACCGCTGACAAGAACTTCAGAATTATCGACGGCAAGATAGGCGGACTTACCGCTACGGCAGGTGAGTGGCACCATATTCAGATGGTTATCTACGTCGTAAAAAGCGAGGTTGCCGCAGACGGTAACAATATAGCCTACACCGACTACTCGGGAACCTATTACGAGGTCTACGTGGACGGACAGAAGGTTACGCTCGGTGACGGCACTGCTGCCGCGATGGCGGTTATCAACAACGCGAAGACTCTTACGACGGACACGAGCACGGGTTATATCACAGCACAGGCTGATCCATACTTCCAGGGAATGAGATTCTCCGTAGTACGCGGCGGTAACGGCTCCGCGGGAAGCACCACGGGCGGCGAGCTTTGCCTTGACAACCTCGTTATCCGTTCTTACGCAAACGCGAGCGATTTCGTCAACAACAAGTTCAACTCTGCGAGCGCGTATACAAGCTCCGGCTACGATCCCACCAGACCTACCGCAGTCTTTGAGGGCGTTAAGTATAACGACCCCAACGAAATCAACGCAGACGGCAAGCCCATCAACTTCCTCTCGATATCCGACCTTAAGGTTGCCAAGGACGCTACTATAATAGCTCCCACGGGCTTCACCTCCTCGAATATCCTGAACTCGATAACCACGGGCTACGCTGATACCCAGAACGGACTCTTCTACGGTGCGAACACGACCTGGAATACCGAAAAGGCAGAAACCTCAACCGTTAAAGCAGGTACTACTCTCACCGTTTACTCGCACGACGGAACGGCTACCACCTACTACTCACACAGCGAGCTTTCGGCTATCGCATCCCTCAACGAAAGCGGCGTACCCTATGCGGGTGCTGACACCGACCAGGAGCTTCAGTGGCTTCTTTCGGGACTTTACAACAACGCGACGGCAAGACTCCAGAAGGATTACACCATAGAGTGGAATAACGTCTTTACCGTAAGCTCGACAGAGAGAAGGAATATTTCCTTTGACTTAAACGGCTATACTCTCTCCAAGATTCTTAAGAACAACGTCTTCTCAGGACTTAATAATACTACCTTCAATCTCTACTCGTCCCGTCCCGGCGGCGTTATCAAGTCGAGAAAGATAGCGTCGGGCGAGAGCATCAATCAGGGTGCTACGGTATTCTACGTAAACGGCCCTGACGCAATAGTAAATATCGGCGCGTACGGCGACTACAGCGGTGATAACCTTACCGCACACGCGGCTATCTTTTACGACGTATCGGCAAGCAGTACGAACGCGCAGTGCTTCGTAAACGGCGGTAACTATATAAGAAACGTATACGACTCACGCGCTCTCTTCTCGACCAGAGGCACGAACTCGACGATTACCCTTAAGGACGCAAACCTTCTCGTTACGGCGACGAACGGCGCTACGATTCTCAATATAGAGAACGGAACCAAGGGTACTATTATCGCAGACGGCTGTACCTTCTACTCGCAGACAGGCTCCGCAGGCGGCCCTGCAAGTCTTTTCTACGACCTCAGCTATCAGGGAACCAATAAGTTCACCAACTGCAGCTTCACGAACATTGCGCTCAATAACAATCACGCAGAGGTAACGGTAGTAAGCGAGGTCACGCAGACCTCGACGAAGGTTGTGCTTGGCGCGGGTAATACCTACTGCCAGAATTCCGACATAAGCGAAGCAACCCTTGAGAGCGGTGTTACCGCGGCGGCTCTTAAGAGCGGCTGGAAGCAGACTCTTGCAGGCGGCAAGACTCAGCTTGCATACGTTGCGGTAGCCTCCGACCACACCGAATCGACAGCGTACGTTGCAACCAGCGGTATGACGGACGGTATTCCCACGGGCGCTACCGTGCTTACTCTCAGCGACCAGGCGTACGTAACTCTTGGCGCAGGTCAGACGCTTTCGACCTTCGTTAAGGGCGACGTGACCAAGACGCTCGCTATGAACGCAGGTGATGCCACCATACCTAAGGGCTTTGAGCTTCCTTCTGACAAGGCAGGCGTATACGCGTACGTATACGCGCTCACGACCGAAACCGAGGGCGGCGTTACCTACGTCACCTACCGTGCGGCAGTTACCGCGGACTTCTCGCTTAAGTCGAATATCTCCCTTGAGGACAGCTTCGTATACAACGTATACGTTCCCAAGGCTCTCGTCGATTCGGGCGACCTTGATATTGACGCTCTCGTCGAGGGCAATAAGGTAACTCTCAGTGAGATTGTAACAGACGGCACTGACGAATACTACGCCGTTTATATTGAGGGCATCGAGGCAACTCGCGGCGGCGACGACTACGAGGTAGCTCTTACCGTTAATCTCGGCGAGGACGCGTATGCCGATACCGCATCCGTCGTATTCACCTACTCCGTTCCCTCTTACGCAACCAAGCTTCTCGCTATGACAGGCGAGGAAGCTGCAAAGACAATGATGGCAGACGTGCTTGCATACGTCAAGACCGCTATGGACTGGGCAGGAGCACCCTATACCGAGGCAGACGGCTATGCGGACGTCGTTACCGCACTCGGTGACTATGCTACCGCAGGCTACGCTCCCACCGACCTCAGCACGACTGACTTCACGTCGCTTGCAAAGACTCCCGACACCGTAAACGTTATCGACGCGGTATGGGGAGCAACCTTCCGTCTTGGCTCAACCGTATCGGCTCGCTTCTATCTTGCAGAGAGCTATACGGGAACGCTTACCCTCACCTACCGTGACCTTAGCGGCACTGACGTACCCGTAAGCTTCGAGGTTGTCGACGGTAAGGTAGACGGCAAGTCGTACGTTGACCTTGAGGTTAAGGCATACTACATCGCAGACGACGTTACGATAAGCTTCACAGGTCAGACCGAAACCGAAAACACGACCTTCAACCTTGCGGCGTATATCGCAGGCTGTGAGGATGCAGACGCGGTAACGGTTGCAAAGGCACTCTTTGCATACGCAAAGGCTGCGCTTACCTATCAGCTTCAGAAGTAATCGACCGTCTGAAGAAACGATAAAAACACTTTTGGCAAGAGCTGAAAATCAGCTCTTGCCAAAGCTCTTTTGTGTAGGATATAACGAAAAAGCAAACAAGCAATACTAAAACCTTGCTTATTTGCTTTTTTATAGTGAAGTTAAGCTTGCCCACTTTGCCAAAGGCAAAGCTTCACTATCCGCAGGATAACTTCACTTAACACTGTTAAACTTCACTTGCCCAAACGGGCAAACTTAGTCGTTAACGCGAGTAATCTCGCGTTAACGACCCCAATACTTTCTATCAAGCGACCTGTACTGTATCGCCTCGGCAATAGAGTCACCGTCAATTACCTCAAGTCCGTCGAGGTCGGCAATAGTCCTTGCGACTCGGAGAATTCTGTCGTGTCCGCGCGCTGAAAGACCGAGTGATTCAAAGGCGACTCTGAGAAGCTCCTGCCCCTCCTCGTTTGGCGTGCAGAAGCGCCTGAAAAGCTCGCCCTGAAGCCTTGCGTTGAGAATATCCACGGGCGCACCGACGCCCGCCAGCCTCTGTCTTGCTATTTGTCTTGCGCGGTTGACGCGCTCTCTTATCACAGCCGAGTGCTCACCGCCCTCGCCCTTGCCCGAAATTTCGTCAAAGGACACCGCGGGAAGCTCTATCTCAATATCTATTCTGTCAAGAAGCGGGCCGCTTATCTTATCAAGATACTGCCGTATCTGCTTCGGCGTGCAGGTGCATTGCTTTACCGTCGAGCCGAAATATCCGCACTTGCAGGGATTCATAGCGCAAACGAGCATAAAGCTCGTAGGATAGGTAACCTTAGCCGCCGCGCGCGTTACCGTCACCCGTCCGTCCTCAAGCGGCTGTCGCATAGCCTCGGTAACAGCCTTCGGGAATTCGGGAAGCTCGTCGAGAAACAGCACGCCGTTATGGGCAATTGAAATCTCACCCGGACGGGGATTCGTTCCACCGCCGACGAAGCCCACCGAGCTCACGGTATGGTGAGGGGAGCGGAAGGGTCGCTCCGTCACGAGATTTCTCTTACCGAGAAGACCTGTCACGGAATGTATCTTCGTGGTTTCTATCGCCTCGTCGAGCGACATATCGGGAAGTATTGACGGAAGCCGTTTCGCAAGCATAGACTTACCCGCACCGGGCGGACCTATCATTACGATATTATGACCGCCAGCCGCCGCAATTTCAAGCGCGCGCTTTGCCTTAAGCTGTCCCTTAACGTCGGCAAAATCAAGAAGCTCGCTTCTTCTCGTGAGGTCGTAGCTGAAGTCATCTCTCGATATAGGCTCAATCGTCGCCGTGCCCTTTATATGTCCGATTATGGCACTGAGCGTATCGACGGGATAAATACGAATACCGTCAACGACCGCTGCCTCGGGGGCATTCTCCCTCGGCACGAACATCTGTGATATTCCCGCATCCTTTGCCGCGCATACCATAGGTAAAACGCCCTTTATCGCACGCACCTCTCCCGAAAGAGAAAGCTCGCCCACGATACACTTGTCGCGAAAATCAACACCCGACGGAATATATCCACCCGACTGAAGTATCGCAAGAACTATCGCAAGGTCGTACGCCGTGCCCTCTTTTTTCACGTCGGCAGGCGCGAGATTTACCATTATATCAAGCGAGGGGAATCTTATTCCGCTATTCTCGCACGCGCTCTGGACTCGGTTTTTCGCTTCCTTAACCGCCGTATCGGGCAGACCCACGAGGTCAAAGCGAGGAACTCTGTTCCACGAGCTACACTCGACCGTCACCAAAAATCCGTCAATACCGACAACGCCTGAGGAATATACTGTTGAAAGCATAGCTGACTCCTAATATAGATTATAAGAACATTTTACCACAGTATAAAAATAAAATCAAGAACTTTTAAGCAGATGTACCCGCGCGTGCGCAATCACTTGACAACTCACACCGTAAATGGTAAAATAAAGAGAAGAAGCGAAAGGAGTTTTTCGTATGAGTATAATTTCAAACGCAACGCTTTTTGATAGCGTAGTTGATATTGAAATCGAAAACGGAAAAATCAAAAAAATAGGCAAAGGACTCGGCAAGGGGGATTTAGACCTTGAGGGCAAAAGAATATTCCCGGGTCTTATAGATATACACAGCCACGGTGCTATCGGGCTTGACACAATGGACGCGGGAGAGCCGCTTGAGGAGCTTTCGCGCTTTCAACTGAAGAACGGTACGACAAGCTGGTATCCTACCACTATGACTATGTCAAAGGAGGATATAATCCGCGCGACAACGAGAAAAATCACGGGTCTTGCGGGAGCGAATATTCTCGGCTTTCATATGGAGGGACCGTTTATCCACCCGAAATACAAAGGCGCGCAAAACGCCGACTTTATCACGAAGCCCAGCCTTGAGCTTCTGCGCGCGTGTGATAATATAAAAATGGTAACGATAGCTCCTGAGCTGCCTGGAAGCCGCACGTTTATCGAAGGCTGCCCTGCCGTCGTGTCGATAGGTCATACAGACGCCGACTACGAAACTGCACTCGGTGCTATGCGCGCGGGCGCTAAGTGTCTTACCCACACCTTTAACGCGATGAACGGCATTCATCACCGACTCCCGGGTCCTATCGGTGCGGCAAGCGACAGTGAGGGCGTATACTGTCAGCTTATCACCGACGGCAAGCATATCCACCCCGCAAGCATCAGAATGCTCACGAAGATTATGGGCGAGGACAGAATAATAATCATATCCGACAGTATGCGTGCGACGGGTCTTGGTGACGGTGAGTACGAGTTCGGCGGTCAGAAAATCACGGTTGATGGCGGCTATGCCAGAACCGAGGGCGGCAACCTCGCAGGCTCTACCTCGACGCTCTTTGAGTGCGTAAGGAATATGATAGACTTCGGCTTCTCGCCTGAGGTGGCTGTTAAAATGGCAAGCGAAAACCCCGCGCGTCTTATGGGGCTTAACAAGGGAAAAATCGAGGTCGGATACGACGCGGAATTTATCGTGGTCGACGACAACTTCAATTTGGTTAGGGCAATAACAAGAGGCGAAATATAATCTTTTGACTATATTTGTTTACAGAAAAGAGTTGTTATGAGCATAAACGAACAGGATATAAGAACCGCAGGTCTTATAGGGGCTGAGGCTCTTCAAAGATTAAAGAGCGCACGGGTTGCCGTGCTCGGTGTCGGCGGCGTCGGCAGCTTTGCCGTCGAAGCACTCTGCCGCGCGGGTGTGGGCGCTCTTGACCTCTACGATGCGGACACGGTTTCGCTATCAAACATAAACAGACAGATAATCGCGCTTCACAGCACGATCGGACGCCCCAAGGTCGAGGTCGCGCGCGAGAGAATCCTCGCGATAAATCCCGACTGCCGCGTCCTGTGCCACGAGATACTTCTTACCCCCGACGATATTCACGCGCTTCCCCTTAAGGGGTACGACTATATCGTTGACGCCATTGACACGACGCTGGTCAAGGTCGAGCTTGCCGTGCTTTGCGAGAGGCTTGGCATACCTCTGATTTCAAGCATGGGCACGGGAAACAAGCTATCCCCCACCGCGCTCACCGTATCAGATATTTACAAGACGAAGGTTTGTCCTCTTGCGCGTGCTATGCGCACGGAGCTTAAACGACGGGGAGTGAAGCACCTGAGGGTTGTCTACTCGGAGGAGGTGCCGAGGACACCGTACGATATCACGGACGACTCTAAAAAGGCGGACGGCAGGGCAGCTCCCGCAAGCATTTCCACCGTACCCTCTGCCGCGGGACTTATTATCGCGTCTGAGGTTATCGCGGATTTATGCCGCGAATATATTTAGTAAACGCTTTTCTTTAAAAAAGGATTTCATATGGACGTTTTTTCACTTATTATCAAGGGCTTTCTCTTTGGTGTGGCGCTTGCAATGGACGCATTTTCGGTATCCCTGGCAAACGGGCTTCACGACTCGGCTATGTGTAAAAGGCGCGCGCTAACGATTGCGGGAGTATTTTCCTTCTTTCAGGCGGCTATGCCTCTCATAGGGTGGCTTCTTATACATACCGCGCTCCAGTATTTCACCGCCTTTGGAGTGGCTATTCCCTATATCGCGCTCGTGCTTTTATGCTTTATCGGCGGCAAGATGATTTACGACTCGATAAAGGAAGCGCAGGAAAAAAAGGTGGCGGTCGCCGACGGCACTCCAGATACAGACGACTGCAACTCCCCCACAGCCCTCACGGTCGGGGCGCTCATTCTCCAGGGCATTGCGACCTCAATTGACGCGCTCTCGGTGGGCTTTGACATTGCGGAGCTTACGATAGCAGAGGCACTTATTGAGGCGGCTGTCATAGCCGCGGTCACCTTTATCATTTGTATCGGCGGCGTATACCTCGGCAAGAAATTCGGCACGAGGCTTGCCGGCAAGGCGACTATGCTCGGCGGCGTAATTCTCATAGCCATAGGGTTTGAAATATTTATATCAAGCTTCTTCTAATTGGGGATGTCATATTGGCAAGACCGAAAAAGACCGAATGGTATATATAAAAGGCTTAAATTGAGTCAATATGCACACCAAACAGTAAGGGGCTGTCTCAAATGCAATTTTCAGAGCGTTTGAGACAGCTCTTTTTCTATGCATCGAAGCGAAAATACAGAAGATAA
>CAZDON010000087.1:0-8255 GCA_964507065.1 uncultured Ruminococcus sp. | reverse complement strand
ATTCCTTTAAAAAAGTCCGACACAATAAATGCAGCTAGCTGCATTTATTTAACACGTGTGTTAAATAAATGCAGCTAGCTGCATTTATTTAACACACGTGTTAAAGCTTTTAAAATAAACCAAACTCAGAAAGGATAAACGCAAATGAAAAAATCACTGAAAATTCTTTCCGTTCTTCTTGCCCTCGCTCTCGTGCTCTCTGTTGGCGTGATAATCACGGCGGCAGCGGATACGACGGTTATGGGCTACGACGACGGAAGAACCTTTACGTCAAGTGACGAGCTTAGTATGACTAACCCTCTCACGGCACAGCCAAGAACCTTCAAGGCGCGTATTAACGTTCCTGAGGGTGTCAGCACCAGAGGAGTTATGCTCGGTAACTACCGCGAGGCTGATATTTCCTGCCTCAATTTCCAGATAAACGCGGCGGGTAACCCCGAGCTTTATTTCATTGACAGCAGTAAGGTCGTTACCACCGTCACCTTCGACGGCTACGACGTAAGAGGACAGGGCTGGCTTGACCTTGCCGTAACGCATACGGTCACCGATACGGGCTCTGCCTTCGTATGCTACGTAAACGGCGCTGAGGTAGACACCGCGACCTCGGAGCTTCCTCTGAACATAAGCCTTGCGAGCTGCCAGAGACAGTACCGTTTTGCACTCGGTCACGACTGGTATTCGAGCAACTACTACTTCAAGGGTACTATGAATAACCTCGCTATCTACGATACGGCTCTCTCGGCTGATGAGATAGCTACGCTTTATACGAGCGGCGACGACCTTGCCAATACCTCGCTTATGGCGTATTACGACCTCGGCACCGAGGCAAATAAGACGGGCGTCGCAATAACCGACAGCACCGCTGCTGACCACGATTTCGAGGCTCTCTTCCAGGAAACGAGAAGAGATTTCGACTACGATTATTCTATCGCGGTCATTCCCGATACTCAGCATCTCGTCTATGACGACGCGCATAAGAATACGCAGTGGCTGTCCTACATCTACGACTGGCTTGCAAAGAATAAGACGGACAAGAATATCAAGTTCGTTATGAGCGTCGGTGATATAACCCACCGTGACGGTAAGGACGACGTTGACGACGGCGTGGATAAGACCAACGTTGAGTGGGATATTACCGTTGAGCAGCTTAACAAGCTCTACGAAGCGGGACTTCCTTACAGCCTTATCGTAGGTAACCACGACAGCGTGGCTCAGCTTGATAAATACTTTGCACAAAATCCCAATTTCACAGACGAGGGCGTTGAGATAGGCTACTACAGCGGCACGAGTCTTGGTAACTACTGGATGAAGTTTACCGCAAATTCCACCACCGAGTACCTCGTTCTCTGCCTTGATTACGGCCCCAACGACGATAAGCTTGCCTGGGCGGGAAGCGTAATTGAACAGAACCCCGATTGCAAGGTTATAATCACCACCCACGCGTATATGTGCGCCGACGGAACCACGCTTGAGGCTACCGACTCTACCTCGGTACCAAGACCCGCAGAGGATGCCAGCGCTGAGCAGAAGACCAAGAACAACGGTGACGATATCTGGCACGAGCTTGCTTCGAGATATGAAAACGTAGTTCTCGTATTCTCAGGACACATTTCCGCGTCCGATATCATATACCGCAAGGACTACGGTGATAACGGAAACACCGTCTATCAGATGCTCCTTGACTTTCAGACTATGGACGCCAAGTACAGCAGACAGACGGGAATGATAGGAATGTTCTACTTCTCGGAGGACGGTACGGTAGTAAACGCCGAGTACGTTTCCGCGTATAAGTCACTTAAGGCGCAGGAGGCTGAGCCTACCGCGAAGGATATCGTTTTCCGCCCTGCCGTAAACTCCTTTAGTTTTGAATACCCCGACGAGAGCGAATGGGCTGTAGGCGAGGAATGCGAGTACGGAGTTATCTCTCCCACCTACTCTGACGCGGAGCTTTATCCCGTCCTCCTTTTTAGGAGCGATAAGACCTTTATCGGCGGCTTCTACGACCTCAACCGCGCGATTGAAAGCATTGCCAGCGTATACAATAGCAATACCGACAGCTATATCGTCTATATGCGCGGCGATACCGTGGATACGGGCGAGGTTGATCCCGTTGCCTTCGGCTCCTTTAACGGTGAGCTTGTGATTGATCTTAACGGAACCACCGTAACCAATAAGAGAACCAACTACCTTATGGTATTCACCTTTACGGGCACTAACGCAAATCATCCCAAGATTACCTTTAAGGACGGTACTCTCGTTAAGGACGGCAATACCCTGGGACTTATCAAGCTTGATTACAACAGTACGCTTTCTGCCGACGCGTATTGCGATATCACTCTTGATAACGTAACATTCCGCGCACTTGCCAGCCACAACAACGTCCCGTACGTAGCCTTCGTTACCTATGAGGGCGGATACGGAACGGCGACCGGAACTGTAAACGTAAATGCGGTGTTCAACAACTGTACCTTTGACTTTACAGGTTCTGTTGCCAAAGCAGTAATGATTCCTATGAGACATCATTACTATACCGCTAAAGACCAAGTTATCTTCAATACAACCGTAAACGGCGGTACGGCGCTTGCCGCATCGGCTAGTGAGTTCGCAAATTATATGTCGATAGTAAACGACGATACCAACGGCAGAGCCGACTCGATAAAGTACGGCAGAAACTCTGACGGAAATTATATCAGCCTCGTTCTTCCTACGGGAGCGACGTCCCCCACCGCAAGCGTTACGGGAACGAGCGGCGAGACCTGCGCGTTCAATAAGGTATCAAGCGACGAAACTAACGATACCTACACTCTCATTAACGCAACCGCCCTTGAAACCAAGTACGGCACTCTCGGCGCCGAGTATGAGAACGCGGAGCTTTATCCCGTTGTATTGTTCCGTGCGGATAGCAGCACGTCATACACCTTTATCGGCGCGTATGCAAACTTCAATTCGGCTAGTGCCGCGCTGACGTACAATAAGAACTACGTTATACTTTTGAGAAATAACGCTACCTCATCTGCAGTTAAGAAAATGGATTCGTTTACGGGAACCTACACGGTTGACCTTAACGGCTATACGCTTACTCAGACCTCAGGCGATTTGTTTAGTATCAATAGAACGGCGATGGCAGACCCGTTTACAGTCAAAAAGTTTTTCACCTTGAATTTTAGTAACGGAACTATTATAAACAAGTCGGATAGACCCATCGTTGCTGTAAACTACGGCTCAGGCTCAGCTGCTACTACAAGCCAAAGCTATTCTATTTCGGTTGATTTTGATAACGTAACCTTTAAGACTAATAACGATAAATATGCTATATTTGCAAACTGGGAAACTGGTTATTCTAAGGCGGTTGAAGCGCTTAAGGTTCTCGTGAACGCTACGTTTGACGACTGTACCTTTGACTATACTGGCGTCGGCTCAGACTTCGTTATGATCGATATGGGTGATGACGGTGATGTGGCAAAATATAACAGGACGATATATAACGTAACGATTAACGGCGGTACTATCATTTCACCTAATGCGTTTAGCAAGTCCGAGTTCCTGTATATGAACGACAATACCAGCACCACCGTAACGGGTTCCGACGGTACGTCCGAGGTCACTCTTTACTGGGGTGACACCGTCACCTTCGGTCAGAACGAAAACGGCGAGTATATCTCCCTCGTTCTTCCTAACAGCGTCGCGGCTCCCGCCACCTCGGAAACCTATACGAGCACGACCGCTACCGAGCTTGCGTTTGCAAAGGTCTACGACAGCGGCGACGACGTAGTTTACCGCTTAAGACCCACCTCAACGCTTGGAATAAGCTTCACTCCCAAGATGAGCCTTTCTCTTGACAGAAACCTTGTGATGAAGGTATATATCCCCGCAGAAATCTTAGTTAAGTTTACTTTTGACGGCACAGATTACGAAAATCTTACCGAGGCAGGTCTTACGACGACCACGATTGACGAGGCGCTTTACTACGTGCTTGAGGTATCTCTCCCTGCTTCGCAGGCTGCAAGAGACGTCAAGCTTTCCGCAACCGTTTCGGTAGGTGAGGGTACCGCAACCGCAACCGTGACCTTCAGCGTTATCAAGTACGCAGAAAAGCTCATAGCAAACGGCACTGATGCCGAGGCGCAGCTTGCGAAGGATATCCTTTCCTATATCAGAGCGGCTTACGTGTACTTCAAGAGCACCGATACCGAGGCTGTCGAGAAGATAGATACGGTACTCGGTGATGGCTACGATGAGGCAAATCTTCCCACCGTCGAGGGCAGCGATACTTCCGTGACCGACGGACTTGAGGGCGCAACTCTCGTGCTTAGCGGCGAGCCCTCTATAAGATTCTACCTTACCTACGAGGCGTCAAGCTATAAGTTCTATATAGACGGTGCACAGGTTGACGTCATAGAGGGTAGCGACGACGAGGGCGCATACGTTGACGTTGACGTCTATGCGTATAAGCTTTGTGAAACCGTTACCTACACCGTAGACACTACCGACGGTGAGATGACAGGAAGCTTCCATATCAACGCATACTATGCGTACGTTTCCGGCAGCGGTTACACTGACTTGGATAAGGAAAGCCTCGTATCCGTTACCGCAAGATTCTGGAAGTATCTTCAGAGCGCAAGAGCATATAAGAACTCGCTCGCGACGAACTAACGCGCGATTAAACCAAGCCTTCCCTTGCGAGGGAAGGGGGACCGCTTGCGGTGGATGAGTAGTTAACAAAGGAACTAGATAACCAAAGGATTAATTTTGCACTTTCGGTCTACTCATCCGTCACTCGCAATTACTCGTGACACCTTCCCTCGCAAGGGAAGGCATAAGAAAGGATAGTTATAATGAAAATTTACGAAAATCCTACTGTTGATATCGAAGCCTTAACCGCGCTTGACGTAATCAGAACCTCTGAGGTAGGAACCGAGCTTCCTCCCGAGGACGAAACTGACGTGAATTGGCAATAACGACGTTCGTCGTTATTGCCACCCTGAGCGAGCCAACAAGCATTTGCTTGTTGCCCTGAGCGTAGTCGAAGGGGCTCGTCGAATGGGTCTTGTCCTGCCACCCTGAGAATGTCATCCTGAGCGTAGTCACCCATAGATTCCGACTTCGTTACACTCGTCGCGGCTATGCCGTTCGACTACGCTACGCTTCGCTCAGAATGACAATGGGTGACGTAGTCGAACTCTGCCTGTGGCAGAGCAAACGCCACGCGGCGTTTGGGACCTCGTCCCCTCAAGACGACACTCGTTCATAACCTGCTTACGTCATACTAACAAAAAAGCCTTGGGCAAACGCGTTGCCCAAGGCTTTTTTTCTTCACCTCAAATCTTCTTTTTAACACTCAAAATCTCAGCGCGGAGGATTATATCGGGGACCTCTCCCGACGAGCGTGAAGCAAGCGAGCTCCATACTGTATAGATCCGACGCAATATCTCTGAAAAGCAGCGTAGGAAAGATGCTTCTGAATCTCTCGTCGGTAATCTCACGATAGAGCTTTAGCTCCTTTTGATATTTATGAACGTATTTATTATACGTTGCTATCTGCGCGTTACATTCGGGGTCTCGCTTGCTTCCCAGAATAGCGCGGACGGCTTGTATATACTCTTTAACCGTTTCGATAGCCTCGTTAAGCGCTTCTATAGCCTGCGCCCTCGTCATATGTATAACGGCCCTTTTACCGCACTCATACCGCGGCACGCCCGCGCTTCTGTATTCCTCAACCGCCGCGTAAATGCTTTTCCATATAGGTCCCATCGTCCTGCCTCCTATCTTAGATATGGAAATCCTTGTCCGATGCTTTGCCGAGGCGCTAATCTATACACGCCCTGCGCTTATGCCTCGGCAAAAGAAACCTCAAGCGTTGTAGCCGCAGAAAGAGAAACGCTCGAGGCAACGTCGCCACCGCCTGCCGTGCTTAGCGCCTTAAAACGATACCCCGTGTCGCAAACTGCGTCCAGATAGAGATTTCCGTCTTTGTCGGTTGAACACACCAGGTCGCCTCCGGCCTTCGCCTTGATTTTTAAATCAAATCTCGCTGTGGTAGTAATAGCGGTAATAATCTCCCCGCCGACTCTGATATAAATCCTCTGCGCCACGTTTCTTGCGTCAATAGTATAAGTTTTTGACTCCTCCTCGCTATGCAGATCCTCAAAGAAAAGTCCCGATTGCGTTTCGTATGAATTTGAAAAGGCTACTCCGTTTGCAAGATTATACGTATTAGACACGCAGCTGAAGTTATATACCCCTCGCACGTACATAAAATGGTCGCTGTAAGCAGGCTGTCCTTCGATATTTACTACGTTATTATTAAAAGAAACGTTTCTGCCGTAATTCGTTTCAACCAAATATCCGCTGTATTCGTACGGCGTGGAATTATATTCATCCTGACGGTAAATGGCAGACGTGTATTGCGCTCCGGGCATATGGTTGTCAAAGGCACTTTTGTAGTACATAATCATCTTATCCGTCCCCGCGCCAAGGGTAAAGGTATTGTTGACTATCTTCAGGTTTTGAATTCCCGCCTGCTCGCAGTGCTTGGCCTCGGTAATCTCTTTTCCCTCAATAATATCGGTATAAGTAGTCTTGGTGTCCTTATTATACAGCACGATAAAAGCGGGAGTAGTCTCGTCTGTAAAGCCCGTGTCGTTCGGATACGCAGAGGTTGAAATAAAGGTGTTTCCCGATATTACGGTATCCACAATATTATCGTAACGGATAGCGGCATATACACATTCATCAAAGACGGTATTCAGCACCTTAAGCCCCGTTACGTTCGCCTCACCCACCTGCGAGTGATGACCGATTGCTATCAGGGGCGCGCCACGCTCGTCGCTCTTGCCAAAGTAACACCCGTCAAGGGTAACGTTTTTCGGGCAAACGTACTCACCGTCGTAAAACCGAAGAGGAGGGTTTGCACCGCTTCCCGTAGAACCCGGCGTAGAGGGCTCGATTTGTACGACCTCGCGCGTAAAGGTATCTCCCACCTCATAGCCCGCAAACATACAATTAACTACGGATACGTTCGTGCAGCCCGTAAATTGAATAACATGATTGCCCTTTATGTCCTTGAATACAATGCCCTCAAGCCTTATATTATCCGCGCAACCGAGAATAAAGACGCCCGATTCGCCCCCTTGCCTATCCCAGACACCGCCCTCGATCGTAAAATTGTCGCTACCCTCAGAGCCGTGTCCGTATCTGTCGTTGTTCATTAGGCAAGCTCCCAGCATCACCGCAACCCTGCCTCTTTTCACGTCATTGGCAAGACTGTCGGTGTAGCCCTTTGTAGCATCGGTCATGGTCGTATACATTTTTAATGTAACGCCCTCTCTAATCGCAAGCCACGAGGCCTTATAAAATCCGGGATAAACGTATACGGTATCCCCCGGCCTTGCGGCATCAAGTGCTGCCTGAAACGCGGCGGTATCGTCTGTCCTGCCGTTACCCTTCGCGCCGAACTGTGAGACCTCCAAAAATTCTTCCGTGCATTTTATTACCGCGGTCGTTATGCTATGATTCTTCGCTACCTTTACGGTATATGACGCGGTATGTCCGAAGCAGTCCTTTACGTTTACCGTGGTCGTCCCCACGTTACGGGAGCTGATTTTCATGGACTCTTCCAAAAGCTCAAAATCCGCCACGTCAGGTCTCGTTACGGTATAGGAGGATACACGAAGTCCTAAAGCCGTAAATGGAACCGTTGCGGTCGTCTGTATTACCGTTTCGGAATCGTCAGGTTCTTCTTCAGAGGGTGCTTCGTTTCCGCTTTCCCCGTCATTCTCAGCTTCGCTGTCCGGCGGTGCCAAAACGATATCATCGCCGTCTTCCGAATTATCCTCGTCGGGCGAATCCGTTTCCAAGCATCCCGAAAAACTAAATAACAGCAAAACGATTACAAGCATTCCGTATAATATTCTTTTTCCCATAAATTCCTCTTTGTTCTATGTAATTCTTTTGTTCGAGCACCTTTTGCCTGTTGACGTATAAACCGTAATATTCTATTTTCTATTATACCTATGAAGCTTTTGCTTGTCAATGATTTTTGAGAGTATATACGTGCAAGCATGTACGTGCACGCCGTGCTTCTTCACCGCAAATTTATTCCGTGAGCCGATTCGGTAACGGTAAAAAACACTCAAGGGTGCAGAGTAGGTTTGCCGTGCATAAATAGGGCAGGAGCATGGCTCCTGCCGCAAAAAGAACCGCAGCAGGAATCATCCTCGCCTGGCAAGGTTTCCCACAGGGAAACGGCGAGGCTG
>CAZDON010000086.1:0-8301 GCA_964507065.1 uncultured Ruminococcus sp. | reverse complement strand
TTTCGGTAAAGAACATCCGCTTTTTTCTTTTTTGGGCTGTCTTAATGAGACAGCCTCTTTATTTCTTAATATTCAATAATTATTGCGTTATCTTATCAAGCCTTACCCACATCGCGGGACGCACGCCGATATTATCATAAAAGCAGCTTGTTCCATCTGAGGATACAACACCGTCGTCGGCTACGAAGCCCACGGAGGACTGAAGCCGTCCGCCAGTGCGCAACCACCAGTAATAGCATTTTCCGTCAGGGGCGCGGAAGTGCGAGTAGTCGGTTATAGCGGCGGATCTGTCGCGGTTGCTACTGAAATATTTCTCTGCCTCGTCGACGGTCAGCACGAATATTTTACTGTCGACAACGGGATTTTTCATATGCCGAAGCTCCCTATAGGGAGTGGTCACCCTCGTGCTTATAATAGCCGACTCCTCACTCTCGGAGAACGCCCAGCTTATAAATTCCGCATTAAGCCACCTGCGAAGCGAGCTTTCCTCAAAGCCCCACATACCGCAATCCTTGTGGTATTTCTGAGAATCAAGCACGCGGGTGCTTATAAGAAGCGCCCTATCCTCTTGAATTTCAAGCACGCGCCATTCGATAGGCGAGAGCCTGAAGCGTCCGTCGGACAGCTTATCCTGAAGATATTTGCCAAAGCGCACCGTATCCCCCACCTTGACGCGCGACTTTTGCCCAGCCGTTGACCCGCCTGACCTCGCAGAGCTTGAGCTTGCCGATGAAGATGAGCCGCTTATCCCAAAAGAAGTCCCGCGCAGCCGCGCAAGCGACTCATACGCATCGTCAAGCGACGAAGCCAAGCCCTTTTTATTATCGTTGTATGACATACTAGTTAAAAGTCTATCTCTCTGCCCTCAAGTGCGGCGAGGCCTACGCGGAAGGCGCGGGCGGCGATGAGCTTATCGTCCTCGTTATCCCCCTCAAGAAGAGGAAGAAGATTTCTGAAAAGCTCACCCTTGACGGACATATCGCGCTTAAAGCACTCGGTGCCCCATAGCGGAATCGTCTTATCGACGATATCGAAGTAATAAAGACCGAACGCCTCGCACTCAAAGTTCTTGGGCACGATAAATCTTGGGTCAAGATAGCCGACAAGCTCTACACGCAGTGCCGTTTCAATGCCGTATTTACGCTCGGAGATAAGACGGCTTATGCGGTTTATAATTTCGTTATACTTATCTACACCCGTGATGTCAATGGTTTCCGTAAAGTGACGCATATGACCGAAGGCGTGCCGTCTTACGTCAATTGAGGTAGCACCCTCGCCCGTTTCAATAAGAATGAGATTTGCGCCGCCAAGTCCGGGGTCGTCAAAGCCCGTGCATTCAAGCGAGCCCGAATAGGTATAAAGCGCGCCGCCAACCTTGACGGTTTCGCTCATCTCGTGGCGTGAACCAAATGCGTAATAATCCGCTCCGAAGCTCTTTAAGTCCGACATAGCGATAGGACACTTATCAGAGCCGATAGGACCGTCGAGGTCTGCATAGCCCGCAACGATATTTATTCTCGAATTATCGTCAACGCGTCTTTGGTAAAGAGGATTTTCCTTCATCGTTGGCTCACAGAACGCCCAGGAGTAAACCGTAAGATTAAGCTCGTCGAAGTCAATTCTCGTAAGATTCGGCGTCGATACGACCTTTACGTTATCGGGAAGTCTGCCTGAAGTATAGATGGGGTTAGCGTTGTAATAATCGCTCTTGCCGGGCGTGATGATAAACTGTGTATCGGGGCAGGAGCGGAACTCTCTTATAAGCACCTCAGCGGTAGTATTGGTAGCGTAGTCGGTATCAAATATATCTCCGCACATAAGCACGATATCAACGCCTCTGTTCTGCACGTACTGCATAAGGCGTATGAAGCTCTCACGAAGTCCGCGGCGTCTTTCCTCACTCTTTTCAGCGGAAAGCCCTACGTAGGGCGTATCAAGGTGAATATCGCTGCACTGAAGGAGCTTTATAGTCCTGATTGGCTGATTTTCGCTCATATTCCATCTCCAAAAAATATTTTCTTATTTTAAGTATAGCATCTATTTTTCTCTTTTGCAATATTTTTTTCAAAAAAGGTGCGAAAATCTATTGAACTTACGGATAAAATATGCTACAATATTAGAAATAAATCAAGGCAGAATTCAAGAAAGGGGGTCAGGCTATGCTTTCCCTTGCAGTAAGAAATACCGCAAAGCTCGTCCGTATGCACTCAAAGCGCGACAATATAAGGCTTGGCCGTCTTTTTACCAAAAAGGACACGGCGCGTCTTATGGCAGATATGCTGACCTTCTCAGAGGATAAAGCTGCCTACACGGTGCTTGACGCAGGCGCGGGCACGGGAATACTGTCGGGCGCGGTGATAGACGCCATTTGCACTCGCGCGCCGCAGGTCAAGGATATATTCCTCACCTGCTATGAGTCGAGCGAATTGTTTTTGCCTATGCTTGAGGACAACCTTGAGCGCATGCGCAAGAAGTGCCGTCACGACTACGGAGTACGGCTTTACTACACCGTCCTTGCGGAAAACTACCTCACCGACTATAAGAATCACTACGCTGTGACCTATTTCGGAGAGGTTGAGGACAAGTACGATATTATAATCACGAATCCCCCGACCGACCTAGTTGCAAAGGGCTCGCCTGAGGCAGAGGGTGCGGGCGGTATTACGAGCGTTTCTCTTTCGGCGGCGTATCTTTTCGTAAGAGTCGCGTCAAAGCATCTTGAGGAGGGCGGTCAGCTCGTATCGGTGCTTCCCACCACGGTGGCAACGGCGTCGGCGCTCACCGATTTCAGACGGGATATTGCCGCGCGTCTTTCGGTAAGAAGAATTCATCTTTTCGTAGGAAAAATGAAAAACGCAAAGCGCGCAATTCCCCTTAAGAAAAATATTCTCGTGTGCTACGAGAACTCGCAGGAAAAGCGCGATATCCTTATTTCGACCTCGGCAGACGACGGCTCGCCTGAGGGCATCTCTATGCTCTCGCCGCTTCCCTACTCCTTCGTTATAAGCGACAAGGACGGCACGATGACTCTTCCGAGAAACGCCGAGGAAACGAAAATCGTAAGGTACATAGGTATGTTCCCCGAAACGCTCTCGTCACTCGGTCTTAAGATGTCCACGGGACTCGTTATCGACTCTAAGTGCGGACGGATTCTTCTTGACGAGGAGCGTCCGGGTACGATACCGCTGCTTCGCGCGTCGGCTATGCGAGGGGGCTACGTCTGCTTCCCGCAGCAAAGCGTGAAAAAGCAATTTCTTCTCCCCGTTGAGTCGGCGCTTTTCCAGAGGAACAAGAATATGATTATAATCAAGCGCGTTCCCGCGAAAAGTGACGAGAGATTTTTAAACGCGGCTATCTATTTCGCAAGGCAAAGACCTCAGAATCAGTACGTATCAACGCACAACAAAATTAACTTCATTGATACCGTCGACAAGAAGGACGAGATGTCGTTCTGGTTTGCGCACGGACTCTTCGCGCTTCTTAATTCCACCATATACGATAGATACTTAAGCATCACCTCAAAGTCAAAACAGATTAACTCAAAGGAAATGCGGGATTTGCCGCTGCCGCCGAGAAACCTGATTGAGAATATCGGCTCGCGGCTTATGGCAGGCGGAGATATAAGCGTGGCCGCTTGCGACAGAATTGTAAATCCTACTTTACATATCACCGTAAAAGGATAATTTTTTAACAAGACAAAGAGAACAGACGAGGCTGAAATTTCAAAAACACGCCAAGTCTGTTCTTTACTAATGCTACGAAGCTCGCGGCAGAGAGGGGGTAAGAGAGATGAAAATAACACTCGGAATTTTAGCGCACGTGGATGCTGGCAAAACGACGCTTACCGAGGCTATGCTATATAACTCTGGCGTGCTTAAAAGTCAGGGGCGCGTCGATAACGGAAGCTGTCTTCTCGACTCCCACGGAATTGAGCGTGAGCGCGGAATAACCGTGTTTTCAAAGCTCGCAAGGCTCACCTACGGCGAGGCGCATTTCACACTCGTCGACACCCCTGGGCATACGGATTTCTTTGGTGAAACCGAGCGCGCGCTCGGCATTCAGGATTACGCCGTGCTCGTGGTCAGCGCCGAGGAGGGCGCGGTCTTTCACACGAGGACGCTCTTCTCCCGCCTGAGGAGCCGCGGCATACCCACCTTCATTTTCGTAAACAAGATGGATATGGCGAGGACGAGGCGGATAGATATTATGAATTCGCTTCGCGCATCCCTCGGCGGCAGCGTCGTTGATTTTATGCTTGAGGGCGAGGACAGAGCGCGCTTTCTTGAGGAGTGCGCAGGCACGCACGAGCGCCTTATCGGCGAGTATCTTGAAACGGGCGAGCTTTCGTTGGAAGCTATACGCGACGCAATACGAGGGGGCGCGCTTACTCCCGTTATATTCGGCTCGGCTCTTAAAAACGAGGGTGTCAGGCTCCTTATGGATACGATAGTGCGCTATTCGGTCGAAAGGTCGTACAGCAAAACGCTCCTCGGCGCTAAGATATACAAAATAATGACTGCCCCCGACGGTGTCAGGCTGACGCTCATGAAGCTTACGGGCGGTGAGCTTTCGGTCAAGGATACTCTTGAAATACCCACCGAGGACGGCACCGTTTGTGAGAGAGTTGAGCAAATCCGTCTTTACAGCGCCGACAGATTCAAGACGGTAAAGAGCGCTGCGGCAGGCGAGGTAATCGCAATTCCGGGACTCCGTCACACGCGTGCGGGAATGGGACTTGGCACGGCGGCGGACGATACGCCCACGGCACAGAGCGTGCTTGATTATAAAATGACCTTTCCCGACGGCTGTGATATACACCGCGCGTATCTTGACCTGCTCCCCCTCGGTGACGAGGAGCCTACGCTTGCGCTCCGCTACGACAGCGAGCTGCGCGAGGTCAGAGTGCGTCTTATGGGCGAGATACAGACCGAGGTGCTGAAGCGGCTGATAAAGGACAGGCTTTCACTTGACGTCGGCTTTGAGGAGGCGGGTATAATTTACCGCGAAACCGTTACGGACACCGTCTTTGGCGCGGGACACTTCGAGCCGCTGACCCACTACGCTGAGGTAAGGCTCAGGCTCGACCCGCTTGAGTCGGGCTCAGGACTCGTATTCGCAACGGAGGTGCCCACCGACCTGCTCAAGCTAAACTGGCAGAGGCTAATTCTCTCACACCTTGAGGAAAGAGTGCACAGAGGAAAGCTCGTATGCGCACCGCTTACGGATATGAAAATAACGCTCGTCGCAGGGCGCGCGCATCCGAAGCACACCGAGGGCGGTGATTTCAGACAGGCAACCTACCGCGCCTTGAATCAGGCGCTGATGAAGGCACGCGCGGCGGGCAGCCTTTTGCTTCTTGAGCCGACGTACAGCTTTGAGGCGACGCTTCCCGATGGTGCACTCGGAAGATTTCTTAACGATATAGAGCTTCGCTTCGGCGAGGTAAGCTCTACCGACTTTACGGGCACGGGCGAGGTGAGGGTTACGGGCACGGCACCCGTATACAGTATGCGCTCCTACCACAACGAGCTTCGCGCCTACACGCGAGGTGAGGGCAGGCTTTCGTTCACTCAGGGCGAGTATCTTCCCTGCCACAACGCCGAAAAAATCATCGAGGAGCGAGCGTACGACCCCGAAAGCGACATAAAGAGAAATCCCAACTCGGTATTCTGCCGCGGCGGTGCAGGCTATCTCGTGCCGTGGTACGAGGCAGACGCAAAAATGCACACCCCCTCACCTGAGTCGGTGCGCGCGGGCGATACCGCCACGACTCCCCGTGATAGCGACGCGACGCTCAAAAAAGAGAGTGCGGGCAAAAAGGACTACCGCGCGGCGTTAGCTGAGGACAAGGAGCTTATGCGCATTTTCGAGGCTACCTACGGAAAAATCACACCCCGTAAGATAAGCGAGAGAACTACCTACTCCGCCCCGAAAAAGCCCCGGACGAGAAAGACCGTAGCAAGAGGCGAGGAGTATCTTATCATCGACGGCTACAATTTCATATTCGCAAGCCCTGAGCTTTCGGCGCTTGCAAAGGAGGAGCTCTCGCACGCAAGAGATACTCTTATCAGGCTTTTGTGCAATTACCGCGGCCTTCGCCCCGTGAAGATAATCATAGTCTTTGACGGACACAAAAGACAGGACAACCTCGGCGCCGTCGAGGACCTTGGCGGAGTTACGGTTATCTATACCAAGCAAAAGCAAACCGCCGACTCGTATATTGAGCGCGCTACCTACTCAATAAAGGCGCCCGACAAGGTGCGCGTAGTAACCGACGACAGAGACGAGCAGCTCATAGTAATCGGAAACGGCGGCTTGCGCGTTACCACGCGCGAATTTCAGGCGGAGCTCGATAGCGTAGCCCTTGAAATCTCTGAGTTTATAAGCGGCAGAAAATAGCAGTATATTAAAATAATTATTTACATATTTACACTTTTAAAGGGAAACACAAGTCATAATGAATCGGCTGAATTTCAAAAAATACATAGGCGACCGAGCATTTTACAAAATGGTGCTCGCCGTATCCGTACCGATGATGGTGCAAAACGGAATTACGAATTTCGTCAATATGCTCGACAACGTAATGGTCGGCAGGCTCGGAACCGAGGCTATGTCGGGAGTGTCCATCGTCAATCAGTTTATCTTTATATTTAATCTTCTTATCTTCGGTGCGGTATCTGCCGCGGGTATATTCACCGCGCAGTATTACGGCTCGAAGAACGACGCGGGTATTCGCGCGACCTTCCGCTTCAAGCTTCTCATATGCCTTGCGGCAACTGCCGTTGGTACGGTCGTATTTGCGTGCCTTGACGATGAGTTAATCGGGCTGTTTCTTCACGAAAGCGAGGGCACGGGTGACCTTGCGCTCACGCTAAGCTTTGGCAAGGAATATCTTTTCGTTATGCTGATAGGTCTTATTCCCTACGCGCTGACACAGGCGTACGCCTCGACGCTTCGCGAAACCTCTGAAACCGTAATGCCTATGATAGCGTCACTCTCAGCGGTAATCACGAACTTCACCCTGAATCTCATTCTCATATTCGGTCTTTTGGGAGCGCCCGCCCTCGGTGTTACGGGAGCGGCGATAGCGACGGTCACCTCAAGGGTCGTTGAGCTTTTGGTGCTCGTTGTTTTCGCGCACAGGCGCACCGATAGATTTACCTATCTTAAGGGGCTGTACCGCTCGCTTGCAATACCGAAGTCGCTCGTCGCGTCCATCTTCAAGAAGGGCATACCGATTATGGCAAACGAGCTTCTCTGGGCAATTGCAATGGTGCTTCGTAATCAGGCGTACTCGTTGAGAGGTCTTGAGGCGGTTGCCGCGCAGAATATATGCTCCACGCTCTTTAACGTATTCAACGTCGTATATATCTCACTTGGCAGCGCGATTTCGATTATCGTAGGAAAGCAGCTTGGCGCAGAGGAATTTGACGAGGCGCGTGATACGGCAAGAAAAATGCTTGCTTTCTCGGTATTCGTTTCGGCGCTTATGGCAATTCTTATGTCGGTGTGTGCTATTTTCTTCCCATACATTTACGATACGAGCGATACGGTGCGCGCACTTGCCACCTATATGATGATAATATCCGCCTTGACGATGCCCTTTTGCGCGTATGCAAATTCGGCGTACTTCACGATGCGTTCAGGCGGTCAGGTGCTCGTAACCATACTCTTTGACAGCGTTTATATGTGGGTGGTGGTAGTGCCCCTGTGCCTCAGCCTTGCCTACCTCACGCCACTCGGCATATACGCGCTCTTTGCAATATGCCAGCTTACCGAGGGTATAAAAATGCTCTTCGGCATGCTTTTGCTCCGTCGCGGCACCTGGGTAAAGCGCCTCGTAGGTGACTCGGACGACAGCACGGCTGATATTGTGGATTGATTTAAATCAGCAAACATTTATTTACATTACACGCAAAAAATGGCAGAGCGTATGCATCAGACGCTCTGCCAAAATAATAATTAACACCCTTAGCAAATAGAGCCTGCATACCGCAAAGGAAAAGAAAAATAAAAAAGCGCGCCGCCTCTCTTGACTTTTGCACCGAGGTGTGCTACAATAATATGCGCTGATTACCGTGCGCAAAGACGCACGGCGCAAAATCTGCCGAGTGAGAAAGCGCACCGCTTTAGCTTCTTACCTCCAGAATCAGTTTAAGCCTTAAATTTTCAAATTACGAGATGTGGCTCAGTTTGGTAGAGCGCGGCGTTCGGGACTCAATCACCGTTCTCGGCGTATAATTTTCGAGTAGAGCCGAAAACCCTTGAAAACACTGACTTTTTCGGCTCTCCCGAATGTCG
>CAZDON010000085.1:0-8323 GCA_964507065.1 uncultured Ruminococcus sp. | reverse complement strand
TTAAGCTCGCAGCCCCAGCCCCAGCCCTTAGCAAAGGGCATAGCGATAGCGTTGCCGTTGTTAACCTGAGTGAACTGATATGCGTCGGTGGGGTCTACCACGTGACCGCAAAGAACGCCCGGGAAGCTGTTGCACGCAAGCATTGCTCCCTCACCCGTGCCGCAGCCCGTGATTACGAGGTCGCACGCGCCCGAATTGAGAAGAATTGCCGAGAGAATACCTATCTGAACGTAGGTAAGCTGTGCCTCGTCCTCGGCAGAGTACATTCCGTAGTTGAACACCTCGTGTCCGAGAGGCTCTACTACCGACTTAAGAGTATTACAGATAAGCTCGTTCTTAGCCGCCTGGCTGTTTTCGTTGATAAGTGCAATTTTCATTTTGAAAATCCTTTCTTTATACGTTAGTATTTTTTATTACGGAGTAAGTCTGTTAGGACCGCGGAAGAGGAACTCCGCTTCCTTTATCGTGATGCCGAGGAATAGCATCGTAAGACGGTCGATGCCAAGACCGAAGCCGCCGTGAGGGGGACAGCCGTACTTGAAGAACTGAAGATAGAACTGTACGTCCTCGGCAAGTCCCTTTTCCTCTGCCTGCGCACGAAGCACGTCGTATCTGTGCTCACGCTGAGCGCCCGTGGTAATCTCAACGCCGCGCCAGATAAGGTCGTAGCCCTGAGGCACGCCGTTTTCATCTCTCATATGATAGAACGCGCGCTCCTTGGCGTCGTAGTCGGTGACGAAGAGGAACTCGTGACCGAACATGTCCTGCGAGAGCTGCTTTATAAGCCTCTCCGCGTCGGTGGTAAGGTCACCCTTTACCTCATCCGGGGCGGTATAGCCGTATCTCTTTTCAAGCTCGGCATACACGTCGGCAAGCTTCATTCTGGGGAACGGAAGCGTGGGCACTATAACCTCAAGCGAGAAAAGCTCGCGTATGGCGTCACCGTGAGCCGCCTTTACCCTCTCGAAGGCGTACGCAAGAAGCTCCTCCTCCATTTTCATAACGTCGTCGTAGGAGTCGATATACGAAAACTCAAGGTCGAAGCCAGAGAACTCGGTCGCGTGCTTTGAGGTGTAGGACTTCTCCGCACGGAATACGGGACCGGTTTCAAAGATACGCTCAAGACCCGACGCCATAGCCATCTGCTTATAGAACTGAGGCGACTGTGCAAGATACGCATTCGTATCAAAATACTTTACCTCAAAAACGTCAGAGCCCGACTCGCTTGCCGCGGCGATAAGCTTAGGCGTGTGAATCTCGATAAAGCCGCGCTCTACGAGAAACTCTCTCATAGCGGCGGTAAGAGTCGTCTGCATCTTAAGCATAAGAAGATTACGCTCACGGCGAAGGTCTATCCAGCGATAGTCCATTCTCACGTCGATATCCGAGTCGTCCTTAATCGGAATCGCGTCGGCAAGCGACTCTATTTTCATCGAGTCGGGAAGCATCTCAATGCCGCCGAGCTTTACGTACTCGTTATTCACTACCTCACCCTCAAAGGTGACGACCGACTGAAGCGTGAGCTTATCAAGAAGCTCCGCAAGCTCGGGATGCTCCTCCTTAACGATAGTTACCTGAAGCTTTCCCGTGTAGTCGCGCACGACGATGAACGCCATAGTACGCTTGTTGCGGAAATTCTCAACGAAGCCCGAGATGCGCGCTCTGCCGGGGGCGATATCCTTTATATAAGTTCTTTCCATACCCAAAAAACCGTCCTTCCTGTTTCTTTCATAGTACCTGACTAAATAAAAATTATATATTATTTTTAAAGGCTTGTCAATAGTCGGCGAGCGTTTTCATCCACTCGTCAGCGTCGGGTATCCAGCGCGCGGCAAGAGGCTGAAGATGCTCCTTGGCAGTGGCGCTTTCCGCCGTGCCGAGCGATATGCCGTGAGGCCCGTAGGGGTAAAGCGAGAGCATAAACGGAAGCCCTCTCTTTGAAAGCTCGTAGCCAAGACGCAGCGATGCCTCGGGCGGCACTGCCTTATCCTCTGCCGTATGCCATATAAAGAGCGGCGGTATATGCCCGCCGAGGTTGCACTCTATCGAGTAGCGCCGTCTTTCCTCGTCGGTGTAAACGGCGTCGGGGCGTCCTAAAAGATTCTTAAAGGAATTCCCGTGAGTCCTCTCAAGCATCGAGGTAACGGGATATGCGAGAATAGAGCCGGTCGGACGGATTCTGTCCGCCTCATCGCCAAACGCCTCTCGTGCCTCCTTGAATTTATACATAGTGCTTATGCTGGCGCACAGATGTCCGCCCGCGGAAAAGCCTACCGCAAACACACGGTTCGGGTTGATATTAAGCTCCGCCGCGTGATTTCTGATATATAGCATAGCCGTACCCGCGTCGATAAGCTGCTTCGGAAATACGTCACCGGGCTCACCTACCCGATAGTTAAGCACGAAGGCGTTGTAGCCTCTTGCGACGAAGGCAAGCGCCACGGGGCCGCCCTCGCGTGAGGCGCACACCTCGCGGTAGGCTCCGCCGGGGATTACGAGAATAGCGTCGCGCGGCGTGGGAATGTCGCACGCGTAGGTGTCGATATAAACCCTCTCGTCGCTCCCGTTAAGATAAATTCTTTCGGTTTTCATAAAAGCGTCACCTCAAATCCACCCGTAAAACAGCCGCACGGGTGCGCAATTATTTATATTATACACGAGTACGCGCAAAAAATCAAGAGGGGAAAAATTAAAATGCCCCAATACTTGAAATAGCGAAAAATATGTGCTATCATATAGTGTAAAGACAAAACTCAGCCAAGGGGGAACGGATATGGCGGGAGCGTGTGGCAGGGCTCGTTTTATCGCAAGAGTCATATATATTCTTCTGGTCGTGCTTTTTTTGGTTGAATCGGCGCTGCCGCCAGACGTTTCGTTTCGACACGTAACGCCCATAGCCAACGTATTTACGAAATTATCCATGCGCCCCGACCTCACCGCGCAAGGTGGGGAAAGCATATCCCGTCATACCCTGTCGTACGACGAGGTGCGCGGAGTCGGTGAAGTAATCCGTCTTATCCCCGAGGGTGCGTCCGCACTCAGCGCGGTTGAATGTAAAAACCGGGATATACTTAAAATCGAGCGCCACGAAACCGAAGCGCAGGGCGTGTTTTACATAGCGTATGCGTGCGGAGTCGGTGAGGCTACGCTCTCGCTTACGGGCACGTCGGGCGAGGTCACGCGCACGAGGGAAATTAAGGTACGCGTCAAGTCCGCTGAAATCGGCGAGGGTGCGCCGTTTGGCGAGGCGGTGCTTTCACAGAGCGCCCTTACCGTAGGCGACACGCTCACGGCATCGCTCATAGGCGAGGCCACGCAGGATACGCACGGCACCGTAATATGGACTACGACGGACGAGGCGGTGCTCAAGGTAACTAACTGGAGCTACGAGTGCGCGGCGGCAACCCTGACGGCAACGGGGGCAGGCGAGGTCAAGCTTCGGGCAAGACGCCTTGGCACGGGAGAGCTTTTATACGAGGCTGCGGTCACGGTCACGCCAAAGGACACGTACGTACCCCTTTCGGTTGAGCGCGAGGGCGGCGGTGAGCTTCCCTCAGTGCTCAGGTACGACGTGGGGCGCAGAGTCGGCGAGGTGATTTTTGCAAAAATCAGGGGTAGCGCGGCAAGCGTCACGAGCTCCGACGAGTCCGTAATACGAATTGAGCGTAGTGGCTCGGAGCTTCTCGCAATTTCGGCAGGGATCGGTACGGCTACGGTGACGGTATGCTCCGAGACGGCGGACGAGAGCGTGGTGCTCCCCATTATGGTCGAGGCAGGCGAGCTTCCGTATACGGGTGCATATCTCAAAGCGTCGCTTCCTGAAATAAGGGAGGGCGATTTCTTTACCCTGACGCTTCTTGGCACGGAGGTGCCGTATATTATTGAGGCGGACGGCGAGGGTCTTGAGATAAGCGAGAGTCTTTCGGACGCAGTGAAAATCAAGGCTGAAGAGTGCGGCGAATACGAGCTTATAGCGAAAAACCCCTCGCACGGCACGGAGCTTTGCAGAATACGGGTTACGGTTGATAAGGGTCCCTTTCGCGTCGAGTTTCTTGACGTGTACGGCGTAGTCAGGAAGTCACTCGGTCACTTTGCGTTCTGTATGGCTATCGGCTTTATGCTCTACTGCGGCTTCGGCACGCTTGAGCGGCGCGCCCTTGCGGCACTCGGCATATCGAGCATTGTGCTCGTGTCGGTCGTATCCGAGCTTATACAGTGGGGCGTCGGCAGAAAATGCGCAGCCCTTGATATGCTAATCAACGCCACGGGCTTTACTATCGGATTTTTGCTATCATTAGCAGCTTTTAAATCTGTTAATCTTATAAGAAAAAAGAGGAATAAAAATGACACAGGGAAACGAAAGAAGAAAGAAGATTTTAGCGCTTCTTGAGGACGCGAGCGAGCCTATTAACGCAACGAAAATAGGCGAGCTGCTCTCGGTCACAAGACAGATTATCGTAGCTGACATAGCGCTTCTTCGCGCATCGGGTGTGAAAATCCGCGCGCTTCACAGAGGCTACGTGCTTGACAAAAGCGGCGAGGGCGTAAAGCGCTTCGTGATGTGCAAGCACGACGTAGACGGCACCCGCGACGAGTTCTACGCCGTGGTAGACAACGGCGCTACGGTGCTTGACGTAAGAGTCGAGCATCCTCTTTACAGCACGATATGCGCCGAGCTTAACATATCCTCGCGCTACGATGCGGATAAGTTTATCGAAAGGGCAGAGGCAGGCGGCGCAAAGCAGCTCTCAAGTCTTACCGACGGCGTGCATATTCACACCATAGCCGCAAAGGACGAGGAGGCGCTTGACAGAGTCACGGACAGACTCCGCGAGCTTGGAATACTCGTTGATAATACTTAACTCCGCTTCGTCTAAGCAAAACACCTCGATATGCAACCAAAAGTTTGCATATCGAGGTGTTTTGCTGTTATTTCTTTTCCTTGCGGCTGCTCTCGCCCTTCGGGCATGAGTCCTTCTCGCAGTCCTTTTTCATCTCAGTCCACGCGCGATTAGGCACGGGCGGATTAAAGGCAGGGGGTGCTATATCGGGGTTGTTTACTCCTGGGACGGCACCCGTGACGCCAGGCTTCTTCCTCATCTCTGACACGTCGCGCGAGAAGTCGCCGTTTTTGTTATTTTTGTTTTTATCCATACGCTCATCCTCTCTTTTTCTTTTCTTACGAGTAGGATTTGCAAATATTCGGAAATTATTCGTGCCGTGAATTATTTTTTCACGATGTGGAGGAAAATTCTCTTTATATCCTTATCCGAGAGGAAGGGATAAAGGGCGTCTATATCAAGCCTCGGATACTTGCCCTCAAGATATCCGTCCACGACTCGTGTGAGCAGCGACTTGTCGATATGCTGCACCATCATACCGATATCAAGCTCTTCCTTTCCAAGCTCTACCGCGCGAAGGAATATAGCGCCGCAGTCCTCCTTGCAAAGAAACGGAAGCACGCACGACAAATCGAGCCCCCGAAGCAGCTCGTCGTCGGTAAGTATCATCTCAGCAACCTCGTGCGTTTCACTCTTGCCCATATAGGGGAGAAGTCTTATAAGCCTTGATTCCTTTGACTCAGGGTCGGCGGTCTTATCCTTTGCGAAAAGGCGCTCTGCCCCCTCCTTTATCTTCTTGCCCGCGTCCTTGAAGTCACGCGCAACCTTTTCGCCAAAGGTTTTGGCACCCGCACCAATTTTGACACCCACGTCGCGCGCGCCCTCGCCTACCTTCACGAAAAATTCCTGAGTATCGCGCACGAATTTCTCACCGCGCGAAAGCTCCTCCTTATCCTCGACCTCGCACTCGACGGTTTCACCGTCCTCGGCACCGTCCGTTTCATTTATCGGCTCAAGATATTCCTTGCCGTCTATAACTACCTTTTTGTACTTCATACTAAAACCTCCTTACTTGGTTATTAATCATTTTTCGTTAAGTATTCCCTCTCGGGCGGGGTGAGCCTCGGAATCAGCGACTCCCTATCACAGGAAAGCTCACCCTCGCGTATTTTGCGAAGAATCAGCATTCGCTCGGCTGGGGATAGCTGATAAAAGATATCGGGTATACACACCTTGATTTTGCCCGATATTATTCCCGTGATAACGTAGCCTCGGTCGTGCCCCTTGAAGACGTCCTGTGGGTCAAGCTCCGTGGGAATATTCTCGAAAAGTCCAAGTATTTCCTCAAACGATACCGAAAAGAGCGTCGACAGCGACGAAAGCAGGTCAAGCGACGGTACGGACACGCCCTTTTCCCACTTCGACACCGCCTGCCTGGTTACGTAAAGCCTTGACGCAAGCTCCTCCTGACTCATTCCGAGTCTTTTTCTGTGGGCGGCTATCCTCTCGCCTACCTTGATGAAATCTATCAAGCCCCCACCTCCTTTGCAAGTTCATTTTAGCATAAAGTCATATTCAGGTCAAGCAACCCGTAGTTGCGCATACCTATTCTACCCTATTATATGCCAACGCGGGATTTTTTGCAACCTTTTTTATCGCGCTCTTATTGACTAAACACCCTTAATGTGATAAACTGTATTAAGATAAATCTTCTCCGAAGGACAGCTTTTATGAAAAAGGTCAAGGTAGGCGTAATAGGTCTTGGAAGCCGAGGTATGGCGCTTCTTAACACGATGCTGGCAATCGACGAGTGCGAGGTGGTTGCCGTATGCGACCTCTACGACGACAGAATAGAATACGCCAGGAAAAAGATAAAGGATAAAAGAGGAAACGACGCCACGGGCTACACCGACTATACCCAGCTTATTGACGATAAGGCTGTCGAGGCGGTGGTCATTATATCCTCGTGGGATATGCATACCCGTATGGCTGTAAGGAGCATGAGAGCAGGCAAGTATACCGCCGTTGAGGTTGCGGGCGCTTACGATATTGAGGACTGCTGGCAGCTCGTGCGCACCTATGAGGAAACGCGCACGCCGATTATGATGCTCGAAAACTGCTGTTTTGACCGCTTTGAGCTTCTTACGACCTCGCTCGTCAGGGCGGGTAAGCTCGGACGCGTGCTTTACTGTCACGGCGCATACACTCACGAGCTTCGCGATGAGGTGCTTGGCGGTAACGTCAACCGTCATTACAGGCTTGAAAACTATACGAGGCGCAATTGCGAGAACTACCCCACCCACGAGCTTGGACCTATCGCAAAGATACTTAATATAACGAGAGGAAACAAGCTTCTCTCGCTCACCTCGGTGGCAACGCGGAGCGGAGTCGGTCTTGGTCTTTACGCGGACGATTCGCGCTCTCCCGACAAGACCCTTGCAGGCTCTGAATTTAACCAGAGTGATATCGTAGTTACCACCCTTACCTGCTCAGGCGGTGAGGTCATCACTATGCTTCTCGACACGACGCTCCCCCACACCTATTCGAGAGATTTCAGGGTGCGCGGCACGAAGGGCTTCTGCGAGCAGGATACGAATATGATTATGCTCGAGGACAGGAATATAATGCACGAATACTTCGACGCTCCCAAGACGGTAAGGAAGTATCTCGACTCGGCAGAGGAGTATAGGGACTATCTTCCAGAGGTATGGCGCAATATGACTGAGGAAGAAAAGAAGCTCGGTCACGGCGGTATGGACTATATTGAGTTCAAGGTATTTTTCGACTGTGTGCTGAATGGGAAGCCTATGCCTATCGACGTATACGATATGGCAACCTGGATGGCTATAACTCCGCTTTCCGAGCAGTCAATTGCCCACGGCGGTATGCCCCAGGCAATTCCCGACTTCACGCGCGGCGAGTGGCTCCACAGAAAGCCCCTTGACGTAGTAGAGCTTCCCCACCCCGACACCGACGACGGCGAGGTGAAGAACTTCTTCGGTAAATCGAGAGGGGAAAGAATTTAGGCACGCGGGGCGTGCTTCTAATTTTCGCGAAACGAATGAGGTAATCGTTTCGTCGCTTACGCGGTGCCGAAAAACAAATAGGCTACAGACTATTTGCAATTTGTTGCTGCCGCCGTGAAAGACGTTAGTAGTCCGTACGAGATTCCACTCGCTACCCTCGTGCTTTTGCGAAAGAATCGCAAAAGTTCGACTTCGCTCAGAATGACACGGACGGTTGTTGTCAAACAAAAATCTTTTCCCGGAATTGATTTTACCACTTGAAAAACAAAAACGAATGTGTTATACTATATAGGCACTTGGACCCACGAGTGCCTATACTACGCTTACATAGTCGAATGCGATCAAGTAAAAACAACCGAGTGTTGTTTTTACGCAGCGAAACAGTCCCAAGCAAATTTAATACGCCTGCATAGTTAAATGGATATAATAAACCCCTCCTAAGGGTTAGTTACAGGT
>CAZDON010000084.1:0-8443 GCA_964507065.1 uncultured Ruminococcus sp. | reverse complement strand
ATTTGACTCGAAAAAACAAGCAGAATTTCCGTTCTCACCATACCACAGGGGTGCGTATGGTAAATATTCTTCTTTATCAAGAGGTGTATTGTGTGCATACGGAGATTTCTGTATGCATTTTTGCTTTTTGGAGGTACAAGGCTATTAGCATCAAGGATGAAAGAGATTTACTCCTTAACGAGGAAATTAAATGCCCCGAGGTAAGAGTTCTCGGCGCGCAGAATGAGCAGGTCGGTATTATGAAGATTGATGACGCAAGACGCTATGCGGAAAATCTTGGCGTTGATCTTGTTCTTATCGTTCCTAATGCAACTCCGCCTGTATGCCGTGCGATTGATTACGGTAAGTTCTGCTTCGAGCGTGATAAGAGAGAAAAGGAGCAGAAGAAAAAGCAGGTTGTCGTTAAGGTTAAGGAAGTGCAGCTTTCCTGCAGAATTGAGCAGCACGATTTTGAAACAAGAGTAAATCAGGCAAAGAAATTCCTTGGAGAGGGAAATAAGGTCAAGGCTGTTGTTCGCTTCAAGGGACGCGAAATGTCACATATGGAGCTCGGACGAGAGGTTATCGCAAGATTTGAGGCGGCACTTGAGGGTGTTGGTCACGCGGAGAAGAAGCCTTCTCTCGACGGTCGTTTTATGTCGATAGTAATATCTCCTCTTAAGCCAGAAAAGAAATAATCAGTTAATCTTTTTGGTACTGTGTACCAAATAAAATAAAATACAACCATTAAGGAGAAAGAAAAATGGGAAAGATCAAGACACATAAAGCTTCTGCTAAGAGATTTTCTGTTACCGGTACCGGTAAGGTTAAGATGTCTCACAACAACCACCGTCACAACCTTGGAATCAAGACCGCAAAGCGCAAGAGAGGACTCCGTAAGTCCGCTATACTTAGCGAGTGCTTTGCACCGACTTACAGAACCCTTATCGGTAAGTAATTTTGGTATTTAGAGAATTTGGAGGATAATGTAAAATGGCAAGAGTTAAGGGCGCAATGATGACGCGCAAGAGAAGAAAGAGCATCCTCAAGGCAGCTAAGGGCTATTGGGGCGCTAAGTCCAAGCACTTCAAGATGGCAAAGCAGGCCGTTCTCAAGAGCGGGAACTATGCATTTACCGGTCGTAAGCTTAAGAAGAGAGATTTCCGTTCTCTCTGGATTACCAGAATTTCCGCAGGCGCTAAGGCATGCGGTATGAACTACTCGACCCTTATGCACGGACTTAAGGTTTGCGGCATTGATCTTAACCGTAAGATGCTTGCAGAGCTTGCAGTTTCTGACAAAGAGGCATTTGCCGCAATTTGCGAGAAGGCAAAGGCTGCACTTTAATTTTTAAACAATAATAATTCCCGCCCTCGCGTGCGCGACGGCGGGAATTTTGTATCGGAGGAAAAATGATTATTTCCCAAAATCAAATCACAAGTAAAAGCAATCCCGTGATAAAGTGGGCGGCATCGCTTAAAGAGAAAAAGTACAGGGAGACATCTCAGTGTTTTGTTGCTGAGGGAGAAAAGCTTACCTTTGAGGCTCTTTCTGCCAAAATGCCCGTTACACACATTTTTATTTCTGAAAGCAAATCCCGTGCGTATCTTCAAAGACTTCGCGAGTTTCAGGGGAGCAAAGAATACGAGTCGACCAGAGTTGAGGTAATTCCCGATATACTTATAGAAAAAATTTCCTCGGAAAATTCTCCTCAAGGAATAATTAGTATTATAAAACATCTTGACTTTTTCCGTAAGATGGATATAATATATAAGGAAGAGTTTTTTAATTTCGCATCTGAAAGAGTAATGGTTTTATCATCGGTAAGGGATCCTGGAAATCTTGGTTCTGTAATCCGTAGCGCCGTTGCATTCGGGGTCACACATCTCGTTATGTCGTGTGACTGTGCGGATATATATAACTCCAAGACTGTCAGGGGCGCTATGGGAAGCCTTTTCAGAGTTAAGATAAGCATCGTTTCAGACCTTCCCGCTACGATTCGCGAGATGCGTGCGGCAGGAAGACGAGTTTTATCTGCTGAGCTTACCGATAATGCAAAAAAACTAGGAACGGACTCACTTTTGCCAAGCGACGTAATAATAATCGGCAACGAGGGGCACGGTGTTTCTCACGATGTATCCCTTGCCGCTACTGATAAGATATATATTCCTATATCGGTTGCAACCGAATCCTTAAATGCTTCGGTCGCCGCTGCAATATTTATGTGGGAGCTATCAAGGAATTGCTTATGAATGAAAGAGTCCTCTGGATGTGGCTATCGCTTGCTGTAAAGCCCGGCGGCACGTCCTTTGCTAAGCTTTACGAGCGTTATCATGATATTAATACGATATACGGGCTTGAGGCTGACGACTATATTCGTGTCTTGACGTCAAAAAGCTCCGACCTTAAGTCGCTTTGTGATAAGTCGCTGCAAAGGGCAGAGGAAATACTTGAATACTGTGAGAAAAAGGATATCGGCATTCTTTACTATTTCGACGAAGAATATCCAAAGCTTCTTCGTGAAATCAAGAATCCGCCCGTACTTCTTTATTACAGGGGAACTCTTCCTGATTTTAATACTGAATTTTTTACAGCCGTGGTTGGCACGAGAAGTCTTAGTGACTACGGAAGGCGCTATTCCTTTACACTCGCTCACGATCTTGCATATGCAGGCTCCGTTATCGTATCAGGTATGGCAATAGGCATCGACGGAGTGGCGCATTGCGGTGCGCTTTCGGCAGGTGGAGCTACCGTTGCCGTGCTTGGCTGCGGTATTAATATCTGTTATCCTAAAATTCACAGAACGCTTGCGCGTGAAATAGTGAAGTCGGGCTGTGTAATCACCGAATATCCACCCTCTACTCCGCCAAGCAAAAGCCATTTTCCGATAAGAAACAGGATTATAAGCGGACTATGCCGAGCGGTTATCGTCATTGAGGGCAGAGAACGCAGTGGTGCTTTGTTTACCGCAAGGCACGCAAGAGAGCAGGGAAGAAAGATTTATGCACTTCCCGGTAACGTCGGTAATAAAAACAGTGAGGTTGGTAATATTCTTATAAGGAACGGTGCCAAGCTCATTCTTATGGCAGAGGATGTAATAGACGATTTTGATTTCATATGCGGCGGAAAGCTTAACAGGTTTCTTTTGCCCGATATGCCTAAGGTCGATATGTACGAGTGGCTTTGTCAGATGAAGGTAAGCTGTGTTGCACCGTCGGACGGAATCTTCAAGGGGACTAAAGGATCTCCTGGATTGCCCGCAAGGAAAAAGGAGCTTGCCGTGACAGACAAGGCACACTCGCCTGTTAATCCTGAGTCGGGGGAAATAAAGACAACTGACACACCTGCACACGGGGCATCGGAGTCTATGACACCTGAGGCAGACGTTGCAAAATTCGACGTTGATATGCTGAAGGTATATAAAAATATTCCTGCCGAGGGAGATTGCTCGGTTGAATCGCTTTGCACAGACGGTTATACCATAAAAGAGGTATTGCGTATTCTTTTTAAGCTTGATGCACTTCATTGCATTGAGATGCTTCCGTCCGAGAGAGTAAAGCGAAGAATTAAATTTTAAGTATGAAAGGCTTGTATTAGGTCAAACAAAACGATGGCAAATCTGGTAATTGTTGAATCACCCGCAAAAGCAAATACTATAAAGGGTTATCTGGGCTCCAGCTACAAGGTTGTAGCCTCAAAGGGACATATAAGAGATCTTCCCAAAAGCTCGCTTGGCATTGACGTTGAAAACGGCTTTGAGCCTCATTATATCAACATAAGAGGCAAGAGTGACGTAATCAAGGAGCTCAAGCGTGATGCAAAGGGAGCTACAAAGATTTTTCTTGCAACTGACCCTGACCGTGAGGGAGAGGCAATTTCGTGGCACATCGCAAAGGAGCTCGGCATTCCTGAGGACAGAGCCTGCAGGGTTTGCTTCAATGAGATAACAAAGAATGCGGTTAAGCAGGCTATTAAATCACCTCGCAAAATAAATATAGATTTAGTAAATTCCCAGCAGGCAAGAAGGATTCTTGACCGTCTTGTTGGCTTTAATTTAAGCCAGGTTCTCTGGAAAAGCATAGGAAGCGGACTTTCGGGCGGGCGAGTGCAGTCTGTTGCAGCAAGAATTATTGCTGAGCGTGAGAGTGAAATAAAGGCTTTTGTTCCACAGGAGTATTGGACTATTGAGGCAAAGCTTACCGCTGCCAGCGGTGACTCTATCGTTGCCAGATTTTACGGTGATAAGCGCGGTAAAATCAGACTCGAGGATGAAAAAATGGCGAGTGAGGTAATGGAAAAGGTCGGTGCCGGACAGTTCAAGGCAAAAAACGTCAAGCACACGGAAAGACAGAAAATGCCCTCAGCCCCATTCACGACCTCTACTCTTCAGCAGGAGGCGTCAAAGCGTCTTGGCTTTCAGTCAGCTAAGACTATGAAAATTGCTCAGGAGCTTTACGACGGACTTAATCTTGGTGCGGCACTGGGCGGCTTCGTAGGTCTTATAACCTATATGCGTACCGATTCGACCAGAATTTCCGAGGAGGCACAAAGGACCTGCGCTGAATATATAAAATCAAATTATACAGATGCGTATCTTCCCGACAGCGCGCGTATCTATAAGTCAAAAAACGGTGCACAGGATGCGCACGAGGCAATTCGCCCCTCTATAATAACGCTTGAGCCTAAGGATGTAAAGCGTGCACTGACAACAGACCAGTATAAGCTCTATAAGCTTATATGGGAGCGCTTTATCGCAAGCCAGATGTCACCTGCCGTTCTTGATACTGTATCTTTTGATATAGAAAACTCTGGTTATATTTTCAAGGCAGGCGGTCACACGGTAAAATTTGCGGGTTATATGTCCGTCTACGGTGTAGATGACGAGGATGGTGAGGATGAGGAGCTTACGGCGCTCCCTGAGGTAGTACGCGGTGAGATTCTAAGCCACGGTGACGTAAAATCTGAGCAGCATTTCACTGAGCCGCCTGCAAGATATACCGAGGCATCTCTTATCAAGTTCTTAGAGGAAAACGGCATAGGCAGACCGTCTACCTACGCCCCTATAATTTCAATTATTATATCAAGAGATTACGTAAGACGCGAGGGCAAGGCTCTAGTTGGAACAGAGCTCGGAAAAATCACTACCTCATTTATGAAGGAGCATTTCCCCGAAATAGTAGACTACGAATTTACGGCATCAATGGAGGATTCGCTTGATTCAATTGAGAACGGTGAGGAAACGATCGTTGACGTAATCGGTGAATTCTGGAAGAAATTTGACAGTGAGCTTAAGCTCGCTCTTGAGGCAAGCCGTGAAAAATCAACTAAGGTGCCGCTTCAGGAGAGTGAGTACGATTGCCCTGCTTGCGCAAAAAAGATGGTTTATAAAACGGGAAGATTCGGTAGATTCCTTGCGTGCCCCGATTATCCCAAGTGCAGAGGCACCGCAACCGTTGATAAGGACGGCGCTCCGGTCAAGAGAGAAGAGAAGAAGCTTGTTATGGCAGGCTTCAATTGTGAGCTTTGCGGCTCGCCTATGGTAGAAAGACGCGGAAAGTTTGGTGTATTCTACGCTTGCTCTAATTATCCTAAATGTAAATTTACCAAGCAAAAGACGGTAAGCCTTGGTGTCAAGTGCCCTAAATGTCAGAATGAGCTCGTGGGAAGATACACCAAGGAAAACAGTCTCATATATAGCTGTCTTGGCTATCCTGCATGCGATTTTTCATCCTGGGATAAGCCTCTTGACGAGAGCTGTCCTCAGTGCGGTGAGATGCTGTATTACAGGAAATCCCGCGGTGCAGTTATATGTAAGAATAAGGCGTGTGACTATACTCGCACAGAAGATATAACGAGTGACTGATATGGACAAGAAAAGAGTAGTAGTTATAGGTGCGGGGCTTGCGGGCTGCGAGTGCGCATATCAGCTCGCAAGGCGTGGCGTTTTCGTGACCCTTTACGAGATGAAGCCTGAGAAAAAATCTCCCGCACATCATTCTGATAAGCTGTGTGAGCTTGTTTGCTCCAATTCCTTGCGCTCAAATCAATTAAGTAATGCGGTGGGTTTGCTCAAGGAGGAGCTTCTTTCACTCGGCTCACTGATTATGGAGGCGGCGTATGCGAACCGTGTGCCTGCGGGTGCGGCGCTTGCCGTTGACAGAGAGAAGTTTTCGGCGTACGTTACCGAAAAGATAACTAGCAATCCGTACATTACCTTGGTAAGTGAGGAACGATATACCGTAAATCCAGACGAGATTACCGTGATTGCAACTGGGCCTCTTACTTCGGATAAAATGGCAAAGACCGTAAGCGAGCTTGCACTTGGAAATGAACTTCATTTCTTTGATGCTGCCGCGCCAATCGTGGATTTTTCCACGGTCAATACCGATATTGCGTTTTTTGCGTCGAGATACGGAAAGGGTGAGCCTACCGACTATCTCAACTGTCCTATGACTAAGGAAGAGTACGATGCTTTCTATGAGGCTCTCGTTTCTGCAGAGGTAGCAGAGCTTAAGGATTTTGACAAAAAGGAGCAGGAGCTTACCGTATTCGAGGGCTGTATGCCCGTTGAGGTTATGGCATCGCGCGGATACGATACGCTCAGGTTCGGTCCGATGAAGCCTGTGGGTCTGCCGCTTCCCACGACGGGAGAGGATGCTTACGCAACCGTTCAGCTTCGCCGCGAGAATATTGAGGGAACTATGTATAACCTCGTCGGCTTCCAGACTCATCTTACCTTTGCGGAGCAGAGGCGGGTTTTCAGACTTATTCCGGGACTTGAAAATGCCGAATTTTTCAGATACGGTGTTATGCACCGAAATACTTATATTAATTCCCCTGATATACTTAATTCCGACTATTCCATGAGGTCGATGCCTAATGTCTTTTTTGCCGGGCAAATGACAGGTGTAGAGGGATACGTAGAGAGCGCGTCCTCGGGCTTTGTCGCGGGAGTTAACGCCGCAATGACAGCTCTTGGTAAGGATAGAATAATTTTCCCCAAGGAAACCGTTATAGGTGCGCTTGCCGCATACGTAAGCGAAGGGGGAGTCAGTAAAAAATTCCAGCCTATGAATGCTAATTTTGGCATAATTGCCCCACTTGATAAAAAAGTAAAGGGAGGTAAGGCTAAAAGAAACGAGGCTTATTCAGAAAGGTCACTTGAGATGATAAAGACGCTCGTAATTTAGCTGTATTTATGAGAATTATCGTAGATGTAATGAGCGGTGATAATGCTCCGCTTGAAATAATTAAGGGTGCTATACTTGCCGCTGAAGAGTATAAAGAGCACGAAATAGTAATAGTCGGAGATGAGAACGTAATTTCCGATACCGTCGTAACAAATGAGCTCGTGCTCGGTAATATACAGATTAAGCACGCAAGTCAGGTCATTACGATGGAGGACAAGCCTATGGCTGTCGTTCGTGAGAAGCGTGACTGTTCTATGAACGTTGGACTCAAAATGCTTGCCGCAGGTGAGGGTGATGCATTCGTCAGCGCGGGTAATACGGGAGCTCTTATTACGGGAGCTACGCTTGTCGTTAAGCGTATACCGGGTATCAACCGCGCAGCAATAGCGTCAATTCTTCCTTTGTCCTGTCCCGTTCTTCTGATGGATTCGGGTGCAAACCTTACGGTGACCTCGGACAATATCGTTCAATTTGCCTTTATGGGCGCGAAATATATGGAAAAGATTTACGGTCTTGACAGACCGAGAGTAGGTCAGCTTAACAACGGCACGGAGTACAATAAGGGTAACAGCCTTCAGATTGAGTCGTATCAGCTTCTTTCTGAAAGCGGACTTAATTTCGTCGGAAACGTTGAGTCCAAGGACGTGCCGTTTGGCGTATGCGATGTGCTTGTTACCGACGGATTTTCAGGTAACATCTTCCTGAAATCGGTCGAGGGAATGGGTAAATTTCTGTTAGGATTACTCAAGGACGTACTTTGCACGAATATCGCGACGAAGGTATCGACGCTGACTATGAAGAATAAAATCCGTGAGATTAAGCACAGATTTGATTCATCGGAGCACGGTGGCGCACCGCTTCTCGGCATATCAAAGCCCGTAATAAAGGCACACGGCTCGTCAGATGCCAAGGCCATTAAAAACGCTGTAAGACAGGCGATTTTCTTCGTAAACACGGGTATGAATGCAGATATCACCAGCTTTGCTGAGGATTATGACGAAAAGAAGCTTCTTGCTGATGCGGATAAGCTTTACGGCCCTGTCGATTCACAGTAATAAATCACGGAGAAATTATGGCAATCGGTAAAAGCTTTGATAAGCTTCTTTCAGACTTGAATTATAGCTTTTCTGACGAAAAGCTTTTGCAAACTGCACTTACACATTCATCATATGCTAATGAATACAAGAGCAAGGGACTTAATCTTCCGTCAAACGAAAGGTTTGAATTTCTTGGAGATGCTGTTCTTGAGCTTACAGTAAGTAATTATTTGTATA
>CAZDON010000083.1:0-8689 GCA_964507065.1 uncultured Ruminococcus sp. | reverse complement strand
GAAAGTCTGTTCATCGGAGCGTATTTAGGAAGCTCGTCGAACAAATAGTAATCGGGAATATACTCTTCATCTTTCGAAAGAGTGGTTTGAGAAATCGGTAAATATCTCCTGAGTGTTTGCATTCGCGCCTTGGCAACAAAGGGATTTTGTATCGTAAGCACACCGCCTACGCATCCGCCCGTACAGGCATTGAGCTCAATGAAATCAAGCGGCGGTATATTACCGTTTTCAATAAGGTCGAGAACGTGTATGACGTTGTCTATACCGTCTGCCGCAAGATAGTTGTCATTGAATATCGCGGTAGCCTCACCGCCTGAGCGCGCCCAGCCGAGTCCGATTCTGCCCGACTGTGTAAGATGCTGAAGCTCACCGTCCTTTTTCATCTTTCCTATGAGAAGGAAATAGGCGTCCTTAATCGAAATAACCTCATCAACAAGGCTTTTTCTCGGACCGAATCCGTTTTTAACGTAGCTTACCTTAGCGGGGCAGGGGGATATGAAGCAAACTCCGATATCCTCGTCGGAAAGCTCAGGATGCTCGCGCTTTGCGCGGTCCTTCGCAAGCCTAGCCGCAACCTCCATAGGCGGAAGCATATGTATGACGTGATCCGCAAGTGACGGAAATCTCAGCGATATAAGCCTGACTACAACGGGGCAAGCCGAGCTTATTGCAGGCTTTGCAACGTCGTCAAGCTTAAGATAAAGTCTTGTGTATGCCGATACAAGCTCGGCAGACTTGGATACCTCATAAACATCGTCAAAGCCGATGTTAAGAAGTCCGTTAAGTACATAGTCAATGTCATCAAGATTATCAAACTGACCGTAAAGCGTCGGTGCGGGGAGCGCAATCTTCCACTTGAAGCGTTCCATATTCGTAATCTTGCCGAAGGTAGCTTTTTTTGCTTTATGAGGGCAAACCCTTATACACTCACCACAGTCAATACAGCGTTCGGGATTTATAACCGCATGGCCGCCTTTAACTCTGATTGCCTCGGTGGGGCAGTGCTTAAGACAGGCTGTGCAGCCCGTGCATTTGCTCTCATCAAGAAGAACAGAGTGTAGATAGGTGTTATGCATCCTATATCTCCTTGGTATTTACTCTCATTACGATGCGTGTTCCAATGCCAAGCTCGGATGTAATATTCATATAATCGGTATACCGCTTCATATTTGGAAGACCCATTCCTGCACCGAATCCAAGCGAGCGTATCTGATCGGGTGCGGTGGAAAATCCCTCCTGCATGGCCAGATCGATATCCTTTATACCAGGACCCTTGTCATCCAGTATGATTTCGATATAATCCTCAGTCACTCTTACCTCGGCGATGCCGCCTCCTGCGTGAATGACCATATTGATTTCACCCTCGTACATAGCAATGGAAACTCGTCTTATAGTTTCTGCATCGATTCCGAGAGATCTTAAGTTCTTCTTTACCTGAACCGATGCCTGACCGGCGGAGGTAAAATCATCTCCGTCGACCTCAAATCTGAAAACTAATTCCTCGCTCATTATGTACCGCCTATCTGCCGCAAAGCCCGTTGCTATAAAGCAATCCGCAGGAATTATACAGCGTCTTTTCGGTAGTCATAACTACTATGCCGTTTTCTCTGGCAAGCTCGAGCATTTCCTCAGTGGGAGTCTTTGAGCGTACAAATACGATACAGCTCATATCCATCATAAGGACGGTTCTGATAACCTGAGGATTTACAAGACCCGTAAGCAATACCGCCTGATCGTTTACGTAGGCGAGCACATCGCTCATAAGGTCGCAGCCGAAAGCGGAGCTTACCTCCTTATCCAGCTTATCCTCACAGCAAAGAACTCTTGCGTCGAGCAGGTCCTTCATCGTACTGATTTTCATAACTCAGTACCTGAATTATCTGTATTTAGCAAGGATACCCTCTACGTCCTTAGCGCCGATACGACCGTAAACCTCTTCGTTAACGGTAAGAACGGGAGCAAGTCCGCACGCACCGATGCATCGGCATGCGGTAAGAGAGAATTTTCTGTCGGTGGTGCACTCATCACCGCCTATTCCGAGAAGTTCCTGAAGCTTATCGTAAATCTCACCTGAGCCTTTTACGTAGCACGCAGTACCAAGGCAAACCGAGATGTGATGGTCACCCTTGGGAGTAAGCGAGAACTGAGCATAGAAGGTAGATACTCCGTATACCTTTTCAAGCGGTACGTCCATACCCTCAGCTATCATATTCTGAACCTCAATGGGAAGATAACCGTAAATATCCTGTGCTTCCTGCATTACGCCCATAAGACGGCTCTTGTCGCCCTTTGCCGCTGCGATAACGGCATCGAGCCTCTTCTGCTGCTCGGGTGTACCGCAAAACGGAATTGTCGAAAGTTTCTTGAGCATTATTTTGTCCTCCTTGTATTTTGCTGCTGAATTAGCAGTTAAATATATTGATTTTATAACATCGTTAATATTATAACACACTTTTCGTCATTTTTCAATAGCGTTTATATATATTTTTATAATAAAAAAGGAAGAGAGCTTGTTAATTTTATATCAAACGGTATGATGCAGGTAATCCGAATACATCTCCCGTAGCAGAAGCTCGCAAATTCCGCCGCGATTTATTGGGTATTCAACGCTGTCGACAATTCTTACCGCCGCACCGAGTCTTGAGGAGCTGGTAATAAGCACCTCGTCAGCGGAATACAGCTCATCTTTCGTAAAACAGCGCTCCTCGCAATGAATACCTGCAAGCTTTGCGATTTCGATAGCTTTTTTTCGCATTATCCCGGGCAGAATACGGTTGTTAAGAGGATGAGTTATCAATCTTCCGTCCTTAACAATGAAAATACTCGAATGAGAGCACTCGGTAACAATTCCGTCGCGTATAAGCACGGCTTCGTCATAGCCTGCGCACTCGGCATCTGCACACGCAAGCACGGCAGGAAGCACGTTCAGCGTCTTTATATGACAAAGGCTATGTCTTTCGTCGGGTCTTGTCATAACCCTGAGTGGCTTGGTTATATCGGGGTGAGGAATAGGCGTCAGAGTAATGAGGAGATTGACTCTTGAATCACGGGAAAATGCGTGCTTCCGTACACCACCGTCGCGTGTAAGCTGAAAATATAAAAACGAATCTGCCGTCTTTTGTCTTGCTGCAATTGATTCAAGAAGCTTCGGAAGTCCGGCTCTTATATCCGAGGTATCAAGTCCTATTTCCACGGCACTTTTGAAAAAACGCCTTATGTGCTCATCTGCAAGATATATTTTTCCATTACGGGCAATTGCCGCGTCGTAAATACCGTCGCCAAAATAAACCGATCTGTCGGAAAGCGGAATCCTGATTTGGTCGGGAGTAGAAAAAATTCCGTTATAATATGCTATACCGTTCATAAAATGCCTCGCTTTTTTTATAAAATCTATGGCTTTTTTGAGGAAGATATGCTAAAATTAAATAAAGTTACGTTGCGATAGGAGGATTGTATGCACGAGGTTTCTCTTGTTAGGTGCGAAAGCTACGGGCTATCTGAAGTAAAGGCTGCGGTTCGCGAGGCTCTTACAAAGGTGGGGGCACTTGAAACAATTAATGCAGGCGATAGAGTTGCTATAAAAGCAAATCTCGTCAGCGCTCATGCTCCCGATGCGGCTACAACAACTCATCCGTCGGTGCTCATTGCCTTGACTGAGCTTGCTCTTGAAAGAGGGGCAGCTTCGGTTGTTATAGGAGATTCGCCGGGAGGTCTTTACAATCAAAGCTTTGTTGAGAGAGTTTATAAAAACTGCGGGCTTTACGAATGTGAGGCTCACGGAGCAACACTTAACCGTGATTTTTCAGAATCCTTCGCACATTATGAAAATGCCGTAGCCTGCAAAACCTTTACCTACACGGGTTATCTGGATAACGCTGATGTTATTATCGACGCTTGCAAGCTTAAGACTCACGGTATGATGGCGCTTTCGTGCGCGGCTAAAAATATGTTCGGCACAATACCAGGAACGATGAAGCCTGAGTATCATTTCAGATATCCGAGCTACGAAGCGTTTGCCGATATGATAATCGACCTTGGTGAATACTTCAAGCCAAGCTTTGCGGTATGCGATGCAATAGTAGCGATGGAGGGTAACGGCCCTACTCAGGGGACGCCAAGACCTGTTGGATGTATTGCCGCATCGCTTTCTTCTCATAAGCTCGACCTTGTATGCTCAAGTATAGTTGGTCTTGACCCTAAGGGTGTGCCGACCATAGCTCAGGCTCAGAAAAGGGGACTGATTCCCGAGGATGTAGGTGAGCTTAACGTTTTCGGTGATATTTCCGACTTTTTCGTAAAGGACTTCGATAATGTCGGCCTTTCGCGCAGCTTACTATTCCGTGGCAGCTCCGATAGCGTGCTTGGCGGTATTTTCGGCAGCGTCGCGAAGGCGGCGTTGACCTCTCGCCCGAAGCTTAAGAAAAAGCAGTGCATCGGTTGCGGAAAATGCGCGGATATATGTCCGGCGAAGGCAATAACGATAGACAAGAAAAAAGCAATTATTGACCGCACCAAATGTATACTGTGCTTCTGCTGTCAGGAGTTCTGCCCTGTGGGCGCGATGAAGGTGCATAGAACCTTTGTTGCAAAAATTCTGGAGGGCGGAAGGGCATCAAGAAAGAATAAGAGGTCATAAAATAAAAAATGACACTAGACTTAAAGAGAACGGTATATCTCTTTTTGCACTGGTGTCGTTTTTTGGTGTTTATTAAAGAAAAAATCCTGATTTCTTTGAGAATTATGGTGTTTTTCAGAAGCTGTATACCTTTTTTATGCTTCCGTCTATATCGTAGAGAGTAAATACTCGGTTTTCATATACCATATATGAACGGGGAGTATCACATTTGGGGATTGCAATCGAGCCTGGGTTGAGATATGCGTTATCCTGACCGAAATTAACTTTCGTGCATACGTGGGTATGTCCACACAGTAATATATCACCAGTCTGCATAGGTGGTGGATTATCAAGTCCGAATTTATGTCCGTGAGTAAGATACATCGTAAGACCGTCGGTGTTGATTATCGCATAGTCGGCAAGCACGGGAAATTCAAGCACCATCTGGTCAACCTCGGTGTCGCAATTTCCTCTTACGCAAAGAAGGTCGTTTTTATGATTGTTAAGTAGCTCTATAACCTTTTTGGGGGCATAGCTGCTTGGCAGGTCGTTTCGTGGGCCGTGATAAAGAATATCACCGAGAATCACGATTTTATCAGCAGAGTGTTTTTCTTTCGCTGAAATTACCGCGAGTGCGCTTTCGTAGTCACCGTGTATATCCGAGCAAATTAATAGCTTCATAATTTTCTCTTTCTTATGTTTCTTTGTTAACTGTAAGTCGTACGATTAAATTAATTTTAGCATATTAGCATTGAATTTTCAAGCATTAAATATAATTTTCATTTATTGACAAAAAATATTTTATATGCTATACTTGTTTTGATTTTATTGAAAGGGCGTATTTTTTGTGGCAGCTAAGAAAAAGGACTATAACGAACAAAGCATAAAATCGCTTAAGGGCGCTGACCGAGTCAGAAAAAAGCCGTCTGTTATTTTCGGATCTGACGATATCGTTGGATGTCAGCATTCATTTATAGAAATTCTTGCTAACTCTGTCGACGAGGCAAGAGAGGGCTTCGGAAACCGTATTATTGTAAAAAAATTTCTTGATTTGTCAATTGAGGTAGAGGACTTTGGACGCGGTGTTCCGCTTGGCTTCAATGAAAAGGAGCAGAGATGGAACTGGGAGCTCGTTTTCTGCGAGCTTTATGCTGGCGGTAAGTACGACAACGACAGCGGAGATTCGGTATACGAGTTTTCACTTGGAACTAACGGTCTGGGTGCTACCTCGACACAGTATTCGTCCAAATATATGAACGTAAAGTCCTATAACGGAAAGACTCTATCGGAGATGAACTTCAAGCGCGGTAATGCTGTGGGAGAGCTTGCCGTCAGGGATATCGAACCCGGCGAGAAAAAGCACGGTACTATCATCAGATGGCTTCCTGATCTTGATGTCTTTAAGGAAATAGATATTTCCGCGGAATTTCTTCGCGAGACTCTTCGCCGCCAGGCATTCGTCAACGGCGGAATTAAGTTTATTCTTGAAATCGAAACCGCAAAGGGTAAGTTCGAAAAATCCGAGTACTATTATCAGAACGGTATTTCGGATTATGTGAACGAGGTAACCGAGGGACTGCAGCTGACTCAGCCTGTTTTCTGGTCGTTTGAAACCGAGGGACGCGACCGCGAGGATATGAAGGATTATAAGCTCAAGGCTGAGATTATCTTCTGCTTTTCAAAGGATAAGCTTGCTGAGTATTATCATAATTCCTCTTTCCTTGAGTACGGCGGTGCACCCGATAAGGCTGTAAAAAATGCGTTTGCATACGTTATTGACAAGTATCTTAAGGGGCAGGGCAAGTATACCAAGAACGAGGGTAAGGTGAGCTTTACCGACGTTATGGAAAACCTCGTCGTAATTGTCAACTCGGCATCGACTCAGACCTCTTATGAAAACCAGACTAAGAAATCCATTACCAACTCCTTTATACAAAGGGCACTGACTGATTTTATCAAGACTAATCTTGAAATTTATCTTGTAGAGAATCATACCGCTGCGGAGATTATAGCAAATCAGGTCCTCATAAATATGAGAGCAAGAGAGAAGTCAGACTTCACTCTTCGCGACGTGAAGAAAAAGCTCGCGGGTACTATGGACGTATCCAACCGAGTGGAGAAGTTCGTAACCTGTCATTCAAAGGATCCTGATATCCGCGAGGTATATATAGTTGAGGGTGATTCGGCTATGTCAAGCTGTAAGCAGGCAAGAAACGCCGAATTCCAGGCAATTATGCCTGTAAGAGGTAAGACTCTTAACTGTATGAAAAGCTCGTACGAAAAGATCTTCGCCAGCGATATTATCGTTGACCTTCTTCGTGTAATAGGATGCGGAGTTGAGGTTAAGACGAAGAAGCCTGGTGACATATCCACCTTCGACTATTCCAATATGAAATGGAATAAGATAATAATATGTACCGATGCTGACGAGGACGGCTTCCAGATAAGAACGCTTCTTCTTACGATGTTTTACCGACTTCTTCCCACTCTTATTGAAAAGGGAAAGATTTTCATTGCCGAGTCACCTCTTTTTGAGATTACGTGCGGTAAGGATACCTTTTTTGCATATAACGAGCGTGAGAAGGATGATATTATCTCAAAGCTCGGTACGAAAAAATATATTCTCCAGCGCTCAAAGGGACTTGGTGAAAACGATGCTGATATGATGGAGCGTACTACTATGAGTCCCAAGACGCGCCGTCTTATCGCGGTAACGCCTGCGGATGCAGAGGCTACTGCAAAGATGTTTGATGTTTTGCTTGGCGATTCTCTTGCTGAGCGTAAGCAGTTTATCACGGATTACGGTCATCTTTATCTGAAAGATGCAGATATTTAATTAAGAAAGGCAAAGATATGGCAACTTTAAAAAAGCTCAGTAATTTTTCGGGAGTTAAGGGCCCGCTTCTCACGATAGTAATGGACGGTGTTGGAATTGCACCTGACAACGGTGCAAATGCCGTTGCTGCAGCGCACACTCCTACGCTTGATATGCTTATGGCAAACTATCCTACCCTTAAAATAAAGGCACACGGAACGGCTGTCGGTCTGCCCTCGGATGACGATATGGGTAATTCTGAGGTGGGTCATAACGCGCTTGGCTCAGGTCAGGTTTTCGCTCAAGGAGCGAAGCTTGTTTCTCAGTCTATCGAAACGGGAAAGCTTTTTGCCTCGGAGGCTTGGCGTGAAATCGTTGATGGCGTACTTGCGGGGGACTCAACGCTTCATTTTCTTGGACTTTTCTCTGATGGAAACGTTCATTCGCATATCGACCATCTTACCGCGCTTATTGATAATGCGGTAAAGGACGGTGTTAAGAAAATCCGCGTTCATATCCTTCTTGACGGACGTGACGTCGGTGAAACGAGCGCACTTGACTACGTAAGACCCTTTGAGGAATATCTTGCGGGTGTCAGAGCTCAGGGCGTAGATGCGCTTATCGCTTCGGGTGGCGGTCGTATGCAGATTACAATGGACCGTTATGAGGCTAACTGGAGTATGGTTGAGGCTGGCTGGAAGACTCACGTACTTGGAGATGGGCGCACATTCGCGTCGGCTGAGGAGGCTATCGTCACTTACAGAAATGAGTATAAGGTAATAGACCAGGATCTCCCCCCGTTTGTTATTGCAAAGGACGACAAGCCCGTCGGTACGGTTGAGGACGGCGATAGCGTGGTATTCTACAATTTCCGCGGCGACCGTTCTATTGAGATATCAAAGGCGTTTGAGAGCGGTGATGAGTTTGATAAGTTCGACCGCGTTCGCGTGCCTAAGGTTACCTATGCGGGAATGCTTGAATACGACGGTGACCTCCATATTCCGTCAAGATATCTTGTAAATCCTCCTGAAATCACCAATACTATGTCTGAGTATCTTGTAAATTCCGGTGTATCCCAGCTTGCTATTTCAGAAACTCAGAAGTACGGTCACGTAACCTATTTCTGGAACGGTAACAAGTCTGGCAAGTTCTCAGATGCGCTTGAAACCTATATAGAAATACCCTCCGACGTAGTACCCTTTGAGCAAAGACCGTGGATGAAGTGTGCTGAAATAACCGATAAGCTTATTGAGTGTATG
>CAZDON010000082.1:0-8872 GCA_964507065.1 uncultured Ruminococcus sp. | reverse complement strand
AATAAGAACCCTGATTCTGTCCGAGCCTATGCCGAAAAGATGCGACGCCTCGACAATCTCAAAGCCCTTATTCATAAGAGTTGCCGAATCAACCGTAATCTTTTTGCCCATTTTCCAGGTTGGGTGTGCCAGAGTTTGCGAGAGCGTGACCGAGCGGAGCTCGTCCTTGGTTTTGCCGAAAAACGGTCCTCCCGACGCTGTTAAAATCAAGCGCTTGATTTCGGAGGGTCTGCCTGATTTCAAGGACTGATATATTGCACAGTGCTCACTGTCAACGGGAAGTATTTCAACTCCATTGGCCGATGCCCTGCCCATTACTATATCACCCGCAATAACGAGCGATTCCTTATTTGCAAGTGCAAGACGCTTTTTTGCGTCAATAACGGCAAGAGATGGTATAAGTCCCGCCTCACCCAAAATCGAGTTCACGACGGTATTTGCGCCGGATGCAGAAATTCCCTCGACAATTCCTTCTTCACCTGAAAGGACCTTGATATCGGTATCAGCAAGAAGAGTCTTTAGCTCGCCTGCGCGCGCCTCGTCGGCAACTGCCACGGCACTGGGATAAAACTCCCTCGCGATTTGCTCTGCAAGATTAATATTTGAACCTACCGAAATAAAATCAACTCTGTAGCCTCCGGCTCTTGCGACGTCAAGCGCCTGCGTTCCGACAGAGCCTGTCGCGCCAAGAATTGCAACCGTTTTTTTCATAACCCCTCCACAAGAACACAATATCTCATAGCTTTGTTAAATGAGGCTGTCTCAGATAAATTGAGACAGCCCAGAAGTTTAAGACTCGGCGTTTTGTATGCCTTTATGCAAAGAGCAGCCCCTCGCCGAATATCGGAAATACAAGCGTAAGCGCAAGAAGCGGCATACATACTGCCATAATTGAATCAAACCTGTCGATAATTCCCCCGTGTCCGGGAAGCAAAGAGCCAAAATCCTTTATTCCGTACTCTCTCTTAACAGCCGAGGCAAAAAGATCGCCAAGCTGCGATATTACCGAAAGAATAGGAGCACATATTGCAACCGCAAGATAATTAGGAACGAGAGCAGTATCAATGAGGCTCATTATAAATACGAAAAGAAAGCTTGCAAGTGTGCTGAATACTATTCCGCCGACAGCGCCCTCAATAGTTTTTTTAGGGCTGATCTCGGGGCAAAGCTTATGTTTTCCAAGAAAATATCCCGTGAAATAGGCGAAAATATCAGTAAACCACGCAACAAGAAACACGTACATAAGCATTGCAAAGCCGATAGTATCAAGCACGCGCAGTATAGACATTGCCGAGAAGGATACTACGGCATATATAAGCATAACCAGCATCGCAGAAAGCTTTGTAAAGCCATAGCGCCCGTAACGGAATACGGTCAGTGCGAAAAGATATATCATTACAGCGAAAACCAAAGCACACGCGATAAGTACGAACCTTTTAAGCCCTTCGAAGCTCCCACACATGTAATATGCAAGCGGAGGTAACGCCGCGCTGAGAAGATACGCAGGTATCGAGGGGAGCACCTTTTTATGAAAATCGAAGGTACGAAGAATCTCAAATGCCGCTATTAAGGATACACACGCAAGCATTATAGGATAGACCACCGTATGCGAAAGAAAAACAAACGGCGCAAGAAAGAGAAGAATTATTCCAGCTGTAATAATTCTTGTTTTCATTATTCGCTTTCCTCCTTGTTAAGTCCGCCGAAGCGGCGTTTTCTCTTGTAAAATTCCCTTATGCAATACTCGATCTGCTCCCTGCCGAAATCAGGCCAGAGAGTATCAACAAATATAAGCTCCGAATATGCACATTGCCAAAGAAGAAAATTCGATATACGGAGATCGCCACCCGTTCTTATAAGCAAATCTGGGTCAGGCGTGCCTTTCGTATAAAGTGCATCCGATATGCTGCTTTCAGTAATTTCCTCGCCACTCCCGGCAAGGCTACGGAAGGCGTGAACCAGCTCGTCACGACCCCCGTAGTTTATAGCTACGTTACAAACGAACTCGCGGTCCTTTGCGAGATTCTCAACCTCAATGCACTTGTTACGCAGCTTTTCAGAAAGGGCGCTCTTATCCCCTATAAATCTCATAGAGAAATTGCCCTCTTTTATAATTTTAGGAATGGCTACCTCGTCAAGATACTTGTAAAAGAGGTCCATTATGGTTTCGACCTCTTCCTTCGGTCTTTTCCAGTTTTCAGTAGAAAAGGCGTAGAGCGTGACATAATGCACGTTATATTCACGGAAGATTTCAAGCACTCTTTCAATAATCATAGCGCCGTGCTTGTGACCGTAGGTTCTGGGCATAAGACGATTCTTTGCCCATCTGCCGTTTCCGTCCATTATTATTGCAACTGAATTCAGTCTGCCCTCGGCATTAAGTGACGCACTCTTTTTTTTCAAGACAGTCTCCTTTTGTCAAACGGAATCAAAGCTCCATTATTTCCTTTGTTTTAGCAGCAGTTACAGAATCAACTTCCTTAATGTACTTGTCGGTGAGGTCCTGAATAGCCTTATCGCTGCTCTTCGCCTCGTCCTCAGTCATTTCCGACTTCTTTTTCATATCCTTGGTCTTATCGTTAGCATCGCGTCTTATGTTACGGATAGCAACCTTAGCATCCTCACCAAGCTTTGCTATCTGCTTTGAAAGCTCTTTTCTTCTTTCCTCGGTTGTAGGCGGGAAAATAAGTCTTATGCAAGAGCCATCGTTCTGAGGATTGATTCCAAGGTCAGAAGTAAGAATACCCTTTTCAATAGCTCGGAGCGAGGACTTATCCCAAGGAGTGATAGTAAGAGTTCTCGCATCGGTAACCTTAATTTCAGCGATAACCGAAATGCCCGTGGGTGCTCCGTAATAGTCAACCTCAATCTTCTTGAGAACATCGGGGGTTGCTCTTCCTGCGCGTATGGTAGAGAGATTTTCGCGATAAGCGTTAACGCTCTTTATCATTCTGCCTTCATAATCTTTAGTATCAAGTTTCATAACGTATCTCCTTATTGTTGTGTTATTTCAAGCATTAAAAATTTATTCGGGGATTACAACCGTGCCGTACTTTCCCATCATTACAGCGTCTGCAATATCATCGGGAGTCTTCATTCCGAACACGTAAATCGGCATGCCGCCAGACAGACAAAATGCAGTAGCGGTAGCATCAATTGCCTTAAGATTCATAGCAAGAACCTCTGAGCCCTTAACACGCGTAAGCTTTTTAGCGTTTATATCCTTTTTAGGATCGGCGGTATATATGTAATCGATATTCTTTGCCATAAGCATTGCCGAGCAGGAAAGCTCCGCAGCTCTCACAGCGCCCGTGGTATCCGTCGAAAGAAAAGGAATTCCAAGACCTGCGCCGAAAACGACTATCTCACCTCTTGAAAGGCATTCCTTGGCATAATCAGACGAATAATTTTCGGCAAGAGGTGACATAGGAACAGCCGTAAGCACGCGCGCCTTACCGCCCGCACGCTCAATTGCGTCCTTTAAACATATTGCGTTTATAACGGTTGCGAGCATACCCATTCTATCGCCAGCGACCCTGTCCATATCTGCGCACGACCTTCCGCGCCAGATATTTCCCGCACCAACGACGACGGCAATTTCATAGCCCGCATTGACACATCTGAGAAGCGCTCCTGCCACTCCGTCAACAAGCTCCATATTGTAGAGCTGTCCGTCCGCGCCTGCGGCAAGCGCCTCGCCTGAGAGCTTGATAAGAACTCGCTTGTTCTCTGTTGATAGCATACTTGTTTACCCCCATAATTATCTTATTATATTTTAACTCAAAGTTTGTCGTTTGTAAACACTTTTCCTGAAAATTTATAATATTTTTAAATATTTATATTCACGCCCGTGAGTTTTAAAAAACCCGACCTTGAGAGAATGCTCTTTACGGTCGGGTTTTTGATATTATTTTTTCATATTGACAGCACGCCTTGCTGCGCACGCAACGTTCTTTGCGGTAAGCCCGTAAAGCTCAAGAAGCTCAGGCACAGTGCCGCTTCTGCCATAGGTATCGTTAACGCCAACCTTGACACATGGTACGGGATAGCTTTCGCAAAGAGCCGAGCAAACGGCAGAGCCAAGTCCACCGATTACGCTATGCTCCTCTGCCGTAACGACAGCGCCCGTCTTTCTGGCAGAGTCAACGATAAGAGCTGAATCAAAAGGCTTTACGGTATGTATATTTATAACCTCGGCATTTATTCCTTCCTTAAGAAGAAGCTCCTTTGCCTCAAGACAAACGTGAACCATAAAGCCCGTCGCAACGAGAGTTACGTCAGTGCCCTCGCTCATAACGACGCCCTTGCCTATCTCGAATTTGTAATTCTTGACGGCGGCGGTAACGTTAGGTACGGCATATCTTCCAAAGCGAAGGTACATAGGTCCCTCTGTGTTGATAGCCGCCTCGACCGCAAGGTATGCCTCGTCTGCATCAGCGGGAGAGATAACCGTCATACCGGGTATGGTACGCATAAGAGCAATATCCTCGTTGCACTGGTGCGTAGCACCGTCCTCACCAACGGTAATTCCCGCGTGAGTAGCTCCTATTTTCACGTTAAGTCTGGGATAGCCTATTGAATTTCTTACCTGCTCGAACGCTCTGCCTGCGGCAAACATAGCGAAGCTTGAGGCAAATACGGTCTTTCCCGTAGCGGCAATTCCCGCCGCAACGCTCATCATATTGCCCTCTGCAATACCGCAGTCAAAAAATCTCTCAGGAAACTTTTTCTTGAACATTCCAGTTTTGGTAGCTGCCGCAAGGTCTGCATCAAGCACCAAAAAATCATATTTTTCGCCAAGGGTGGCAAGCGCCGCGCCATAGCTCTCTCTGGTAGCCTTCTTATCTGCCATGTTATTTACCTCACTTTAAGCCTTCTGCAATTTTAGAAAGATCGTCGATAGCCACACGGTAAAGATCCTCCTTAGGAGCCTGGCCGTGCCACTCGCATGCATTTTCCATATAGGAAACGCCCTTTCCCTTAAGCGACCTTGCAATTATTGCCGTAGGTCTTCCCTTATGAAGCCTTGCCTGCATAAAGGCAGCCTCGATTTGGTCAAAATCGTGAGCATCAATTACTATAACGTTCCAGCCAAACGCACGGAACTTTTCATCGTGAGGCGTCGGATTCATAACCTCGGTTATGCTACCGTCAATCTGCAAGCCGTTAAGGTCAAGCACGCATACGAGATTGTCAAGCTTATAGTGAGCGGCAAACATTGCTGCCTCCCAAACCTGTCCTTCCTCACTCTCGCCGTCACCAACTACGGTATAAACTCTGTAATCCTTGCCGTATACCTTACCGCTAAGTGCCATTCCGCAGGCAGCGGATATTCCAAGACCAAGCGAGCCGGTAGACATATCTACACCCGGAACTCCCTTCATATCAGGATGTCCCTGAAGTCTTGAGTCAATTTTTCTTAAGGTCTTAAGCTCTTCTACAGGGAAAAAGCCTCTTTGCGCAAGAACCGAATAAAGGGCGGGGGCGGTATGTCCCTTTGACAGCACGAATCTATCTCTGTCATCCCATTTGGGATTTTCAGGGTCAACCCTCATTTCTTCAAAATACAGATAGGTCATAATATCGGCAATCGACAGCGAACCGCCGGGATGTCCGCATCCTGCAGAATATACGGCCTCGACGATTCCGACTCTGACATCGTTTGCGATTTTAGCAAGCGACAGCTTCTTGGACTTGTCCATACAAGGTCTCCTCTTAAATTATTCTTCATATATTTTACAGTAAAATAAATAAAAAGTCAACAGCAAAAAAAGCTTTATCCGCTTTTTTCGACACAATTCATTATATTGCGATAAAATACGCTCACGGAAGTAGCAAAAAGGACGGAAGATTAATTCCGTCCCTTAGATTAATTAATATCTGGTTCTCGTCTTGTACTGAACTATGAAGCCTACGATTGCTATAACAAGAATGAGCACAAGCTCTGCAATCCAACCGACCTCGCCTAAGAACTCGAGAGTTCTGTAATCGAAGAAGTTAGCGATTATGGTCTTTGAAATGAAGTAACCGCCGAGTGCCGCAGTACCGAACATCTCTATGTATTTGCGGAAGATAAGCGCAACTGCAACGAATGCAAGCGCGATCGCGAGCGAGATAATGAGATTTCCCTTTGTAACCGATGAAAGAAAAGGTATGTAAGCACCGCTGTACGCGATAAGGTATCCAGAGTAGCCTGCCGCAAAAACGTAGCCTGCAACGTAGATGAACTTACAAAGAACCGCCGCAACGAGTGCTATCACCGCACCTGATATGTAAGGCGGAAGATTGAATATGTTGTTAATCAGCGGCGATACGTAGTGAACTCCGAAGCAGAAGCCCACAACCACACAAGCAAGGAACTTCTGAAGATTGATAAGCTTCTTACCGAAGAACACCTCGATAAGAGCAAGAATGATAAGCGCGAAGGGAACGAATGCTGCGAATGGTGAAATAGCCGAGAGGATTGCCTCCCATATTCCTGCTATCGTCTCGTTAGCTGCCATATTTCCAAAAATTCTGCCAGCAATGTTGCCAAGTATATCAAAGTCGTACTTAGCACCAGCTATCGAGCTGAGGATACTGCCGATTCTCTCAAACATAAGTCGAAAGCCTTCCTTTCTTCAATTACGCACACCTTTTAGAGTAATGCGTCTTATTCTTGCTTTATATAGCACACGATGCAGGGTGCACCACGCCCATAATAAACAATTTATTACCATAAGTATAGCACAATGCACAAAAAAAATCAAGCACTTATTCAAAAAAATTATTTTTATTTTCAAAACCGAAGTAAAATTCAAGCTTACCGGTCAATACCAGAATTATTTATGATTAATATTTTCTCACAAAACAAAAAATGTTTTTCGATTTTTTCAAAACAAATAGGGCGATTTGCAAATAATAATTTACACACCGCCCTATTTATTACAATTTTCCAAAAAGATTATATACCGTCTTGCCTGCCTCGTTAGCCATCCTTACAGTCTGCGCGCTTCCGCTACGCTCCTTATACGAGTATGCCACCAGCACGTCACACGCATCGACAAGTCTTTTATTTCTTTTTTTCATACAGCCTCGCTCGTATGAGTCACAAACATATTCAACCTCATCTGCGCAGGTCAGTATATAGGAGTACATTTCTCTGTCGCGCTCGCTCCACGCACCGTCCTGATCCTGACACGGCAAAATCAAAACGAGAGATACGTCGGGGTGCTTCATCTTAAGACGAAGCACCTCTTTGGCAGCGAGTGTGTCAAAGCCTACGGCGCCGCCAATACAAAAGCGTCGCACACCGTTATTATAAAGATATTCCACGGCTCTGCCGAGCAATCCCACAAGTGCCGCTCGGCTATCATCGGGAATACGTCTGTGGCCTGTAAACGAGCATACCGTCATATTTCTCTCCTGTAATTATTCAAGCTCAAACGCGCCTGTATAAAGCTGATAATAGGTTCCACGCTCGGCAATAAGCTTCTCGTGAGGCCCTCTCTCGATAATCCGTCCCCGCTCAAGCACCATTATAACGTCGGAATTTCTTACGGTTGAAAGCCTGTGGGCAATTACGAATACCGTTCTTCCCTCCATAAGCTTATCCATTCCACGCTGTACGATTGCTTCGGTTCTGGTATCTATAGACGAGGTTGCCTCGTCAAGTATCATAACGGGCGGATCTGCTACCGCTGCTCTCGCTATTGCAATGAGCTGTCTTTGTCCCTGCGACAGGTTTGCGCCATTATTCGTAAGCTGAGTGTCATATCCGTCGGGAAGCCTCGTTATAAAGTCGTCCGCTCCAGCAAGCCTTGCCGCCTCTATGCACTCCTCGTCCGTCGCCTCAAGCTTTCCGTAGCGGATATTCTCCATAACCGTTCCTGTAAAAAGGTTGGTTTCCTGAAGAACTATGCCGAGCGAGCGTCTTAAGTCTGATTTTTTGATTTTATTGATATTGATTCCGTCGTAGCGTATCTTTCCGTCGTCTATATCGTAAAAGCGATTTATAAGATTAGTAATAGTCGTCTTTCCGGCGCCCGTCGAGCCCACGAACGCAACCTTTTGTCCGGGCTCTGCATAGACGTCAACGTTATGAAGCACGGGCTTTCCCTCGTCATAGCAGAAGTCAACGTCATTAAGTCTGACGTCACCGCGAAGCCTGGTATAGGTCACGCTGCCGTCCGAATGCGGATGACGCCACGCCCAGATGCCCGTTCTCTTTTCACAGGGTGTGAGAGTGCCGTCGGCATTTTCTCTCGCATTAACGAGTGTAACGTAGCCCTCGTCTGCCTCAGGCGCTTCATCTATAAGCTCGAATATTCTTCCAGCGCCCGCCATTGCCATTACGATAGAGTTAATCTGCTGGGAAACCTGATTAATATTTCCCGTAAACTGTTTCGTCATATTAAGGAACGGAACTATAATGCTTATTCCATAAGCAATACCCGATATGCTGACGTTAGTAAAGCCGTCGATAAGCATAAAGGCTCCGCCCACCGTAGCAATAACGACGTACATAATATTACCTATATTCATTATTATAGGTCCGAGCATATTTGCATAAGCGTTAGCGCGTCCGCTGTCACGGCAAAGCTGCTCAGCGTGGGCGCGGAATTCTTCTTTGCAGCGCTCCTCTCTGCCGAACACCTTTATGACTCTCTGCCCGTTCATCATTTCCTGAGCATAGCCCTCAAGCCCAGCAACCGAGCGCTGAAGTCCCACGAAGTACTTTGCCGAGCCACCGCCAAGCTTCTTTGATACCAGAAGCATAATTACAACTCCGAAAAGAAGCACGAGCGTCAGCCAAAGGCTGTAATAAAGCATTATAAACAGTACTGCAAGCACTATAACCCCCGAACGGAGCAGCGTCGGAAGCGACTGCGAT
>CAZDON010000081.1:4971-8889 GCA_964507065.1 uncultured Ruminococcus sp. | reverse complement strand
CAACTTTCATATTAGGCATTGTGTATTCCTCCTTCCGTTATGCTTTAACCGAATCGCGAATAAAGACGATGCCACCCTTTGCACCGGGAACAGCGCCCTTTACTGCGATGAGATTCTTTTCTGCGTCAATCTTAACCGCTTCAAGGTTAAGAATAGTAACCTGCTCGTTACCGTACTGACCGGGCATCTTCTTGTTCTTGAAGATTCTCGCAGGGTCGATAACACCCATCGAGCCGGGCTGACGGTGAATAGGTCCTGTACCGTGAGTCATTCTAAGGATGTGGTGTCCCCATCTCTTTACGCAGCCAGTGTATCCGCGACCCTTCGTGATACCTGTGATGTCGACCTTGTCACCAGCGGTGAAGGTATCGACGGTTACCACGGAGCCAGCCTCGTATGCCGCCACGTCGTCAACTCTGAATTCCTTGAGATGCTTCTTAGCAGAAACGCCAGCCTTCTTGAGATGGCCGAGTTCTGCCTTGGTGAGGCTCTTTTCCTTAGCGTCCTCGTATGCAAGCTGAATTGCTGCATAGCCGTCTGTTTCAACGGTCTTTTTCTGTGCTACCACGCAGGGTCCTGCTTCAATCAGGGTTACGGGTATCACGTTGCCCTTGCTATCGAAGATCTGAGTCATACCCAGCTTCTTGCCGATAATGCACTTTTTCATTTTTTCCTCCATTAGGTTATTGGTTGACGGGTTTGAATTTTCGCATTTTGCGATCTCGCCAACTTGACCACGAGGTCGTGGTTTTGAGGGATTTGAAGCTCCCTTTTGAGCCGAAGCTCGGATTTTGAGCGTTTAATTACTGCTTAATGTCAACCTGAACGCCTGCGGGAAGCTCAATGCTCAAGAGAGCCTCGAGTACCTTCTTATCGTTAATTACGATGTCGATAAGGCGCTTGTGGGTACGCATCTCAAACTGCTCACGGCTGTCCTTGTACTTGTGAACCGCACGAAGGATCGTAACGATCTCTCTGTCGGTAGGAAGCGGAATAGGACCGCTAACCTTGCTTCCATTTCTCTTTGCAACGTCTACTATCTTTGCTGCTGCGGCATCAATGATGGTCGAATCGTAGCTCTTGAGTCTCACTCTGATTTTCTGCTGTGCCATTTTCTTGTCCTCCTTCTTAAATTTTGCTCGACCGCATTAAGAAGGGCGAATTGGTTTTACACTGTGCCTGGCGTATCTTACGATACCCAACACTAACGATTCGAAAGCCTCCTCCGCAGTCAGCAAACGAACCGTATCGGTTTACACAGTTATTTCCGCCCGGTTAAATATCGGACATACTCCGCGGAAATTCCCTACCTCTTATATATACGCACATACGTACGCATACTTCGGGTAGCCACCTCCCGCATCATCGCATATCAAGCAGAGACTATTATACACTATAATATTTTAAAAATCAACATCTCTTCCAAAATTTTATTGTAGAAATTTTCTCTCATTTTACTATAATAATTTGTGCAAAACGCACAAATAAAACCCATTTCCCATAAATCGCACACCGTTTTGCACACCAAATGACGTCGTGAAAGGTTATTTTTGCCCGTCTTTTCATTTGTTTACAAAATGTTAATAATTATATAGTAAAATATAATAGTCAAAAAAAGCGACAGTGCAGCCCACTCAAGGCGCTCACCCAGCCACTCCCTATTATATTATATAAATGAAGGATTTTTCACCAAAATGACGAAAAGCAGCAAAAGAATAGGCTCGTACCTGCCTATTTTCATAATTTTTCTTCTTGCAACGGTTACGATAAGATGCGTCGCACTTATAAAGGACTTTGATTTTGCAAGCGGCTACTTCAATTCAAAGAGTCTTGTCAGCGTATCCAATTATATGCTCATCGGCGTATGCTTCTTATTTTTCACCTATGTTTTCATAGGCAAGAGCAATATGAAGGTTCGATTTGAGCTCAACTGCACGCAGGGCTACGTAGCCTCGGCGGTGCTCGGCTGCGCCACCGTATTCCTTGGAATTTCTATGCTGGTGCGTGTAAATTCAAGAAAGCTGCCTCCCCAGCCCTCCGCGCTCCTCAGAGAGCCGCTTTCGATAGTTGAGCTGGCGATTTTTGCCCTGTCGCTTCTGACGGCTGTATATTTAATCCGCGCAGCACTCGACAGTGCGAGATACAGCGCAGGACGGGCAGGCTTTGCTATTTGCGGCGTGCTATTCTTTGCGACCTACGCGGCATACCTCTATTTCGAGGCATCACTTCCGATAAACGCCCCCAACAAGCTCGTCGACCAGATGGCATATCTTTTCGGCTCGCTGTTTTTGCTCTTTGAAACGAGAATATCTCTTGACAGACAAGCTCCGCGCGCTTACGTTGCAATGGGACTGATTTCCGCCTCAATTGCGGCATACTCGTCAATTCCCGCTATAATCGTGTATCTCGCAACAGGCAAGTCCGTATCCAACAGCATTTACGACGTCGCGCTTTCATTTGCCTTTTGCGTATTCGTCATTTTGCGTCTTATAAGCTTTGACAGAGCGAAATCCGACGTAGAGTCGGGAATAGTTGCCACCGTGCGTGAATATGCGGACAACCAGGAGGCATGCCTCAATGCAAAGGAAGAGGAAGAAAAGCTTGAATATATAAGACTTCTCAACAGAATCGCAAAAAGAGAGCACGAGGAGCTTATAGAATCTTTAAGAGCCGAGCAAGCCCTTCCCGACGAGGGTGAGGACGCCGCGGATACGTCATCCGACGCCCCTTCGTCAGTCGCAGATGAAATCACCAAAACGCTTGAATCCTCACAGACCACCGAGGACGAGGACGGAAATATAACGCCCGCCGACACCACGACGGACGCATAAGGACCTCACGAAAGGAATTTACGATGAAGAAAATACTCGTTGTCGACGGCAACAGCATTATAAACAGAGCCTATTTCGGCGTAAAACCGCTTACTACGAGAAGCGGAAAGAACACAAACGCCCTTTTCGGCTCGCTCAACATTATTCTGAAGCAGCTTAGCAGCGTAAAGCCCAACTACGCGGCTGTTGCCTTTGACCTGAAGGCTCCTACCTTCCGTCATAAAATGTATAGCGAATACAAGGCCGGGCGAAGAAAGACCGACCCTGAGCTCCTTGAGCAGTTTCCTTATCTAAAGGACTGCTTAAGACTCCTCGGAATAACAGTTCTTGAGCTTGAGGGCTATGAGGCTGACGATATTCAGGGCACGGTGGCCTCGTTTGCACACGGTCGCGACGACCTCGAAAGCTATATTCTATCAGGCGACAGGGACCTTTTTCAGCTTATAGACGATAAAATTACCGTTCTATACGCCTCAACCCACGAAACAATTCCCTATCATCGCGAGGAATTTACGGCAAAATTCGGCATCGCACCCGAGCAATTCGTGGACATGAAGGCGATAATGGGAGATAAATCGGATAACATTCCCGGAGTCAGAGGAATCGGCGATAAGGGCGCTACCGCGCTCCTTACCGAGTTTGGCACGCTCGACGGCGTATACGAGAATATCGATTCTCCCTCGATTACCAAGGGCACGAGACAGAAGCTTGCCGACTGCAGAGATGACGCGTATCTTTCAAGGGAGCTTGCTAGAATCATAACGGACGTCCCCCTTGGAATTACTCTTGACGACCTTGCCGTAAAGCCTATGGACAGAGGCGCGCTTTACAGAAAGCTTACCGAGTTTGAGCTTAACAGCTTTATCGCTAAGCTGGGGCTCAGCGCAAGCGATGCAAGCTCTGACACCCAAGCGCCGGGCCGCGAAAGCAAGGGCTGTGAGTCAGACGGTGATGCCGAGGGAGGCACGAAAGAGGCAAAGCCACAAAGACTCGAAAGCACACCTCTTTCCGAGGACTGCCTTGACAAGGCTCTCGTTGGAAAAATAGCGCTCGCTATCGGTGAAGACGGGTCCGCATATATATGCTG
>CAZDON010000081.1:0-4961 GCA_964507065.1 uncultured Ruminococcus sp. | reverse complement strand
AAGGCAAATCGTATTGCTACAACGGCAGCCTCAAAGCGCTGGGAGAGGCACTATCGCGCACAGACGGAATAATTTGCTACGATGCAAAGCACATTCTTCATACTCTCGCCAAAGCAGGCGCATACGTAGGAGATAAGCCCATTCTTCACGACCTTATGCTCTACTCCTACGTCAAAAATCCCGGCGGTGGCGGAGCAACCCTCGCCTCGCTCGTTCTTAACTATCTCGGCATAGCAGTAGAGCTGTCCGACGGTTGCCACGACCTTATGCACGAGCTTGAAGAGATTATGCGCGAGGAGCTTCGCGCCGACGGTCTTTTGCGGGTTCTCGACGAGCTTGAGCTGCCTCTTATAAGAGTTCTTTTCGAGATGGAAAGCCTCGGCTTCAAAATCAACGTCGAGGGCATGACGGAGTTTGCCTCCGCACTCGACGCGCTTGCAAATGAGCTTCAGGAAAGAATATATCTTCAGGCGCTCGGCGAATTTAATATCAACTCACCAAAACAGCTCGGGGAGGTCTTATTTGTAAAGCTTGGTTTACCTTGTGCCAAGAAAAAGAACAAAAACGGATTTTCAACCGATGCCGAAACTCTTGAAGATCTGCGTCAATATTCACCTATAATTGATGATATTCTTGAATACCGCCAGGTAACGAAGCTACGCGGAACCTACGCCCAGGCACTGCCAAAGCTTGTGGATTCCTATGACAGAATTCACACCGATTTCAAGCAGGCGCTTACCGCAACGGGCAGACTTTCAAGTGCCGATCCGAATCTTCAGAATATTCCCATAAGAACCGCAATGGGACGGGAGATGAGGCGTTATTTTATCGCCAAGGACGGATACACTCTGGTCGATGCGGATTACTCACAGATAGAGCTCAGGCTTCTTGCGCACATTTCGGGTGATTATAATATGAAAAACGCCTTCATCGAGGGCGAGGACATTCACAGAAAAACCGCCTCAGCAGTATTCAATATCCCGGAGGAATTCGTAAACGACGATATGAGAAAGCGAGCTAAGGCTGTAAACTTCGGAATAGTTTACGGTATAAGCGGCTTCTCCCTCGCTAAGGATATAGGCACAACCTCCGCGGAAGCAACGAAATATATCAAGAGCTACCTTATGAATTATCCCTCTATTGGCGAATATCTGGAGCGTGTCGTTGCCGATGCAAAGGATATGGGATACACAGTTACCGAATTTGGCAGACGAAGATATATTCCTGAGCTTCGTGCCGCAAACGGCGTTCAAAGACAGTTTGGCAAGCGCATTGCAATGAACGCACCCATTCAGGGTACGGCAGCAGATATTATGAAGCTTGCAATGATAAGGGTTTACGAAAGGCTGAAGCGAGAGGCTCCTCTTGCTAAAATAGTAATGCAGGTGCACGACGAGCTTATCGTCGAATGCCCTGACGAGCTCGTCGGACTCGTAGGTACCGTGCTAAAGGAAGAAATGGAGAACGCCGTAAGCTTAAGCGTGCCTCTTACCGTCGAGGTATCCTCAGGCAAGAACTGGCTTGAGCAGGAATAAACCGCTTTTATAAAACCGCAAAGGCAAGCATTAAAAAATGCTTGCCTTTGTTGTTTGTTATTCTATGCTTCTGCAAATATTTATTGTCATTTAGCCCATTTTATCTATTATAATCGGCTTTGCTTTATCAAGATACACCTTATCACTCTTAGATGCGTTTGTCAGAGAAGCGATACCGTTCTTTTGTGCTATTTTTTCCTGAGGTGCACCATATTTTTTTGCAACCGAGAAAAGAGTGTCCCCCTCGCTCGGGTAATAAATACAGACGCTGCATTCGGGCTCTTCTTTTTTATCCCCTGCCGTTATTCCGTATACTGCCTCCCAGCTTCTTCTTAAAACACCTCTTAGATATATTTCAAGCACCGTATCGAAGTATACGCGCTCGCTGTCGAAGTGGCACTGCGAGGCACATATGCGAGCGCTCGCGACGAGTGCGGTTCCTGACGGTATATCTATTTTCTCCGTGATTTTTACAGGATGCGTGCATTTAAACGGTGATACTCGCCCATCGACAATTCCTATATTATTTACTATAAGCTCGCCCTCAATAAGCAACGTGTTGCCCTCATATACCATACCGCAGGGCTTATATTGCCATATGCTTCGCAGGGGCTCCCCGAGTCCGTCTATTCCCGCTTCCTCACACGTCAGCTCAAAGGATATATTTTCTCTGACCGTCTTTTTCATCACCAGCTCGTCAAGCTCCAGTGTCCCTCTCGTTAATTCACTCTCAGCTCCGGGTGTAAACGCATCGGTCACTATCATTCTGCTTTCATTTGAGTCGTAGCGCCCGGAAATCTCAACGACGAGATTTATAACGACCGATGCACCCGTTTTCATATCCTCGTCACGCGTCGTATTATTGACGGTAGCCGTAACCGAGGATACCTCTATTTTCACCTCGTCGGGAATTTCCTCTCCCCACTCCGCAGGAAGCGCCGTATCAAGCTTCACTCTTCCCGTTTTTCTTGCGTAGCTCTCGCCTCGCATCATTATTACGCATTCACCGACAATTTCAGTACACAACGCAAGCCCCTCGCCCGTCCTCGTTACCTCAGGAACAAAGGCATTTGCGGATTGACAGATTACCTCTATTTCCTCTGCGCTCACATCCTCAACAAACGCAATTTCTTCCGCAAGCTCAAGCTCCTTCGGCTGAAGATATCGCGGTGAATAAACCCTGACCTCTTCCCTTTGCGTTTCGTTACCGCCTATAAAATCCTCAGGCGGCATATCCTTTTCAACCAGCATACCGACCTCGGCACTCACCGTAGCCTTGGCTGAGAGCTTTCTCGGGCCTGCGGCACGGACCGCAAGCGAGGGTACGTCGAGTCTTACGCACGCGTCCTTAACCTGACCGTCCTTCGTCAGGTCTATATCCACCTCAGAGGTAAACTCCGCCTCGGTAAGCTTATTTTCCGCATCAAGATAGAGAACGCTGAAGCCTACCACCACCGAAAAGCTTATACCGCTCTCCGTTTCGTTGTAGCCTGCACTCATAGGATGAGCCTTGGCGGTCATAATACGCTTTACGTCCCCCATATAGTCGGGAAGATAAAAATCGCACGCCGTATCCGCACGCCCCTTGCTGCTTCTTTTTTCGGTTATAAGAGTATAGGGCTCATACGTCCCCTCAGCCTTGCTTGTACCTTGCATAAAAAATTCCTCCGCATATTCAGTATTTGTTCAATACTATGCGAAGGAATTTCGTTTTATTCAAGAAAATCAGTGCTTGCCCATGCTTTCCATAAGTCTTTTGTTGAACTCCTCGGCAGTGTTGTAGCCCATACGCTTTTGCCTGTTGTTCATCGCAGCAACCTCGATAACCACAGAAAGGTTTCTACCGGGTCTTACGGGAAGAACTATCATAGGCACCTTGATACCGAGAATATCGGTGGTTTCCTCGTCAATACCAAGCCGGTCGTACATCTTACCCTCGACCCAGTTTTCAAGATTGATAACCATATCTATCTTTTCGGTAAGCTTTATCGCTCCCATACCGAAAAGGCGTCTTACGTCAACGATGCCTATACCGCGAAGCTCAACGTAATGCCTGATTATTTCGGGGGCCTGACCTACGAGGGTCGTCGCGCTTACGCGCTTAATCTCCACGGCATCGTCTGCGATAAGTCTGTGTCCGCGCTTGACGAGCTCTATTGCCGTTTCGCTCTTACCGACTCCTGAGTCACCGAGAAGAAGAATACCCTCGCCATAAACCTCAATAAGCACGCCGTGACGTGTGATTCTCGGTCCAAGCTCTACGTTGAGATACGCAATAAGCGCCGCCATAAACTCACTCGTCCTATCCCCCGTGCGCAGAAGCGGCACCTTGTGCTTTTCGGCAAACGCTATCATCTCATCGGGGATAGGGTTATGCGAGGTCATAATAACGCCCGCAGGCCCCGAACGGAAGAAATCGTCAAGCCTCGCCCGTCTTTCATCATCGGGAAGATTCGTTATAAAATGATTCTCCATCTTACCGATAATCTGAAGACGCGCCTGCTCGTAATAATCGTAAAAGCCTGCCATCTGAAGCCCGGGGCGATTTACGCGTGAGCAGGATATACCTATATTTTCAGGTAGGTCGGGAAGATGAAAAACCTCAAGATTAAATTCATCAATAACCTTTGATAGTGGAATGCTGTACTTCTCTTCCATAATAATCTCCTAACTTTGCTTTTATATTTATATATTATCACATCTTTTTCAAGAATGCAAACGTTTTGTGAAATTTTAAGATACTCAAATATAAATCTTGTAAATTATTTTTATTTATGATAAAATAGAATAGAAATCAAACCTATTTATTTTTTGAGGATAAGAAAATGATAAAAAAATTACTGTCCATAGCACTTGCAGTATGCCTCTTGCTTTCACTGTTTGGCTGTGCTGAGGGGGAATACCCACCCCAAGAGAGCACCGCAGAGGAATCCCGCGTGCTTTACACGCTATCGCTTGACGGAAAAAGCTACGACGTAAAATACGAGCTTTACCGCGCATTTTTCCTGAATTACAAGTCACTCGTCGACGGGGGTAACCCAGACGTATGGACGTCCGATGCACGCGAGGCGTATATCACCAGGATAAACGGCTTTATTTTAGAGTCCGCCGCCGAGATTTACGGCGCTCTTCATCACGCGCAAAAAATAGGCATCAACCCCTACTCGGTTTCGTTTGACAAAAAGGTTGCCGAGTATATCAAGGGAAGCGTTGAGGGGTACGACGACGGCAGCTTATCCGCCGAGGGCTATGGCGGTGATTACGGGAAATATCTCGAATCCCTTAAGGCAAACGGCCTCAACTATTCGGTGCAGGATCTGCTTTACCGATATGCTATAGCGGTAGATAAAATCAACGAGTATTATATCGGTACCGTTGACGAGGATAACCCAACTCCAGATATGAAAAATGGAGCGCTTGAATATA
>CAZDON010000080.1:0-8893 GCA_964507065.1 uncultured Ruminococcus sp. | reverse complement strand
CACCACCATCATCGCTGTCACCATCATAATCCCTTTATTTCTTGACAATAAACACAATATTTGCTATAATTATATTATATTCATTTAAAATAAAAGGCGGAGCCGTATATGATTTATCATTTCGTCCTTAACCCGATGTCGGGAAAAAGCCTGAAAAAAGCAAAGAAAAGCGTCGAGGAAATGACGGAAAAAATCCGTCAGGCTTGCCAGAAAAGACAGCTAAGCTACAGAATATATTATACCACCAGCGTCGGTGATGCTAGCGAATACGTGCGCTCAATGATAAATACCACTAAGGACAGGCAGCGCTTTATATGCGTAGGCGGTGACGGTACTATCAGCGAGATAGTCAACTCCGCGCCAAATCTTCCCAATATTGAGTTTGGAGTAATTCCCAACGGCTCAGGCAACGATTTTGTAAGAAATTTCACCAATACGGAGCTTTTTCGCGAGATAGACGCACAGATTGACGGTGAGCCTATGGCGCTTGACCTTATCAAGTGGAACGATTCCTACTGCGTCAATATGATAAACATCGGCTTTGACTGCTCGGTTGTTAAGGAGGCGTCGCGGCTTAAGAGATTTAAGTTTATTCCCCCGGGACTATCCTATCTTCTCGGAGTTTTCGTTGCGGTATTCAAAAAATACGGCACTAAAATGAAGCTTATTTTTGATGACGGCGAGGTTATTGACTCCACACTTCTTCTTACGGCTATCGCGAACGGAAGATTTTGCGGAGGCGGCTTCAATTCCAATCCCGAGGCACTCCTTGATGATGGAATTATGGACCTTGCAATTATTAATAAGGTATCAAGATTTACCTTTATGGGACTTCTCGGCGCATATAAAAAAGGAACGTATCTTTCAAAAGAGAGAGCAAAAAAGCATATCAGGTATAAGAGAGTTTCGCACTTCAAAATGGAATTTGAGGGCCCCATTCCCATCTGTATCGACGGTGAGATAAAGGGTGCTAAGACCATTGACTTTTCGGTTGAGCCCAAGGCTTTCAATTTCGTTATCCCCAAGGGCTGCTCTATTCGTTACAGTGCGGAAGAATAAGCCTTGAATATTTTTGAAAAAAGACCGCTTGGACTTATACTTGGTATAGTTCTTGGCGGTCTTTATATTTTCTCTCTTCTATCAAGCTCTCTTATCGCGGCTCTTTCAATTTTAGCCGTTATTTGCTCCGTTGCCGTGCTTTTTATCACTAAAATCAAAAGCAGACGGAAAATTTGCGCACTTTTACTCCTGTTTATATTCTCAGGCTCGCTCTTTCGTCTTTACTTAGGACTGACTCTCGATTCACGCACCGAGTCAGGCACGGTATATCATATGAGCGCATTCGTCACCGATATGGAAAAGGACGGTGAGCGCCTGAGCCTTACCTCACGCCTGAGTACTCTCGACGGTGACGACGCCTCAATGCTTATATTTATGTCCGTAGATTTCCCCTGTGAGGTTGACGTAGGTGATGAAATTATAGTTACAGGTCAGCTTACACGCCTTTACGACGGTGAGATTACCGACGGCAACCGTTATCTTTTATCAAAAGGCATATCCGCGATTTGCTATCCCGATGAGATAAGAAGCGCATCACACGGTGATTATACTCTTGAATACCGTATGAAGCTGTGGCGTATTAAGATTGCGGAATATATGAGCGATATTTCGGGTGAGGACGCAGGAGGATTCTTCTCTGCTCTTTTGCTCGGTGACACGAGATTTATGTCAGGGAGCACCTCTGCCGCCTTCTCAAGACTCGGAATTACTCATATCCTTGCACTGAGCGGTACGCATATAACGCTTCTTTCACTCGCCTTATCACGGATTATGGGAACGCTCGGCTTCTCAAAGCGGACGGAGCGCATTGCCCTTATTATCACCACTGTCGCCTTTATGATACTCGTGGGCTTCCCATCCTCGGTGCTTCGTGCCGGTATTATGGTAATAATATCAACTCTTCTCGTAATGCTTTCAGGAAGCTCTGACAGTATAACCTCACTGTTCGTAGCACTTGCGCTCATTCTTTTGATTGAGCCGCACGCGGTGCTTGATTTAGGTCTTACTCTTTCCTTTCTTGCGACTCTGGCAATTCTTGTCTATGCCGATTATCTTAGGCAAGAGCGTGAGCGCGACACATCCTACCTTACAAAAATCAAGCTTCTTTTGATGTTTTCCGTTTTTGCGATATCGGCAACTCAGATAATTTCAGCTCTCTATTTTGATAAAATCAGCGCAATATCCGCGATTTCCACACTGATTTTCGGACTTTTGACTGAGTTTTTACTGTATTTAGGCATAATAACCCTGATTTTAGGCGGCATTCTACCCATAGGAGCACTCCTTCGATATCTCTGTGCCTTTACCGAGAATTTAAGCGTCGGTATGTCACGGCTTCCCTATCTTGAATATTCGTCGGCACTGCCTGCCGTTATATTTTTCTCGACAGCGCTTTTCATTATCTTTTGCATCTTTACAGTTGGTAAAATCAAAAACAGACGGAGATTCGTGGCTGTTCTTTGTACCGTATATATTCTTAGCGTAATAATTTGCACGCTTTCAGGTATCAACACCCTCTATGATGAGCGAGCGGTATATCAATGCGGTAAAAACGACAGGCTTATTGCGGTAGGTGACGGCGAGAGCACGCTTATTGATTTCGGTAAGCACTCCGCGCGTGATTACTACGGTGCGATTTCTATCGTTTACGACGAGGGACTTGCCGCTGTTGATAATTACTTCTTTATCGGCTACGATGCGGGAAGTGACGAGTATCTTGACGAAATATTCTCAAGAATCTATGTAAAAAGACTCTTTATTCCACACGGTACGTACGGTGAAGATGAAGCCCGTAGAATACGTGCGCTTTGTGATAAATACTCCGTTGAGCTTTGCGACGTTTTTGCCCGTGAGGAGCTTAAGCTATCCTCATTCTCGGTGATATTCCACGAGCTTCCCTCGCTGGGAGCTGCACGAAAGCTATGCTCCGTAACGCTTGGGCGAGGCGGCAAGCTGTTTTCGTATATGTCGCCCGACTCCGCAACTCTGAGTCCCGCGTCGGAAATAATAATCAACGAGGCAAATACCGTTGCCTTTGGATTTTTCGGCTCTGAATTTTATCCCTACACCCCTGAGGTACTGAGTGGCGACGACAAGCGCGTGATTATCTCATCACCCTACCGTGTGAGCGACGTTCTTATCTCGAAGTCGTCAGAAATCATTTACGAGGGTACAGTCAGAGTTTTTGATTAAATCCCAAAATAAAAAACTCCATTAAGTACGAGCATCGCATTTGACTAGTCAAACGCATTATGGGTTAAGCCCAACCCCATATAACAACAGAAGAGATAACAAATCGGTTTATAGCCGAAATGTTATCTCTTTTTGTGGTTTAATGAAATCGTTGCACAGCAACGATGAAATCTTCACTTCGTTCAGATGAAGTCCAAGGACTTATCCTTGGATGAAATCAAATCCGTCTAACTTCATCCCTGCGAAGCAGGATTTCACCGCGAAAGCGATTTCATCTACCATAGGTGGATTTCACCCGTCGAAGACGGATTTGACTGCGTGTTCTCCGTTAAGGATAACACGCATAGCTTGCGGTATTTTTTTTATATACTTCCAAATTTCACTCGGCAAGCCTGAGAAGCCTGCGTCTTTGCTTGTAGTCCGGCATAACGCTCTCAATAAGCCGATAAAACCTCGATGAGTGATTCATCTCAATGAGATGACAAAGCTCGTGAAGCGCAACGTACTCACGCGCCGGTTCAGGATATAGCATAAGTCGGTAAGAAAAGCGTATATTTCCAAGTGACGAGCATGAGCCGAAGCGCCCCCTTGCCGAGCTTACCGAGATTTTTTTATAGCTTACACCGAGGATTTTCGCAAAACGCTCGCATAGCGGTGTGAAATATTCAAGCGCACTTTCCGAAAGGCGCTTGATATCCTCGGCGCCGAGCGACTCTGTAAGAGCATAACGCTTAGCATCCCTCTTCGACGCCTCATTAATCCAACGCCCGTGCTTTTTCAGCAACTCGTCAATATATTCGCGCTGAGTACCGACGGGCGCGCTTACAGTAAGTACGCCGTCCTTGATACGAAGTCCCACCGTCTTTCTCTTGGAATATTTTATAACAGTCCTCATACCTCACCCACGAAAATAGAATTTACGCTATTTTACCATAAAAAAGATAGGTTGTAAAGATATCAGACGCATTTTCCGCCGTCATTCGCCCGCGTGCTCAAGGCAATATCTGTTCTTCTGCCGTCCTCTCGATTTTCCCGCGTATTCTCCTATGGGGAGCTCACCGTAAAAATACGGAAGCTCGCTGTTTTGCGTATATATCCCATCCTTTAGCCTACGGTAGACGAATCCTGCGTCCTCAACCGTAATTTCATAAGGAAAGCTTCTGTCCTCAACGCGAATCAAGGATATAGGACAAAGATTCTCGCGTGGGCACTCTCTGCACGCAAGCGCTTCGGTCATCATATCGTAAAGAACCGTGACGTGCCTGTCGCACTTACGCCTCGGCTCGGTTCCTGCTATAAAATACTCGCTCTGCCCCCTGTCACCTCTTGCGTCATAATCGCACGCAGAGGAAAGACACTCTCCAGAATCCTTGCAGTATTCACACATTTTAAGACCTGCCGTCGAAAAGGATCGTATTTTTTCATCTGGAGTACCGAGAAGCTTAGACCTGTGGATTTTCTTCATTACCGTATCCCATATCTCAAGGTGCGTAACCGACACCGAGCCTATTTCACGCTCACCTGATGAATAGCCCATCCATATCCCTGCGGTATAGTAAGGTGTATAGCCGACAAAAAGTCGGTCGCGGTCATCACCCGAAGTGCCCGTTTTTCCAGCCGTGTCCACCGTGTATTTCAGTCCTACCGTCCTCGCCGTTCCCGATTTTACAACGTTTGATAAAAGCTGTGTCATAAGTCTTGCGCTGACCGCATCAAAAATACGCGTTTTTTCCTCTTTATATTCATAAAGAAGCTCCCCGTCGTTATCAACTATCGCAATAATTGAGGTAGGCTTTACCCTGACCCCCTCATTCGCGAGTACCGTATACGCCTCTGTAAGCGCCCTTGGAGTTACTCCGTAGGTCAGCTGTCCAAGCGCCAAGGGTGCAGGGGCTACGTCAGACATACCGTTTTCTATGAGGACAAGGCTATCAAACCCGAAATCCTCAGTGAGGCTTTTATATATTCTTTTTGCGCCAAGCATTGAGTAAAGACGCATAGCCACGGTATTCTTAGACTGTATGAGCGCATCCTTAACCGTAGTCAGCCCGGCGTAGCTGTTAGGATAGTTTTTCGGGTATGCGCGACCGCTATCAAAGCTTAACGGAACGTCGTCAAGGACGGTAGCGGGCGTTATTCTTCTGTCGTTTATCAGCGGTGCGTAGAGGGCAATCGGCTTTAGCGCTGAGCCAGGTGTATGAGGTACCGTCGCGTGATTTATAAGCCTGTCACTCGTCTTTTTACCGTGAGAGCCAATAATACCTAGCAGCCTTCCAGTCCCCGAATCACACACTGTAAAGGAGGTTTCAAGCCCGTTTTCGGTTTCCTTAGGAAGATACGCACTGTTTTCAAAAACCTCCTCAAGAATATTCTGTATGCTCACGTCCATTGTCGTGTATATGTGAAGTCCGCCTGACTGAAGAAGTCCTGCCGCAAGAGTGTCTGAGAGCTTAAGAGTATCCTTCAGTATGCCTACGGCGTCCTCTGACGCCGTTTCAAAAAACCAATTAGACACACGTGCCCCACTGTCAAGCCTTGGCCGCAGAGCAATAGGCTCATCTATTGCAGATGCGAATTCAAGGTCGTCTATATAACCGCACTCGTGCATACAGTAAAGCACGTCGTCGCGCCGTCCCTTACAGGCAGAATAATCAAGGTAGGGGTTGAGCCTCGTCGGTGCATTCGTAATTCCGACGAGCATAGCGCACTCCGAAAGGGAAAGCTCGCTTGGGGATTTGTCGAAGTAGGTATATGCGCCAGCACCGATTCCGACGGCTCCCTCACCCATAGGCACGATATTCATATATACCTCAAGAATTTCCTCTTTTGTATGATTTCTTTCGATATTTATGGCTCTTACGATTTCCTTGAATTTTCTTGTGAAGGTGCGCTCGTTATCTCCGCTTACGTTCTTTATCAGCTGTTGAGTTATCGTTGATGCGCCAAACTCGCTGTCAAAATGAAAAACACAGTTCAAAAGTGCCATCGCCGTTCGTTTTATATCAACACCTGCGTGAGTGTAAAATTTCCTGTCCTCAACCGCAATAAAACCCGATTTTATCATTTCGGGAAGCTCACTGAACGAGTACCATAGCCTGACGTCGCTTCTGTTCATATCGGTATAGACGAGCCTGGGTGTATAATCGCGGTACGAGGTATATTCGCTATCACAAACGTAATAGCAAGCACCGCCACGCCCCTTTACCGACTCAAATAAAAGCTCGTCGTATTCGCTATCTACCGTGCCCGCAAGTGCTGTGAAAATTATTGCTGTAAGTAAAATTAAGGAAGAAAAGACAATAAGCACGATAATAAATATGCGTCTCTTTCTTTCGTTTTCCCTTTGCTCCTTTGATTTTCTCATAAAAAAGGCCCTCCGTCTTTTTTATGTCTTTTGACGAAGAGCCTCAAATAATGTTATAAAATTTTTTGTAATAATGGAAATTAATAATCAACCCTGTTAAGATAGAGCCCCGATGCAGGTGCAGTTCTACCCGCACGCGACCTGTCACACGACTCAATAATTTTGGTAATATCGTCAGGCGTAAATCTTCCGTGCGCACATTCGACGAGCGTGCCTACGATAATTCTGACCATATTATAAAGAAATCCGTCAGCGCAAATTCTGATTATAATCTCATCGGACTCTCTGTCTACAGTAATATATTTGATATCTCTTACAAAATCCTCAGCGTCACTTCCGCTCGACATAAACGACGAGTAGTCACGCCTGCCCGAAATCACACTTGCGCACTCACGCATACGCCTGAGCGCCGCCTCGTCAATTTCCCTTGGATAATGCCACACGCGCCCGATGAGAAACGGACTTGGCACCTTGGTATTGAGTATGCGGTAAACATACTCCTTTGATTTGCACGAATAGCGCGGATGAAAGCTCTCGTCGCATGAAGATGCCGAAAACAAAGAGATATCTTCGGGCAGAAATGGAATTAGCGCTATTGGAAGCTTATTCGGCGGAACGCTCGCAGACGGAGCGTCGACCACAACGCATAGCGCGGTCGCGTGTACTCCAGCATCAGTTCTCGACGAAGCCGTGACGGTGGCGTCGTTACCAAGCACCTCTCTTACAGCACGCGTAAGCTCACCTGCAACGGTGCGCTTGTCAGGCTGAAGCTGATATCCCGAGAAGCCCCCTCCGAGGTATGAAACAAGACACTTGTATCTCATGCTCCCACCCCGTTAAATTTTATAGAAAAGAATGGCGAGCGCATCGTTTATATTCGCAATATCAGCGCTAATTACCGAAAGTGCCGTAAGTAGGGCGAATATACCTATGCCGAAAATAAGCCATAGTATATCGCGGGATTTGTATTTGAGCTTATTCATTTTGGTACGGTTTTTATCTCCGCGGTAGCATCTGCATTCCATAGCAATCGCAAGCTCCTCGGCACGCTTAAACGACGAAACGAACAGCGGTACTAAAATAGGAATCAGGGCGCGCGCGCGCTTTATGATGCTTCCCTCTGTAAAATTAGCGCCTCTTGATTTCTGCGCGTTCATAATAGTTTCGGTTTCCTCGATAAGAGTCGGGATAAATCTGAGGGCTATCGTCATCATCATGGCAAAAAGATGCACCGGCACGTGAAGAAGCTTTAAGGGAGACAGAAGATTCTCAAGTCCGTCAGTCAGCGCAATGGGGGAGGTCGTATAGGTAAGAAGAATACTTGAGCCTACGATGAGAATAATCACTCGATAAGCCATAAAGAACGCTCTTATAAAGCCCTCCTTGTAAATCGAGAAAATCCAGAAGCTCACTAGAGGCTCACCGACTCCGTCCGTAAGAAGAACGTTTATTATGGCGGTAAACAGAAGGACGATGATGATAGGCTTTATACCGCGTATAATTACCTTAAGTGAAATTTTTGAAAGAAGAATAAGAGCGAGCGTCAGAACGGTATAGGCAACAAATGCCGCGGGTGTATTCAATAAAAACACTCCGATAATATAGAAAAGCGATAAAATAAGCTTTGTTCTGGGGTCAAGCCTGTGAAGAATTGACTCGCCCGGGAAAAACTGACCGAGAGTAATATCAGAAATCATTTTCCCGTACCCCCTAAGTAGCGAATTATCGCGTCCTTTACACCCGAAACCGTGTAAAGCTCACCCTCAAGCTTAAAGCCGGCGTCAATAAGACCCTCTGCAAGCTTGCTTATGGCAGGAGTATCAAGCCCCACCGAATCAAGCTCGGCGCGGCGTCTGAAAATCTCGTCCACAGTACCCTCTAAATAGACTCTGGAATCCTTCATAACTACAACGTTGTCGCAATAGCTTGCCATATCCTCCATAGAATGGCTGACGAGAATGAGGGTAATTCCCCGATCTCTTACATATCTCGTAAGACCGCCAAGAATTTCACGGCGTCCTCTGGGGTCAAGACCCGCGGCAGGCTCGTCAAGGACGAGAACCTCGGGACGCATAGCAATAATACCCGCAATTGCCACACGGCGCTTCTGACCGCCCGATAGCTCAAAGGGTGACTTTGAAAGCAACGATTCGTCAAGCCCGACGAAGCTTATTGCCTCACGGATTCTCTCGTCAGCTTCCTTGTCGGAAAGACCTAAATTTCTAGGACCGAAGCCAATATCCTTGTAAACGGTTTCATCAAAGAGCTGATATTCGG
>CAZDON010000079.1:0-8966 GCA_964507065.1 uncultured Ruminococcus sp. | reverse complement strand
AGATTCGACGCGAGAAGGAACTGTATAGCCTTACGGATATTATCGTAAATGCGTCTTCCCTCGCCTACAGCAGATACTATCGACGCAAAGTTATCGTCCGCAAGAATCATATCGGCAACGTTCTTCGTTACGTCAGTACCCGTAATACCCATTCCGACACCGATATCGGCACTCTTGATAGAGGGCGCGTCGTTTACACCGTCGCCCGTCATAGCGGTAACCTTACCGCGCTTTCTCCACGCGTTCACGATTCTCGTCTTATGCTCAGGCTGTACCCTTGCGTAAACGGAATACCTTACAACCATCTCGTCAAATTCCTCGTCGGAAAGCTCGTTAAGCTCACCACCCGTGATTGCCTCGTCAGCATTCCCGATTATTCCAAGCTGCATAGCAATCGCTACCGCGGTATCCTTATGGTCGCCCGTAATCATTATCGGGCGGATACCTGCGGCGCGGCACCGGTCAATAGCGGGCTTTACCTCAGGACGCACGGGGTCTATCATTCCGACAAGACCCACGAAGCAAAGGTCGTGCTCGACACTCTCTGAGGTATACTCGTCGGGAGCCGAAGCAAGCTCGCGCTTTGCCGAGGCAAGAACGCGAAGAGCCTTGTCAGCCATTGCCTTATTGCGTGCGAGAATATCGCTTCTTATTTCGTCGGTCATATCGACGACAGCACCGCCGATAAGAGCCTTGGTGCATCTCTTAAGAAGCTCGTCGGGAGCGCCCTTGGTAAACTGAACGAGCGAGCCGTCGGCACATCTGTGCACGGTGGACATCATCTTTCTTGACGAATCAAAGGGAACCTCGCCGACTCTTTCGTACCTTTGCTTGGTTTCGTTTTTAGAAAGCGAAAGCGTCTGTGCATAATTTACGAGCGCGCACTCGGTAGGCTCACCCACCGCAGTTCCCTCGTCGTCACTGAACTCCGCGTCAGAGCAAAGAGACATAGATATGGCAAGAAGCGCCTTATCGTCGGTAAAATCCTCTACGACGGTCATCTTATTCTGAGTAAGAGTACCCGTTTTATCGGAGCATATAATCTGCGTACAGCCGAGCGTTTCAACAGCGGTAAGCTTTCTTATAATAGCGTTGCGCTTTGACATATTCGTAACGCCTATGGAAAGAACTCTGGTTACGACGGTAGCAAGCCCCTCGGGTATTGCCGCAACGGCAAGAGAGATTGCTATCATAAAGGAATTCATTATCGGCTCAAAGCCTATACCGTCACGAATGAGCTGAACTGCGAATATTACCGCGCATATACCGATAACGAGATAAGTAAGAATCTTTGACAGTCCCGCAAGCTTTATCTGAAGAGGTGTTTTACCCTCCTCGGCGTTTGCGAGCGCATCTGCAATCTTGCCCATTTCGGTATCCATACCCGTTGCCACGACTACCGCAACACCGCGTCCGTAAACTACCGTAGAGCCCATAAAGACCATATTCTTACGGTCACCGAGTGCTACGTCACCGTTAGCATCAGCCACAAGGCTTGCCGTATGCTTATCTACGGGAACCGACTCACCCGTAAGCGCCGCCTCTTCAATCTTCATCGACGCGCATTCAAGGATTCTGGCATCGGCAGGAACCGCATCGCCTGCCTCAAGAAGAATAATATCACCGACTACGAGGTCCTCACTCGCGACGAGCATCTGCTTACCGTCACGGATAACCTTGCTTTGCGCCTTGGACATTTCCTGCAGCGCCTCTATTGCCTTTTCCGCCTTGCTTTCCTGGAAAACGCCGAGAACCGCGTTAATTATTACAACTGCGAGAATGATTACTACGTCAGCGGGAAACTCAAAGCCGTGCTGTATTCCGTTGTAGATTTCAACTCCTGCCGAGATGAACGCCGCAACGAGAAGAATAATCGTCATCGGCTCCGCAAGCTGCTTCAGAAAGCGGTGAAGCAGGCTTTCCTTTTTGCCCTCAACGAGCTTGTTCTTTCCGTTTTCAAGAAGCCGCCCCTCTGCCTCGCCAGAGGAAAGACCGTCGCGCGAGCTTTTGACCTCGGATAGCACCTCGTCGGTGTCGCTAAGAAAAAATTTCATTATACTTACCTCTTTTTTAAAATTTATATTATTCGTTATAATAATATACCGTAAAAAAGACTTTTGCGACAAAAAAGCCGCAAAAGTCTTGCCTGTATAATACCGTCGGCCGAGCAAATATGCTGTGATGACGACCGAGGAAGGACGCAATGCGTCCCGGCTACTCCCTTTTACATATTTATGATACTTGAATAGGGTAGGCTTGTCAAGAATTTTCGGTGAAGTTTTTTTTAATATTTTTTAAATCTTAACCGCATCTTTGCTAAGAGATACCTAAAACACGCGCCATATACGCAAGCGCAACGATGCGCGCCTACACCTCGGGAATAAGCACGAGGGCTGAGCTGTTATTGAGCGTAACGTAATACCTATAATCGTCAAAGCGTACAAGCTCCGCCTTGACGAGTCTTGTTTGCTCCGTGTCAGCGTTAAAGCTTATCTTCTCAAGGCTCTCGTTTATAAGAAATGTAACGATATCAAGGTCACTTTTTCTCGCGGAGTACTCCTCGTAGAGCGCATCGATTTCCCGTTCTGCAGCCTCGTCCTCGTCGTTTGCGAGAAGAACTCTGGCATAGCAATTCCAGGCAAAGTATTTATCGGGAGTACCGTGAGCTCTGTAAATATCAAGAGCCGCCTTTACCTTACCTGGCTCACACTTTATAATTCCCTCGTTAAGAAGCATATTAGCGGTATATAGATGACCGACACCGTTTTTCCTCTCCGACGCATCACGGGCAAGCTCTATAAGCCGTATCGCCTCGCCACGATTCCTCTTTTCATACTCAAGAAGCGCAAGATTCGCATATGCCGTGAGCGTATAGGGGTGAGGTCTTGCCGTTTCGGGCACGGGGGCGTTGTTTTCTCTTATGGAAAGCTCGTAAAGTGCTCTTGCCTCATCAAAGCTTCCCGACATATGTGCGCACGCGCCTAGGTTTGATGCTGCCCAGGCGACCTTTGCGCCTCTGCCCTGATAAAGCGCGGAATATATTCTGTACGCGTCCTTAGTGTACTGATAAGCCGTCTTTTTCTCTCCGCTCGTGTAATACACCGCCCACGCATAGCTGTATGACCACGCAAGCTCAGAGGAATCCTGACCGAAGAGAAACTCGTTGTCACTGACTGCACGCTTAAGATAATTTTTCGCCTCGCTCACCTCACCCATAGCAAAGCGAAGATTTCCAAATACCGAATAAATCCACGATGACACGTCGTTTTTAACTCCGCATCTCTCGTATTCTGTGGCGGAGAAGCGGAGAAGCTCGTCTGCACGGTTAAGCTCTGCCATAGATTTATAGGTGACGCCAAGAAGATAGCTTTGCGCCGCAAGCCCCACCGTATCGTCGGGATACGTACATCTGTAAAAATCAATTGCGCGGATATATGCACACACCGCCAGCTTGTATTTTGAGGTTGCGAGCTTATAATACGACCTTGCAAGCGTTGCAAAAAGCCTGACCTTATGTTTAGGTTGCAGGGCTGATGCAACGAGCGCGTCAGCAATTAGGTCGGGAGCCGTTTCATCGGTCAGCGAGCCGACGGTCGCGCCCACCGAACATCTGACGGTATCAATGGCACAAAGATAGTGCCCTGCCTGACAGAATATATCGGCTACGAGCGATGCATCGGCGGGCTTTACCTCAGGAATCAATACAGCGCCAAGCTCGTCAGCGTGCTCTACTAAGGATATAAGGTAGCGGACAAGGCCGTTGTACTGATTTTTCGCAAGGTATCTGAAGCATTCTACGGAGCAAAGCACCTCGGACAGCTTACCCAAAAGACCGAGCCTTGCATACTGAAAGGGAAGCTCCGAATAAGCGCGGTCACCGTCACGACGCTCGTTATGCTCAAAATAGCTTACGAGTCTTTCCCTCACGTAGCTCTCACACTGTGGCATTTTCGAAACGAGAAGCTCCCTTGCCGCACCTAAAATCAGGTCGTGGTTAAACCTTATCAGAGTATCAATTTCAGTAATGAATATTTCTATTGAGGCAAGAAATATACTTCGCTCAACGGGTAGCATACCGACAATCTCTGAAAGCTCACTTTCGCGGACACCCATATTTGAGTATGCCATAAGTCCCAGAGCAAGGTAAACCTTATTATCGTCAAGCCCCTTTCCCAAAAAGTGTGCCAAAAGCCGCTCGACGGTAAGATAAAACAGCTCGTCAAATCCCGAAAGATATACCAATCTATCAAAAAATTCCTCGAAGCTTTCGTGATTACCGTAGGCTATAAGCTGACCAAGCATAGCGGTAAGAAACAGCGGATTACGACAACAATTGTTTGCAAATATGCGCGACATATGCCCTTCGTCGAGCTTTTTTCCGCAATTGCGAAGAGCCTTTACGGTCATTTGCCTTATCTGCTCGTCCACAAGCTCTGCAATCTCTATTTGCCGAGCGGGAATGCTCTTATACAAGGCGGTGCCTGAGCACACCACGCATATTTTAGGATTAATCTTACAAAGGGCATAGAGTCTTGAAAGGAGCGAGGGGTCACCGTATTTTTCCGTCGCGTCGAAGAAGAGGACGATGCGGCTATCGAGTGTCGCCTCGCGTACGACCTCAAGGCAGGCATTATAATCACCCGACTCGTTTGACCGAATACCCGTGACGCACTCAAGATACAGACGGAGTCGGTGAATACAGTTGTCCGCGGTATGGCTTTCCTCATCTGCATCGGCAAAATGGAAGAACACCTCACCGTCGCGCTGAACTCCCTCGTTTGCAATAAGATAGCTCATAGTCGCGCTTTTACCGCTTCCCTTGCCGCCGTGAATATACACACAGCACGACTCGTCTATTCCCTTCTCCACGAAATCTATAAACGCGTCGTTTGCAACGTAGGTAGAGCTTGCCTTTTTCAAAAGGCGAAGATGTGACAGATAGTGTCTGTCGCCGTAGGGTGGAGGAGGCTCTTTGGGCAGCGATGAGTCAATGAGCGAAAGAAGCGACTCGTACGCCTTTTTCTCAAAGTCCTCGGTGCTGTCATAGGTCGAATAGGAATATCCCTCGTCGATTATAAGATTTTTCAGACGAGCAAGCTCACCCTGCGGTGTTTCCTTTGCCGTGCGTATAAAAAATCTTGCAAAGTCCTTATTCTGCCTTGTAAAGACTCCCGCGCGCATTTCAAGCTCGGTGAGGCTGACTCCCTCAGGCAAATCCTCTCGGCTTTTCATACCGATAGCGCGCTTATAGGCAGGTGGAAGCTTTTTTATTTCCTCCGTTTTTGCAAGCGTACCGTAGTTATCTCCGATGAGACCTACGAAAAACGGAACGCAACTTAGCGTTTCGCTTATACATATTTCAAGAAGCGCGAGCTTATCTATATCCCTCTCGGTAATTCCCCAGCGCAAATCGACCTCGGTAATATCAACGCACTGATTCTTGTATCTTCTGCGAAGCATCGGAAACACACCGCCGACCATCGCGTTTCTTTCATTCTGCATATCCCTGAAGGTAGAGGATATAAATACGCGTATTTTAGCGTCAAGCCGTTCATTATAATGAATAATCAAGGTCTATCCCCCACTTTACTTTTTATTTGTTTTCGTCTTTAGTATATTCTTCATACACTTGACGGCAAAGGCTGCCTCCTCACGCTCAAAATCCGCACCGAAATGACTCAGCGATATTTCCATATTATAGATACCGCTGTATCCTATTTCGGAAAGCGCTTCAAAAACGGCGTCGAAATTGATAGATGCAGAGTACGGTATCTTGTGCTGGTCGGTAAGACCGTTATTGTCGTTGAGGTGCAGACACCCGATTCTCTCCCCCAGCATAAGTATGGCCTCCTCGACCGAGGGATTACCCTCAAAGCGAGTTGACTTGTTCGTGTGCCCCGTATCCATACATACCTTAAAGTACTTCGTATTGTCGCCGACGGATGCAACTCTGTCATACGCCGCGATAAAGTTGTCCATATATCCAAAGTAATTGCAGATGCCGTGGTTAGGAGCATCTCCGAGCGTTTCCGTCGCAAGTATAACGTCGTATTCCCTGGCATACGGAATTATCGATAAAAACATATCGTCATTTATCGAGTCCATAAGCTCCGCGGGTGCATCCTTGCCGATATGAATATTCGACGCAGTGTGCATAACGCAAAACCTAGCGCCCAGCGCCTTAGTTGCAAGACAGTCAAGACGCGCATTTTCGAGCGTTATTTTGTTCGCCTCGCTATCATTCACAAAGCCCCTTAGCCGTCCGTGAGTCTGGTGTATAACGATTCCCACAGCCCTCGCGTGCTCAGCCAGGTTCTGATAATATTTCACAACCTCAGCGTCCCCCTTTGAATAAACAGAGGCGGAATTTGTGTAATCGTTACCGCAAAGGCTGAAGTCTATTGCATCACAACCAATCTTCTTAGCAAAGTCAATAGCACCCGCATCACCCATCATTCGTTGCAGCGTGCCCATAGATAAACTGACAAGACTCATTTTTACAATCCCTTCGTGCCTTTTGTATTTACAAAAATATTGTAGCACAAAACGTTGGCGAAATCAACAGAGATTTGTAATGATTAATATATACGGAAAATTCGAAAATTCGACCTAATATCGCCATTTATGCCACCTATTGACACCCGATGCTATATATGTTACAATACTATAAATACACATCGTTTAATATCCCACACTGAATTCAGGAGGAAATCATGAAAAAATACTTAAGCATCATTTCCATTTTACTTATCGCAATGCTTTGCATTATGCTAACCTCTTGCGATATTGACGGCAAGAGTGCGTACGAATTGTATTGCGAAGCAAACCCCGATTATACGGGAACGGAAGCCGAGTGGCTGGGAAGCCTCAAGGGAACGGACGGAGCCGACGGCAAATCCGCGTATGAATTGTATTGCGAGGCAAACCTCGACTATACGGGGACGGAAGCCGAATGGTTAGCAGCACTCTCGAACGGATATCTTGCTATCAAAAAAGAGCACACGGTAACGTTTAATCTCGGTTATGACGGTCTTAGCTTCACACAAACTGTAAAAAGCGGCGAAAAGCTAATCCGTCCTGAAACTCCAACGAGAATAGGATATAAATTTAAAGAGTGGATTTATTCCGACGCACAAAGCTATGAAGTGTGGAGCTTTGTTGGATACGTTGTCACAAGTGACGTAACCCTGACTGCAACCTGGGATTACGCTACCCTTGAATTACCGATTGTTAACATAAACACAAACGGTGCGCAAATCGGCTCAAAAGTAACATATACGGATATGCTTTTCAGCATTGAGAATTGCGACGATGAGTTGACGGAATTGAGCGGAGGTATCAGACTTCGCGGAAACACGACGATGTACGCTCCCAAAAAGCCTTATAGAATAAAGTTTGACAGCAAACAATCCTTATTTGGACTGGATAAAGCAAAAAGCTGGGTTCTTCTGGCTGAATATTTCGACCCGTCCGCGCTACACAACTATACGGCGTTGTCTTTGGGAAATGACATGGATGGCTTCAATTTCACTCCGACGCCTAACAAGGTGAACGTATATCTTAACGGTGATTACATCGGTCTTTATACCCTTTGTGAGCAGGTGCAGGAAAACAAAGGAAGAATGGATATAGAGCTTGATGAAATCACCGAGGATATGACCGACTTAAAGGATTATAACTTCTTCATCTGTATGGATGCCAATTGTGTGAGTGATGTAGGTTCAGTAGAAAATGAAACCTACTTTTACGTTGAAGAATACGATAGATATTTTGAAATCAAGTATCCCGAAAAATCTCAGTTCACTTCCGACGCGCAATTTTCCTCGTTTTTAAATCAGCTTAAGCTATACGTAAAAGGAATGATGGATGCGTTCTATCAGAAGGATATAGATACGATTAAACAAGAGGTAAATATAAATTCCCTCGCAGATTATCTTATAATAGATCAAATCATGGGTGAAAGAGACCACTATTCTAAATCCTTCAACATGTATTTTACTAATACTTCTGACGATCCAAATGAAAACGGTAAGCTTAATTTTGGACCTATTTGGGATTACGATTGGGCGTTGCATACTCCGTATACCGGATATCCCAATACGTACTATGAAGTTTCCGATGAAATAATTTATTCCAACCTATTCTTCGAAACTATGGCAAGCGTGCCTGAATTCTACGATATCGTGAAGCAACGCTATAACCTTTATGCGAAGGATGCTCTTGAAAGCTATATTGATGATTATGATGAGCTTTGTTATTCGATACGCCAATCCTTACAGCTAAACCACGCTCTTTGGTACGGCAATCTTCCGGCTGACACTACTGACAAAAACGTTGAATTTTTGAAGAATTTCCTAGTTGCACGCAAAGCTCAGCTTGATAGCTTGTGGGCTTTAGAGTAGTACGCTCCAAAATAGCTGACTAAAATAGCAGCTCGACGACGCTTGAAGCCAAAGCACTATGACCGTGCGAGAGCACCCGCTGACTAATTGGCGCTCACGCACGGTCGTGCTCAACGAATTAATTGTATACACCGATGCTTGTAAATGAAAAGTAACGAAAAAGCAGTCCGTGGAGGGAATCTGCGCCAGAGCAGATTCCCTCCACGCTTTGTTGATTGCTTTGAAGGCAAAAACGCACATTAATTCCCGTTTATCCTATCTGTGTGATAACAAGATGCGCGGATACTGAGCGAGTCCCGCCAGCAAGAGGTGTAATCGTGAGTGCCGCTGCATTCCCCGCTGGGTTGCGGACCGTCAGAACCGAGTTGACAGCCGTAGTCGATACAACAGCCATTCCCACTATCTCGGACGTCCCTGTAGCACGACCTACGACGGTATACTCCAGGTCCTGACCGTTTAAGGTTAGTAGCAGCTGTCCAGCCTCGGTAACACTTACCTGAAACAATATCTGATAGGTGCCGATAGGACCGAGATTAAAGGATGACGGGCCGAGTCTACCGATGC
>CAZDON010000078.1:0-9136 GCA_964507065.1 uncultured Ruminococcus sp. | reverse complement strand
CTCGTACACCTCAGTGCCAAGCGTGAGCCTTTTTACCTCGGCTGCCGTATCAACCTCAATGCGCACGGAGTGCGAGGTGGGGGTGATTTTAAGACCGAGCACGGGCTTCTTCGGCAGGCTTTCAAGCCATACCGTCTGCCATATTCCCGATACGGGCGTATACCACATACCGCCGCGGCGCTTCGTCTGCTTTCCGTATGGATAAACGGGATTCAGCGTGTCCCTTGCGCGCAGCACGATTTCGTTTTCGCCCGCCGTAAGCAAATCTGTTATATCGCAGGAAAAGGGAAGATATCCGCCCTCGTTGGTTAAGCACTCCTTGCCGTTGATGAGGAGCGTCGATACCTGGTCGACCGCACCGAAATGAATAACGACTCTGTCCTTAACGAATCCCTCGGGAAGAGTAAAGGTGCGCCTGTAAAACATATAGTCGCCATCCTCCGGCGTCACCTCAAGCCCTGAGAGCGCGCTTTCGGGGGGGTAGGGAACTAAAATCTGATACCTGTATTCGTCGGGAAACTCCTCGCTCGGCAGAATATCAAAATCCCATCTGCCGTTTAAGCAAACGTACGAATCACGCACGAGCTGAGGTCTTGGATAATCGGACAGCGGAATTTCTGATACTGCGTAGGGAGTCGTGAGGGCAGAACCCGGAAGCCTTTTCATAGCTTACGCCCCCGCTGCCGTAAGAAGCGGTGTGATAAGATTGGTTATAATAGCAAACGCGCTGTACGCAAGGAAGAATATTCCACCGACGTTTACGATAATGGTCTTGGCGCGTTTGCCCTTGGGAATAAACACCTCGCACCTGTCGCTGACGAAGAAGGAGCGACGGTATTTGAAAAGAAGAAAAATTCCCACGAAAATAAGCGCGTACTGGAAAAGTGAATAGGTGCCTACGAGCATAATCGACTGTGCGTAGTCCATCATAACGTCGACGCTGCCTGCCTCAAGCTCAGGCAGAATTTCCTCAAGCCTCGCTACGTGAGGAAGAAGAAGCATAGGAATAACCGAGCCTAAGAAGTTGAGCGTGGAATGGACGAGTATTGAATGAATTACGTTTCCTGTTCTGGAATAGATAAACGCAAGCACAAGACCTACGCCAAAGGCGTAGAAAATCTGATAAAGATTACCGTGGAAGAGCGAGAAGGTCACGGCAGATACGATAATGGTAATTCTGTCGCCGTATGCGGAAAGCTTATCCATAAGAAGCTTTCTGAATACGAGCTCCTCGAAAATCGGACCAATAATCACGACTATCGCGATTGTCAGAAGAATGGGCGTATCCTCTATAATCTCGGCTACCTGATTATCGCTTGTGCCGCCGAGGAAAATGCCGAAGAACTCAGAGAGAAACGTGCCGATAAACGAGCCGACGTACATAATTGCCACCGACACCGCAAGATAGAAGAAGAAATCGCGCGCGGGCATCTTTTTCTTGAGCCTTGGCACGAAGTGCATTTTTCTCGTAAGAAAGAGAAAAATAGGGAAGGCAAGCACGTAGGTGCAAAGCGAGCTCAGTGCCATCTGAAACGCGCCGTCGGAGAGAAGCGCCTCTGAATCGCCGCCGAGCAGATGAATAACGATCACCGCCGCATTTGCGACGAGCGATGCGATTATCAGCATAAGCGAAAGCGAGAGAAGAATACGCGAAAACCTTGATTTTGCGCGCTTTTCGTCATCGAGCGAAAAAGAGTCCCATCTATCAAAGTCATTACCCTGTGCAGAGTAGCCGAAGCCACCGTTATAGTTGTAATCCATAGACAACCTCACATTTTTAATATTCTTTTGTTATTCTACCACGAAAATCCCCAAAAAACAATATACATTTTGTAAACACGCAGCGGTTTATGAAAAGCAAACAAAAGGGGTCTTTTATTTTCGTCAAATATTTCAAGCTGAAATTCCGAAATCGCCTTGATTAATTTTTTTAAATATGATAAAATATCTGTGTATTTGCAAAAAAAGGAGTCCGTGATGTTTAAGGCTGGATTTGATAATGAAAAATATCTTAAGCTTCAGAGTGAAAAGATTAAGGATAGAATAGCAATGTTCGGCGGAAAGCTCTACCTTGAATTCGGCGGAAAGCTTTTTGACGACTTCCACGCATCAAGAGTGCTTCCCGGCTTCGCTCCCGACAGTAAGATAAAGATGCTTATCGAGCTTAAGGACGAGGCGGAAATAATAATTGCGATAAATACTGCGGATATTGAAAAGAACAAGGTACGCGGCGACCTCGGAATTACCTATGACCTCGACGTATTGCGTCTTATAGACGCATTCCGCGGCTACGGCCTCTACGTAGGCTCGGTAGTAATGACGAGATATAAGGAAAATCCGATAGCCGACGCGTTCAGGACGAAGCTTGAATCTCTCGGTATTAAGGTATATAAGCATTACGCCATCGACGGATATCCCTACGACATCGGCGCTATCGTATCCGATACGGGCTTTGGCGCTAACGAGTACGCAAAAACCTCTCGCTCACTCGTCGTGGTAACCGCTCCCGGCCCCGGCTCAGGTAAAATGGCTACCTGTCTTTCGCAGATATACCACGACAGCAAGGCGGGTATAAAGTCGGGATATGCAAAGTTTGAAACCTTCCCCGTCTGGAATCTCTCGCTTTCGCACCCCGTAAACCTTGCCTACGAGGCGGCTACGGCTGACCTCAACGACGTAAATATGATAGACCCCTTCCACCTTGAGGCATACGGAGAAATGGCGGTGAATTACAACCGCGACGTCGAGGTATTTCCCGTGCTTCGCTCAATGCTCACGGGTATTCTGGGTGAGTGCCCCTATAAGTCACCTACCGATATGGGCGTGAATATGGTGGGCTACGGCATAATCGACGACGAGGCTGTATGCACGGCAGCCCGCGGTGAGATTATAAGACGCTATTACAATGCGCTTTGTAATCTCAGAAAGGGTAGCGGCAGCGAGGTTGAGGTTCATAAAATTGAGCTTCTTATGCAGCAGCTTTCCATTTCCGTCAAGGACGAGCGTCCTTGCGTTTCGCAGGCGGTAAGCAGGGCAGAGCAGACCGACGGCCCCGCCGTTGCTATCGAGCTTAATGACGGAAGAATAATCACGGGCAAGACCTCGTCGCTTCTCGGCGCCTCGAGCGCGGCTCTTCTCAATGCGCTTAAGGCTATTGCGGGAATTGATAAGGAAAAGGATATAATTTCCGAGGAAATTCTTCGCCCCATACAAACGCTCAAAACCGAAAACCTCGGCAACCACAACCCAAGGCTTCATACCGACGAGGTGCTTATAGCCCTTGCGATTTCAGCAGTCGGTGATAAGGATGCCAAGCGTGCCATTGACTCGCTCGGTGCTCTCAGATACGCTGAGGTTCATTCGACCGTAATTCTCTCGCAGATTGATACGCAGACCTTCAGAAAGCTGGGTCTTAATCTTACGTGCGAGCCGAAGTACCAGACGAAAAAGCTTTTTCACAATTAAAGCACTGCGGCAAAACGAAAATCAAATATGAAACCATATAAAGGAGTATTTTTATGTTACCTAATATACCTGAAATCAAATGCCCCGAAAGATACTCGGATTTCGACCTTCCGAGGGAGAAGCTTGAGTACGCGCTTGGCGAGGCTGTAAAGAAGATAGACTTCGCGCTCCCCACCTTTACCGACAAGTTTCCCGAGCACTCCAGCGTAAACAACGTATACGCTGCCGTTGACAACGACCGTGGCTGGAACACCGGCTTCTGGTCGGGTATTCTCTGGCACGCATACGAGATGACGGGTGATGAGAAATACAAGAAGGTTGCTCTCGGTCAGGTTCCTTCGTATCTTAAGAGAATAGTTGAAAAGCTTGGTGTTAACCATCACGATATGGGCTTTGTATTCATTCCCTCGTGCGTTGCCGCATGGAAGCTTTGCGGAGATGAGGATGCAAAGCGTGCCGCGATTCTTGCAGCCGACAATCTTATTACGAGATATAACGAGAGGGCAGGCTTTATTCAGGCGTGGGGTAAGATAGGCGCTGAGGACAACTTCCGTCTTATCGTTGACTGCCTGCTCAACATTCCTCTGCTTTATTGGGCAACCGAGGTGACGGGTGACGAGAAGTACGACAAAATTGCCTACACTCACTTTAACACCACCGTTGACCTCGTATGCCGTGAGGATGCCAGCACCTACCATACTTATTTCTTCGATACCAAGACCTTCAAGCCGCTTCGCGGCGCTACCCATCAGGGTGCCTTTGACAATTCTGCCTGGGCAAGAGGTCAGGCGTGGGGAAGCTACGGTCCTATGCTGACCTACATATATAAGAAGAACGATAAGGCAATGCACATCTTTAAGGCGACCACGAACTACTTCCTCAACTATCTTCCCGAGGATTATATCGCGTTCTGGGACCTCTGCTTTACCGACGGTGATAACGAGCCCAGAGATACCTCGTCAAACGCGATAGTTCTTTGCGCTATGCTTGAGGGTATCAAGCATATGGACGACAGCGACCCCCTCAAGAAAATCTATATCAACGCAACCAAAAGAATAATGAACTCTCTTATCGATAACTATCTCACCAAGGATATACCCGAGGCAAACGGACTTCTTCTTCACGCAACCTACGGTAAGCCTCAGAACAACGGCGTCGACGAGATGAATATCTGGGGTGACTACTTCTATATGGAAGCGCTCCACCGTATGCTCGACCCCGACTGGAAGCTCTACTGGTAAAGGGATTTTATCCTTTGACATGAACTAAACAAAAAACGGAGATGATGTATTTAAATTTATCATCCCCGTTTTTCTTTTTTAATTCTCTTATAATGCCGTAACGATAGCGACGGCTATGAATGAAAGCAGCAATATAGCGAGAGTGGCAACGATTATATCGGCGCTCCTTACCGACATTTTTATACCGCGCCAGAGTCCGCCGCTACCGCCCTCGGATTTTTTACGGTCTGTACCGTAGCCCTTATCCATATTATACACCTCGCTTTTACCTATATTAACGGCGCTTGAGATACTTTCTCATATCGACAGCGCACGCAAGAAGAATTATAAGTCCCTTGATGATATAAAGCAGGTTTTGGTCTACCGAAAGAAAGTTAAGTCCGACGAATATTATCTGAAGCAGTAAAACTCCTATAACGATACCGCCGATTTTACCCGTACCGCCCACGAAGGATACTCCGCCGATAACGCACGAGGCAATAGCGTCGCTCTCGTAGTTAAGACCCGTATACGATGCTGCCGAGCCGATTCTTGCGCCCTCGATAAAGCCCGTTAGACCGTAGGTAATACCCGCAAGCACGAAGACGCCCACGACCGTCGCGAACACGTTGACTCCCGACACTCTCGCCGCTTCCTCGTTAGCACCCACCGCAAACATATTCTTGCCGAATGCAGTCTTGTTCCATATTATCCACATTATAACCGTAAGAATTACCGCGTAAAGAACGTATTTTGGTACGGATATACCGCCAACCCTGAATAGCGTTCCTGATACGAAATCGAGATAAGACGAGTCAAGCCCTGAGAGCGTTTGACCGCCATTTCCGCCTATTTGTAAATAAAGAAGTACAATTCCGTAGATTATAAGCTGTGTTGACAGCGTTACGATAAATGGGTGAAGCTTGAATTTTGCTACGAAAAAACCGTTGACGAATCCTATTACCGCACCAACCGCCATAACGGTGAGAATCACCAGAGGAATTGAAAGAGGACCTATACTCGCGAACATCTTGTTGGCGTACCCCGCGCTTTGCAGAAGCGAGGCTGTAATGCACGCGGTAAGACCCACCGCACGTCCTGCCGATATATCGGTTCCCGTAAGGACTATCGCTCCTGCGATGCCGAGCGCGATAGGTAATCGCGAGGCAGTAAGCGAAATAATATTCACGATAGATGCCGTCGATAAAAATCTCGGCTGAATTATTGCGATAATAACCACCGACAGAGTGATAATGATAAACATCGCGTTATTCAGAATAGCGTCGGTTATATAACGTCTTTTGTCCGTGCCATTCATCGCGCGGAAATCGTCAATTTTTTTTCTGACGTTGTTCCCGTAGCCGTGAAACGCACCCTTAATTCTATCCTTGATATTCTTGTTTTCTTCCATAATCTTTACCTTGAGCTTACGTATTTGTACGCAAGCTCTATAATTTTTTCACCGTCAGCGCCGCGTCCGACCTCGCCCGCAAGTCTGCCTCGGCTCATTACTATAATTCTGTCGCAAAGACCGATAAGCTCGGGCATTTCGCTTGATACGAGAATTACACCCCGTCCCTCGTTTGCGAGCTTCAGGATTAGCTCGTATATCTCGTATTTTGCAAGCACGTCGATGCCACGCGTCGGCTCGTCGAGCATAAGCACCGTTGGCTTAGTGAGCAGCCACCTCGCGAAAATCACTTTTTGTTGGTTTCCTCCTGAGAGCGTACCTATTCTCGTCATCTCGCTTGGTGTCTTTACGCGAAGCGTCTTGATATACTCGCGCGTCGTGCGCTTTGCCGAGCGGAGTGAAATCAAGCCTGCCTTCGTGTGCTGCGACAGACTTGATATGACGGTATTCTCCATAACGCTGAGAATGCTGAAAATACCGCTGCCGCGCCTGTCCTCGGTGACGAGAGCAAAGCCGTTTTTAATCGCGTCCTTGGGGCTTTTGTTCGTGACCTCTGTGCCGTTTATAAAGATTTTGCCGGAGCGCCTTGACGCGAGGCCGAAAATCGCCTCAAGAAGCTCGGTTCGTCCCGCGCCGTCAAGCCCGGATACACCGAGTATCTCACCGCGCTTAAGATGAAAGGACACGTCGCTTACCTGATTATAAAGGCACGATAGCCCCTCGACGCGCATAAGCTCATCCTCTGGGGTGTAGCTTCGCTCAGGATACCTCTTTGACAGCTCCCGCCCGACCATAAGCCGTATAATTTCTCCCTCGGTAAGCTCGCTTGACGGACGGGTTGCGATATGCTTTCCGTCGCGCATTACGGTCACGGTGTCGGAAATTCTCAGTATCTCTTCCATCTTGTGCGAGATATAGATTATTCCGCAGCCCTCCTTTTTCAGCCCATCGATAATAGAGAACAGCTTTTCTGCCTCAAGCTCGTTCAAGGACGAGGTAGGCTCGTCGAATACGATAACGCGTGCTCCGTACGACACCGCCCTCGCTATTTCAAGCATCTGTCTTTTCGATATAGGAAGTGCTCCGCATTTTGCGTCGGGGTCGACCTCAATTGACAGCCTCTCAAACAGCTCTCTCGTCCTCTTTCGCATCAGGCTGTCGTTGACGAATGGGAGATAGGGAATTAGCCTCGGCATACGACCGAGCCACATATTGTCTGAAACGCTGCGCGAGAGAGCGAGATTGAGCTCCTGATGCACCATTGCAACACCTCCGAGCAGTGCCTCCTTTGAGCTTTTGAAGCTCACCTCCTTACCCTCAAGGGTAATTTTTCCCGCGTCGGGTGAATACACACCGAAAAGGCACTTCATAAGAGTTGATTTTCCGGCACCGTTTTCACCCATGAGCGCGTGCACCGAGCCAGCCTTCAGATAAAGGCTTGCATCATCGAGCGCCTTAACACCGGGAAAGGACTTGCAAATACCCTCAAGAGTTAAAAGATATTCGCTCATTTTTTCTCCCCGTTGCCGTCATCCTTAGTATAAATGGAGTAGGGAATATTCACACGCCACTTGCCAATAATATTCTCGCTGTCAATTCCGGAAAGCATATCGCGTCCGTTTATAAGGTTGTCTGCGATTTTTACGATAGCCTCAGCCATACCTGCGCCGTCCTGCTTAACGGTACCCGTCATAGCACCGCTGTTTATCTTTGATATTGCCGCCTCGGTCGCGTCAATGCCGAACACGGGAATAGTTTTACCGCCTGATTTGTTGTAGCCTGCCTCGTTCAGCGCGGAAATAGCGCCGAGCGCCATTTCATCATTGTTTGCAATAACAAGCTCAACCATATTTCCATTTTTCTCGGAATATCTTGAAAGAATAGTTTTCATATAATCGTTAGACGCCTGCGCCGACCAGTTTCCGCCCTGGTCAACGAGATATCCGCCTGCATTCGCCTTGTCGTAGAATACGAGTGACGCCTTGCCGTTTTCCAAAAGAATCCTGTTGCAGTCAAGGACGGCGTATTTCGTTCTCGCCTCCGCCTCGGCGTTGCCCTGCTGACCCTTGAACATAACGTAGCTGATTTTGCCGTCACCGTTGAGGTCTACCGAGTCGTAATTTTTAAGGATATAATCGGCAATAAGCTCGCCCTGCATATGACCTGCCATTTCGTAATCCGTACCGACGAACACGCACTTGTCGTAGCTTGATACCACGCTCTCCGATACCGAGCGGTTGAAGAATATAACGGGTATATCGGCTCGTCTTGCCTTCTCAACGATAGCAGAGCTTGCGTCGTCGCTTCCCGTATCAACTATATTTACTATAAGCATACGCGAGCCCTTTGCAATCGCCGTGTCGACCTGCTCGGTCTGTGTTGACTGATTGCTGTTTGCGTCGTAATTGTTGTAGTTAAGCATAGCGCTCTTGAATGCACTGTCCATAGTGCTCCTTACCGATGAAATATACGCATCGGCGTAGGTGTAATAAAATACGGAGATTTCTCCCTCGCCCATACCGCCGCAGGCAGTGAGAGTGCAGGTCAGTATCGCCGCAATCAATAAAAATATGATAGCCTTTTTCATAAATTTACTCCTTCCGTAACAAGCAAATTTTCTGCCACTATATTGCGTAGTAATACGACGAAATATTCAGATGTAGAGGAGGATTTTTTCGAGCCACTTGACATTTATTATAAATAATAGTACAATATTAATGTAAATTAGAGCTAATAGTCTAAAGCTACTTGAGAATATTTGAAGAAAGCGAGGTGTGTGATTTTGGTAAAAACCGATATAGATGTAAATATAAGTTATAATAACGACGACATTTATTCAGCAATTGAAGCACACCTCGGATTTTCACGCTCTGAAATAAGCTCCCTTGAAATTTTGAAAAAGACCCTTAAAATCACCGACCGTCCGCACTTTCGCCTGACGGTTGGGATTGCTACGTCGTGTGAGCGTGAGGCGGGGCTTCTTAAAATGAAAAAGAAGGTTAAGCCGCACGCGCCGCTCACTCTCAAAAGGCTCTCGTAC
>CAZDON010000077.1:7439-9258 GCA_964507065.1 uncultured Ruminococcus sp. | reverse complement strand
CAGTATCTGCACCTTGATATGCAAAACGGAATATGAACGTAAATCCCGATAGGCTTAGTCATCGTCATCGAGCTTAAGCACCGCCATAAACGCCTCTGGCGTAACCTCGACCGAGCCAAGCTTACGCATCTTCTTTTTACCCTCTTTTTGCTTTTCAAGAAGCTTTTTCTTTCGCGTGATATCACCGCCGTAGCACTTCGCAAGGACGTCCTTGCGAAGTGCCTTTACCGTTTCTCTTGCGATAATTTTCGATCCTATGCACGCCTGAATGGGTATCTCAAAGAGCTGGCGCGGAATATTTTCCTTAAGCCTCTCGGCAATTTTTCTTGCGCGCGTGTACGCGCGATCTTCAAATACGATAAACGAGAGCGCATCGACAATCTCACCGTTTAACATAAAGTCAAGCTTGCAAAGCTTTGAGGGCTTGTAGCCCTTAAGCTCATAATCAAGTGAGGCATAGCCCTTTGACCTTGATTTCAAGGCATCAAAGAAGTCGTATATAATCTCATTGAGGGGAAGCTCGTAATGAAGCTCGGCACGCTCGGTATCAATGTACTTCATATCGACGAAGGTGCCGCGCCTGTCCTGGCAAAGCTGCATAATGCCGCCGATATAATCGCTTGGTGTTATAACGGTTGCCTTCATAATAGGCTCGTACGCCACGTCAATTTCGTCAGGCGTCGGGAATTTCGACGGGTTGTCGATAAGTATTTCCTCACCTGAGCGGGGCTTTACCTTATATATAACCGACGGTGCGGTGGTAATAAGGTCAAGATTGAACTCCCGCTCAAGCCGCTCCTCTATTATCTCCATATGAAGAAGCCCGAGGAAGCCGCATCGGAAGCCAAAGCCGAGTGCAACCGAGGTTTCAGGCTCAAATACGAGGGCGGCATCGTTAAGCTGAAGCTTTTCAAGCGCCTCGCGAAGGTCCCCGTATCTTGCGCCGTCGGCAGGATATATACCCGAATATACCATAGGGTGCACGTCACGGAAGCCGACGAGCGGTGCGTCCGCTGGGTTATCAGCAAACGTTACCGTATCTCCGACCTTAGTATCGCAAATTGTTTTGATAGCTGCAGTGAAGTACCCTACCTCACCTGCTGAGAGCACGTCGCACTTATTTAAGCCAAAGGGCTGCATAGTGCCGACGTCGCACACCTCAAACTCTCGCCCCGCCGCCATAAGCCTTACCTTGTCACCGCTTTTTATAGTGCCGTCAAAGAGCCTTATATAAACCACGACACCCAGATACTGGTCGTAATACGAATCGAATATAAGCGCCTTAAGAGGTGCGTCGGGATTGCCACTCGGCGCGGGAATATCGCTTACTATCTTTTCAAGGACGTCCTCGATATTAAGTCCGCACTTTGCAGATACTGCAGGACAGTCGTCGGCAGGAATACCGATAATATCCTCAATCTCACGGCGCGCGCCCTCAATATCCGCGCTCGCGAGGTCTATTTTATTGATTACAGGCAAAATCTCAAGGTCGTTGTCTATCGCAAGGTACGCGTTGGCAAGCGTCTGCGCCTCAACGCCCTGTGTAGCGTCAACGACGAGAATAGCTCCCTCACACGCCTTAAGTGAGCGTGAAACCTCGTAGCCGAAGTCAACGTGACCCGGGGTATCAATGAGATTAAGCTGATATACCTTACCGTCCTTAGCCTCGTAGGACAGCTTGACAGCGCGCGCCTTGATGGTAATTCCGCGCTCACGCTCAAGGTCCATATTGTCAAGAAGCTGGGATTCCATCTGACGCTCGCTGACCGTCCTCGTCTTTTCAAGAATACGGTCCGCAAGCGTAGATTTTCCGTGGTCT
>CAZDON010000077.1:0-7429 GCA_964507065.1 uncultured Ruminococcus sp. | reverse complement strand
TCCTGACTCATCTTCAAATTTACCTTTATTTTTAGCTTAGGATAGAAAAGGGAATTTTAATACAAACGTATTAAATCTCTCCTATTTTAAGAGCGTCGGCACGATAAAGCTCAAGCTTTTTATCGAGCCTCTCTTCACTTTCGTCGTGGCAGAGAGCGTATATTTTTATCTTAGGCTCAGTGCCTGAGGGACGGACGATGACCTTATCACCGCACTCAAGCACGAAGTAAAGCACGTCAGAGGGGTCAAAGCCCGTAGAGCTGACCTCGCCCGTTGCGAGATTCGTGACGGTTCCGCTTAGGTAATCTCTTACCTCGGCTACCTGTGAGCCGCCGAACTGCGTGGGCGGGCACTCGCGAAGAGTTGACATAACGCGCTTTCTTCTCTCGATGCCGTCAAGTCCTTCCATATAAATGTCGGTGACGCACTCCTTGAAGAATCCGTATTTTTTATAAAGGGACGAGAGCGCGTCGATAAGCGTCATTCCCTTTGCCTCGTAGTAGGCGGTCATCTCCAGAATCATCATAGACGCCTCGACCGCGTCCTTATCTCTTGCGTACGAGCCGAGAAGATAGCCGTAGCTCTCCTCAAAGCCGAGCAGGAACTTATCCTCCTCACCGCGTGCCTCATACTCCTTTACGACCTCACCGATAAACTTGAAGCCCGTGTAGACGTCGTAAAGACGAATGCCGTTTACCTCACAGATTTTGTACGCCATATCGGTCGAAACTATGCTCTTTGCACAGAATGCGCCCTGAGGCAGCTTTCCGTCCTCGCGTCTTGCGGTGATTACGTAATCAAGAAGCAAAGCGCCCATCTGGTTTCCTGAAATGGTGACGAACTCGCCCCCCTCGCCTCTTGCCATAACTCCGACTCTGTCAGAATCGGGGTCGGTAGCAATAACGAGGTCGGAGCCTACGTTATTTGCAATATCAATTCCGAGTGCGAAAACCTCGCTGTACTCAGGATTCGGCTTTTTAACCGTGGGGAAATCTCCGTCGGGCGTCATCTGTGCGTCGACGGTGTAAAGATTGCGGAGTCCCAGTCTTTTAAACACCTCGGGAACAAGACGGTAGCCCGCACCGTGAAGAGGCGTGTATACCACCTTAAGCTTATCGGCAATATCAGCGATATACGACGGACGGATTGCGGTTTTGACTACCGCGTCAAGATATCTCTTGTCAAAATCCTCGTCAAGCACGGTAATAAGACCTGCCGAAACGCCTGCATCGTAATAATCAAGCCCCTCGGTATCAAGCACGTCAAAGCGGCTGCGCTCGTCAGACACGATTTTTGCCTGCGTGGGATTTATCTGTGCGCCGTCCTCCCAATACGCCTTATAGCCGTTATATTCCTTAGGATTGTGAGAGGCGGTGATATTGATGCCCGCAAGCGCGCCAAGCTCTCTTACCGTAAAGGAAAGCTCAGGCGTCGGACGGAGCGAATCAAATATATATACCTTTATTCCGCGGCTTGCAAGCACGGACGCGCACACTCTGGCAAAGCGCTGTGAGTTGTTTCTCGAATCGTATGCAACGGCAACTCCGCGCTCCTCACCGCCCTCGGCAATTACGAGCGCCGCAATTCCTCGCGTGGTCTGGGCAACGGTGTAGATATTCATACAGCCGATACCGAGATACATAGTCGAGCGAAGTCCTGCAGTGCCGAAGCTCATAGGGCCGGAAAATCTGAGCTTCTTAAGCTCCTCGTTGTCCTTAATGCCGAGAAGCTCCTCTCTTTCCGCATCCGTCAAAGCAGAGGAATTGAGCCATCTTTGATATTCTTGTTCGTAGTTCATTTAGGGTAACCTTTCGTTTAGGAATTTTAATTAATATCAGTCGAGCGCACTCCTGAGTGCAATCGAGAGCTGGTCGGGGCAGGAGGTGGTCTTGAAACCGCATCTTATACCCGAAAGACGCTTTATGGCGTCCTCTACCTTCATTCCGACGACGAGCGCGCTTACGCCCTGCGTATTGCCTGAGCAGCCACCTATAAACTTACACTCTGTGACTATACCGTCCTCAACCGTGACGTTGATAGCTCTGGCACAGGTGCCGCTCGTCTTAAATTCAATAGTTTTTGTCATATTATATCCTTTCCGCGCACTGCCTTATGCGCGAGTAAAAATTATTCAAGATTTTTGTACACTCCGAGAAGGTCAAAATCCCCGTAGTATAGCGTAAGATAAATATAAAGAGGAATAAGCGCGTCCTTCGTATCCTTGAGCACGAGAGATAAAAGCACCCTGCCGTCAGCACTCACCGTCTGACCCACGCGCGTATGAAGAAGCCCCAGCGTTTCACAGCCAACCAGCAAATCGAGCACGGGCGGGGTGTCGTCAAAGCCTAAAAGCAGGTCAATAAAAATCTCATCGCCCTCGTCCCTCTCAGGAACAGAAATTCCCTGACTTACGAGCGCGTACTTCACCTCAGCCGTTCCGTCAAAGCCGAATACGGGCGTAATCGACACGATTTTAAGGGACAGGTCGCGGAGCATACTCATAATTCTGCGTGAGCGCACACCTCCAGCCTCCTCAAGAGGAAGAATACAGTAGCCATAGACACCGTCGCGCACCGCAAGGCACGCCTCGTCAAAGCTATTCACATAGCTTACCGAAAGCTCCCTTTCCTCAGAAAAAACCTCGTACGCCTCGTCAGAAAGCGCATTTTTGACGTAGCAGACGCTAAGCCCCTCCGACGCGGTTGAAAAAAGCTCATCGGGTAAGAAGCTGACACCGAGAAGCGATAGCCTGTAAGAGAGTTGCTTTGCAAGCTCCGCCCTGTCGCTACCTGATAGAAGCTTCATATACAGCCCCGAGTCGATAAAGCTGTCGCAAGGCGCCGTCTTGGACTCCCGTTTCGTATCAATAAAGAGCGTGGAAAGTGCCTCACGGAGTGATGCTCCGTCCTCTATAAGCGGTAAAAGCTCCTCTGCTAGCCTCTCGGCATAAAGCGAAATCTCGCATACGCGAGCCTCGTATAGCTCACGCGACCGCTCGTCAAGCGTGAAAATATTAGAAAGAAACGCGCCGTGCGGATTATTATTCAAAGCATCTTCCATAGCAAGCGGTTTCCTTTCAAATATTTATACATTATAAATTATACTATAATTTTTAACTAATTACAACTATTTTTTTGAAATTTAAATTTTTTTGCGGATTTGACAAAAAACTATTGATTTTATCGGCAAACTATGTTAAAATACTAACTGACTTTCGTCAAACGCTTGCCGATATGGTGGAATTGGCAGACGCGTCGGACTCAAAATCCGATGGTAGCAATACCGTGTCGGTTCGACCCCGACTATCGGCACCAAAAAAGTGACTGTGGACTTTAGTTCATAGTCACTTTTTCTTTTGGTGTCGGTAGTCAACAAGGGGTGAGCCGCATAAATTTGCGACAGCAAATTTGTTATAGAAATAAGCGCATTCCCTTTGATATGCGCTTTTTCCTCGGTTCAGACCCCGACTATCGGCACCAAAAAAGACAGATAGGATTTTCCCTATCTGTCTTTTTCTATTCCCTAATGCCTAATCACTAGCGCCTCATTCAAACCCGAGCATAAGCTTCATATACGAGAAGAAGAACTGCTCGTGCGCAGCATTAAAGCTCTTAAGCTTAGACGAGTATTCATTGTAGTAGGTCATATATTCGCGAATGAGCGACTTTACCGTGGAGTCGGTGGTATCAATATCGGTCGTGTACTTGTACGCGTCCTTGATAGCCTTAATTTTGTCCGCCTCCGTCGCGGCATTCTTTATCGCGTTGAGAGCCGATACCATATCGCTCTTTTTATACTTGAAGGTCTTTTCGGGGACGTTAAGCCACGCATTAGCATCCTCGACCCACTCGTTGCTCTTCGTTTCCCAGTCCGCGAAGGTCTTATACTCGTAGCCGACTATCTCGCGCTCGTCCTTGATAAGCTCAAAAACGACCGCAACGTTAAATTCTCTCACGTTTTCAGCCTTGATGGTAAGTCTGTTTCCGGGCTTCGTTCCCTGCCCCGACGCTTCGTCGTAAACGCAAACCAGCGGAAGCTCGATAGGGTCGTTTTGGTCCTTAAGCTCGAATTTCAGGCTCTTATCCTCGGAAATAATCGACGCGCGAAGAACGAGCTTCTCGCCGCCGACGTACTTCTGGAAGTAAGCCGTTCTGCCATCGTCGGAAAGATAGTCGTAGTACTGATTTTGTCCGTTGTTGTAATTAACCTGCCAGATGAGCGTGGTATCCTCGCTGAAGGTCATCTCATCCTGAAGCACGACCGTTTCTCTCGAATTTGTGAGCATCACTCCGCGAGTTGCCGCCGTACAGCTCTGTCCGTACTGTGGCTGCATATTCACGAATGCGTATGAGCCGTACTGCTCCGTAACGACGCCACCTGAGGATTTTGACGTAGCAAAGCTTGCGTAGCCGGGTGTATAGGTTTCGCTGGTTTTGAGAACCTTACCCTTCTGGTTGTTCAAAATTTGTCCGTACATAATGACGTTCTGCGCGGCTGTTTGCGAATTAGGATTTTTAGATATTCCATCTCGCGACGAGGAATCAAGAATATAGACGAGGTTATGCGCCGCCGCCGATTTTCTGTAATAATAATACCTCGGCTCGTCGGTGAAATAATTACCGATAAGGTCAATATTGTAGTTCTCAGAGCCCTTATCGTTAAACCAGAGCTCACCGCCCATATAGAGGTAGAAGTTACCCGAATCAACGTCACCGTGAGATACGTAGTTAGCTCCCGCGTGAAGTCCCGTAAAGGTCGCGGATTTATCATTCCACGCCGAGCGCATCGTAACCGTTTCGATGCTTTTTCCGTAGTAGTCAAGCGCCGCAAGGCTGCCGCCCTCGGAAAGCGACTCGTCGTATGCGAGAATATCAAGTATATCGGGCTTGATCGAGTATTCTCCCTCAAGCATCATATCCCTGAAAAACGCAATGTTTGGGTCACCGTAAAGCCTTGACGCCATATAGAAGCAATAGCCCTCAGGCTGCGCTCTCGTGCCGTCGTGATAATTCCAGCTGTAAAACGACGGGTCGGTAACCATAACGGCAAAATAGTAGCTTCCACGGAGTCCTACCATATCAAGGAAGCCGTAGGTATCACCAAGGCAGGTTTCAAGCGAGTAAATCATCTCCATAAGGGTGTTCGTGCCGTAGCCCCAATAGCCCGGTGATTCAATGTAAGAGCCGTCTGGCGCGTACTGTATTGCCGCCCTGTTTATCGAGGTGCACACCAACGAAATCAACTCAGAGCATATATCGGTTGCCGCCTGATTCGAGGAAAACTCGCCCATAACGGCAAGCGCGGATATCGCCATTCCCGACGAGCATACGGTCTGCCAGTTGTTACCGTTCCACAGAAGTCCCCAGGAGGTACCCGAAAGATGGCTTGCGTGGAGCGAGGATTTTGTATTGCCGATTGCAGACTGATAAAGGTAATCATTACCCGTCCGGTTCATCTTGAAGGTCGTAGTATCAAGCGTAGTATTCGCAAGCTTGTAGGTGTCGTCGTAATAATCTGCCAGATACGGGTACTGAGTCACACCGAAGCCGTTGCAACGGTTCTGTATACCGTAGTAGCCAACCTCGACGCCCTTGGTAAAGAGGATTTCGGCGCACCTCTGACGCTGTGTCGCGTTAAGTGCCGGATAAATCCAGTCGTAGCCGAGAGCAAACTCGCACGAGCCGTCGGCACAGTCGAGGAAGTGCCCCTCACCCCAGTGCTCCCACTCACCGAACTCCTGAGCCGCAAGCCAGAAGGCGTCAACCCACTTCTGCTCTCTCGTAATCTGGTAAGCAAAGGCGAAGTAGCGGAGATGCACCGCAAACTCAATCATAGTAGAGCGTCCGCCTGCATCGTAGCCGTAACCGCAATTATTGTCCGCAACGCGCCAGGGGTCGCGGCGCTTTGCGTAAAGGGTGGCAAGGTCGGTGGTAGTGCCCGGCTCCTGCACGTGGATTCCAACCGCTGCCGTACCGCCAGACTTCCAGGTGTACTCGCTGACACCGATAAGACGGTTTCCGTTTTCATCGTATATGTAGTATGGCTGCCAATAGTACTGCTCTGCCGCAGCATCCTTCCATTCGGCACCGCCGCCCGATTTTTCGGCGAAGGAAAGCACGAAATAAGAATTTGCCTTGGTCATTTCGGAGGAAATCATATCGATAAGCCTCTGCTCCTCGCTCGTAACGGTGCCGTTTTTAGTGTACGCCGCGCGAAGGGCGTCGAACCTGTCCTGGTCTGCCATAATTCTCGGATGCGCGGTGGCACTTCCCTGTGTGGACACGAGCGAGCTGTACACCTCGTCCGCCGTGGGAAGATAGTAAAGCAGGTCTGACATAATATCAATCTGCTCACTGAGCGACTCGTAATCACTGCCGTACGCGGGTGTTGCGTTATACGCGTACACTATAAGCCCCGTATCCCTGTTCCAGAAAAGCTTAACGCTGAACAGTGAGCAAATAGAGGCGTTAGATAGATAAATCTGACCGTCACGTTTAACGACGGGAAGAAGAAAATCCGCCTGTGCCGTACCGTTCTTCTTCAACCAGAGCTCGCCTACCCTCATAGTAAAGGTATTTACAGACTTATACTTCAGCGTCACGTCGTCACCGCTTACCGTTAGAGTCCAGTTGGTAGCGCCACCGATTTTATTCATATATGCAACGAGCGCCGAAACGGGCACGTAGATCGTCAGCGAATCTCCCATATACCGATAAGGCTTGGCACCGCCGTCAATAGCGCGCCTCTCTCCGTACACCATCATATGGTCGTAATCCTCTTTGAGCCAGAGCTCGGTAGCCGAGCTACTCGCGGCGCTCGTAAGCGAAGCGCCCGTAGCAAGCCCAAGGGTAGCAAAAATCGAAATTGTTATCACGAGCACAAGAATAAAAGACGTCACGCGATTTATCCTGACAGCCATATTACCCCCCAAAATAAGTTAATTCTTTAATTTATTATATCAAAGTGTAGTCTTTAATTCAATGGACAAATTTCACTAAACAATTTGGTATTGTTGAACAATTCGTGCATGTATAGGGCTCTAATTGTGTAAATATTCATTTATTCGTGCATAACCTGTATATTTATTCATCAATAAATGGTGAAAATTGACTGAAAATTTCTTCCTATTATATAATAATATGTGCAATTACACGAAAAATAAAAAAATATATAAATAGTATTGCATATTTATTCAAAGAGTGCTAGAATATATACCGTAATTTAAAACCACCAAGGAGAATCATTAAAATGGACAAGAAATCAATCAAAAAGGTCGTTCTCGCATATTCAGGCGGTCTTGATACTTCAATCATCATTCCGTGGCTCAAGGAAAACTATAACAACTGCGAGGTTATCGCCGTTTCCGGTAACGTAGGTCAGGCTGACGAGCTTGAGGGTCTTGAGGAAAAGGCTATTAAGACGGGCGCAT
>CAZDON010000076.1:0-9290 GCA_964507065.1 uncultured Ruminococcus sp. | reverse complement strand
GGTGAAATGATAGTTTGCAATCTTCGGCTTTGCCGAGGAAATACGCGAGAGGATAGAGGACTTACCGACGTTCGGGAAGCCTATAAGACCGACCTCTGCGAGCATTTTAAGCTCAAGAAGCACAGTGCGCTCCTCGCCCTTCGTACCGCTCTTCGCAAATCTCGGTATCTGACGCGTGGGGGTTGCGAAATGTCGGTTACCCCAGCCGCCTCTGCCGCCCTTGCAAAGCACAAACTCTCGGTCGGCAGCCATATCAAATATTATTTTTCCGCTCGCGGGGTCTTTTATGAGAGTACCTGCGGGCACTTTTACTATAACGTCCTCACCGTTCTTGCCGTGCATCTTGCCCGCCTTGCCGTTTCCGCCGGGCTCTGCAATAAACTTGCGCTTATAGCGGAAGGCGAGGAGTGTGTTAGCACCCTCGTCAATCTGAAAGATTATATTACCGCCTCTGCCGCCGTCACCGCCGTCCGGACCGCCCGCATTAACGTACTTTTCGCGGTGGAAGGAAACGGCACCGTTACCGCCGTCACCCGCTTTGACGTAGATTTCTATATTGTCTATAAACATAAAATGTAAACCTCTTTTTTACAAAAGTAGTCTTTTACTACGCATTTTCCGTAGAAAAGCGCTGCATAATTACTTAGTTAGGGTTATCGCCCTTCTGCCTTATGACTATCTTTATGGGCGTACCGTTAAAGCCAAAGGTGTCGCGCAGACAGTTCTCGATATAACGTCTGTAGGAGAAGTGGAAAAGCTCCTCGGAATTGCAGAAAATAACGAATGTGGGCGGACGAACCGAAATCTGAGTCATATAGTAAATCTTGAGGCGCTTACCCTTGTCAGAGGGGGGCTGAACTCGGTTCATCGCGTCGTTAAGCACGTCGTTCAGCATACCCGTGCTGACTCTGTGACAGCTCTCGTTATACACCTCGTTAATCATCTCGTAAAGATTCATAACCCTCTGCCCCGAGAGCGCCGATACGAAAATTATCGGTGCGTAGGGCATATAGGCAAGAGCCGTTCTTATGCGCCTCGTATACTCGTTTACGGTGGAATTGTCCTTGTCGACGGCATCCCACTTGTTCACGACGATAATCGACGCCTTGCCGGCCTCGTGCGCGATACCTGCTATTTTCTCGTCCTGCTCACAGATTCCGTCCTTGCCGTCTATCATAATGAGGCAGACGTCAGCACGCTCGACCGCCATATTCGCGCGAAGCACGCTGTACTTCTCTATCCTGTCCTCGACCTTTGACTTGCGACGAATACCTGCGGTGTCTATAAAATTGTAGCTGCCAAAGTCATTCTCGACAAGAGTATCAACGGCATCTCTGGTAGTGCCCGCGATATCGGAAACTATCATTCTTTCCTCGCTGCACATACGGTTGATTATAGAGGACTTGCCCGCGTTGGGCTTTCCTATAACCGCGACGTTGATGACGTCGCTCTCTTCATCCTCTGCCTCGTCAAAGACGCATTTTGAAACGATAGCGTCAAGCAAATCGCCTGAGCCCGTGCCGTGAAGCGAGGAAAGCGCAATAGGCTCGTCCTCAAAGCCAAGCTCGTAGAACTCGTAAAACTCAAGAGGCGGCTCGCCTATTCTGTCAACCTTGTTGACGCAAAGCACGATAGGCTTACCTGAGCGCTTAAGCATAACGGCAATATCCCTGTCGTCCGCAAGAAGCCCTGCTTTTACGTCGCACATAAAGACGATAACGTCTGCCGTCGCAATAGCAAGCTCTGCCTGCATACGCATCTGCTTAAGTATGGTATCGTCGCTTTTAGGCTCGATTCCGCCCGTATCAATTACGGTAAATTTCTTATTATTCCATTCAGCGTCGGCGTATATTCTGTCACGAGTAACGCCGGGTGTGTCCTCTACTATCGAGCGTCTTTCGCCGATAAGCTTATTAAACAGCGTCGATTTTCCGACGTTAGGTCTGCCGACGATAGCAACAATCGGTTTTGCCATATTAATTCTCCTTTCAAAAGGTAAGTACAAAAGTCAAGCCCCACGGGCACGTCAGAGCCTGAGCAGTGCGCGAAGAAACTCGTAGCCCCCGCCGCCTGCCCTCGTCACCCTGACACCGAGTGCGCGTGACAGCTCGCGCCTCGTCATGCCGCAAAGGAAATCGTCCTCGTCGCGGCGAAGCGCGTTGTCGGGTACTAAAAGCTCAGCCCCCAGCTCCTTGCCGCTAAGCTGGTCAAGTATATCGACACCCGTGAGAAGTCCCGATACCGTAATTGAGTGACCGAAGAAATTATTGACTATTTTGTAAACTCTTATTTTCATATTCGGGCAAATTTTCATCACCCTATCACAAAGCTCGCTGACGGTATCGTAGGAGGCCGCGCCCGTCGCAACCGATATACTCCGCTTTCTCTTAAGCGCGCGCCTCATATCGCGGATATCCTCCTCGGCAAGCGAGAAATCCTCGATAAACGAGCGAAGCATTCCGACTCCGTTTTCTATCTGAGGATAGCCCTCGTAGAAGTCACCGTCGGGAAGAGGGCGCTCTGCCCTGAGGTAAAGCTCGTCGGCGGGAAAGAAGATTCTCTGTCCTAGTGTCCTTTTCATTTCGTCACCGAATGCCACGACCGCGTCGATAATCGCGCCCGCCTCGTCCTTGGTATACTGTGAAAGAGGATAAAGCTTTTCTCTGTGGGCGGTAAGCCCTGCGGGCACGACCGACACCGACGAAAGCTCGGGGGTGTAACGGGCAAGGTCGCGCATAGTGCGAAGAAGCTCCTCACCGTCGTTTATGCCGCGGCAAAGGACAATCTGTCCTGCCATAGTAAGCCCTGCCGACTTAAAATCGTCAAGATAGGAAAGCACCTCACCCGCGTGCCTGTTCTTCATCATCCTGACACGAAGCGTGGGGTTCGTCGTGTGAACCGAAATATTTATCGGTGACATACGCATTTTAATAATGCGCTCGACGTCCTCCTTTTTCATATTGGTAAGAGTAACGTAATTACCGTGTATGAATGAAAGGCGCGAGTCGTCGTCCTTGAAATAAACCGACTCCCGCATACCCTCAGGATTCTGGTCGATGAAGCAGAAGATGCAGCCGTTCTTGCACGAATGCTTTTTGTCCATAAGAGGCGTTTCAAAGGTAAGCCCTATATCGTCGTATTCGTCCTTTTCGATAACGAAGCTAAGCTCTCTTTCGCCGCGCAAAACCGAAAGAGCTACCCTTCTTTCCGCAAGATAAAAGCGGTAGTCGAGAACGTCCCTGATTTCGTTTCCGTTAATGCTGATAAGCTCGTCGCCGCGAAGAATTCCGGCTGAATGTGCCGCCGAGCGTCTTTCGACCGATACTATCTTAACCGTATAAATACCCCCTCTCAATTCGGACTTATCCTATATTTTATCATAAATATTTACAGAATGCAATGTTTTTCTTTAAGATATCTATAACAATTATTATTGACAAAATTATCCCCGTAGGATATAATTATCTTGGGGATTTGTATCACGGCACAAGACTGATACAAATCAACGCAAAGCGTTGCATATCATCCGCCCGAGATTCCGCTCGTTTCCCTCGCGCTTTTGCGCCCGACGCAAAAGTTCGACTTCGCTCAGAATGACACGGGGCGGCATATCACCCTGCGTAGCAGGATTTCATCGCGTAGCGATTTCACCCGTCGTATGACGGATTTCACTCTCGAAGGGGGGCGTGCGCTATCAAGCAAGCACATAAAAACGTAATAATTACTGCGGCCAGCGCCTGTCTCACTGGAATTTCGGTAATTCTTCCGCAACAGCTCGGTTTTTTGGCGTGGATTGGTATGACGGGTATGCTTTATACTCTGTTTTCACTCGTAGGCGAGGGGGCGCGGCTGCGAAGCTACTACCTTACGGGGCTTTTGTACTTTACGCTCTTTTACGCGTGCGCGTTCCACTTCTTTCTCTATATGCACCCGCTTGACTTCACGGGCATTTACGGCTTTGCCTCGATACTCGTCGTAGTGTTTTGCTGGGTGGCGCTGTCACTTCTGCAGGGGTCGATAAGCGCTCTGTTCATTATGCTTTTCGGTCTTTTGGCGAGGCTCGGAGTATTCGCAAAAATCCGTGCGTTGCTTGTACCGACGGCGGCGGTTACCTACGTTATGCTGGAATGGTTCCAGACGGTGGGCTGGTGGGGCGTTCCCTTTGCAAGGCTCTCGCTTTCTCAGACGATAGGCTCGGTATTTTTCGGCTCGGCATCACTTTTCGGCTCGTACTTCATAACCCTCACGGTCGTGGCGGTAAACGCCGCCATAGCCTACGCCGTGCTTGAATACAAAAAATCGGACGTGGGGGGCTCACGCATACGGACGGTCAGGCTCTACGGTGCTCTTGCGCTTGCGGTTTTCTCTCTCAACCTCGTCCTCGGTGTCATAACGGTGAGCGTCACTGACGCAAAGTGTGCGAATGAAGAAAAAATCACGGTGGCGACGATTCAGGGCAACTTCTCATCAAAGTCAAGCTACGATGCCGACCCGTACGATATCGTTGCCGTCTACGGCGAGCTTACGAGAGAGGCGTGCGAGGGTGGCGAGGTCGACCTCGTCGTGTGGCCCGAAACCGCGCTCCCCTGCACGGTAAATGCGGGCGGCTCGCTTGAAAACGAGGTAAGAATGATAGCCGAGGAATGCGGCACTCCTATTTTGTGGGGCGGACTGAGATACGAGGGCGATTACTATTACAATTGCACGTTCTACACTCACGCGGACGGCAAAACGGATACTACCGTTTACAAAAAGCGGCATTTAGTACCGTTTGGCGAATATATGCCTATGCGCGGATTTCTTACGCTTATACTCCCGTTTATGGAAGAAATATCAATGCTCTCATCGGATATGAGCCCCGGTGAGGACACCGAGATTTTTGAAATTGAGGGCATTGGCAAGGTAGGCTCACTTATATGCTTTGACTCGATATACGAGAGCCTCGCGCTTGACACCGTGGCAGAGGGTGCCCAGCTCATTGCGCTCGGCACAAACGACTCGTGGTTCGTCGACTCGGTTGCTATATACATTCATAATAATCAGGCCAGACTTCGCGCCGTGGAGTGCGGAAGGTATATCGCAAGGTCAGCCGTCACGGGAGTCAGCACGGTAATTTCTCCGAGCGGTAAAATCCTTGCAAGCACCTCCCTTCTCTGCGAGGACTTTGCCATGGCAGAGGTATCGCTTCGTACAGACAGGACGCTTTACTCCTATATCGGGAACACGCTCGTCGTGCTTTCATACTTCTACTTTGCAGCGGTGCTGCTTTACGGAATACTCACAAAAAACAAATCGGGCGAAAAGCCTTCACCTGAGGCAGCCGCGGAAGGGGGCAGGACTGATGAATCAGACTAAAAGACAACAAAAGAGCATCTACTTCACCCTGATTGATATTCTTGAATCAGGGCCCAAAACCAGGCGCGAGCTTATTGACGGATATATAAGCACCCTTACGCTCACGCGTGAGGAAATCCTTGACAGGCGCACCTCGGGCAAGGTTAATCAATACCGCTCCGAGGCAGGCACCGCGATAAACGAGATGCTTCGCAAGGGCATTATCGTGCGCTCTGCCGAGGGGATATATTCCTCTACCGAGCAAAGGCCCGTCGTGATACGCAACGAGAGATGCGAAAAGCTCACGCTTAAGCTTCTCGCTCGCTCACCTATGACGAAAAACGCCCTGCGAAGCGAGCTTGTAAGGGCGCTCGGCACGGACAAGACTCTTACCGAAACCGATGACAACAAGCTTTTCGCGACGCTTAGCGAGATACTCAGACGGCTTGTGCGCGAGGGAATAGTTACGCTTGATAACAAGCTTTATTCGCTCACCGAAAGAGTCGAGGCAAGAATAGACGACATCGAGGGAATACTTACCTTAAAGGAGCTTTTCCTTTCGGGCATTCACAAGCGCGGCGGCGAATTTTTTGAGAGCTACTTTATGACGCTTCTCGAAAAGTACGTAAAGCGCCACGGCAAGGAGGTGCTCGAAAATATGACGACGGGCGGCTCGGACGACGGCGGCATCGACGGCATTATGACGACGCGCGACTGTCTTGGCTTTCTCGAAACGGTTATGGTGCAAACGAAAAACCGCACCGCCCTCGCAAGCGAAACCGAGGTAAGAGGCTTTTACGGGGCGGTCTGTGCAAAGCAGGGCTCAAGGGGTATTTTTGCAACGGTATCGGATTTCCATCCGAGTGCCCGTGCGCTTCTCGACTCGATAGACAACTGCGTCGGCGTTGGCGGAGATATGATTTTCAAAATGGCAATCGAAACGCTTTACGGCATCAAGCGGTCGGGCGGCGCGTATTCGATAGACGAAAGGATTATATAAATGATGAATCACAGCGAAATATACGAAAGAATTGCCGAGGTGATATCAAGGGTCGTTGCCGATATGCCCACGAGGGATGGCGAGGTGATTTTCGCCTACCGCACACGCGTGTACTACTCGGACGATATGCTTAACGAAACCGATGAATATAAGGGAAAGAGCACCTCTACGGTATGGGGCGAGATTTCCTTTGAGGCGAGGGGGCGCGAGATTACTGACGAATCGCTTTGCTTCTCGCTTGCCGTAGACCTCGACAAATCGGGAAATCTTCTCGAAAAATACACGCGTATGGACGAGGAGCTCACCCGCTTTGAAAACGAGGTAAGGGATACGCTCTACACGCCCTCCGAGCTTTGCGAAAACGCGGATGAGCTCATTGAGCTTATCAAGGCGCGTGCTGAGGAGGAATCCCAGAAAATTATTGATGAATTTGAGAAAACGACAAGAAAGATTTACAGAAAGGCGCTTATTATAGCCCTTGTCGCGCTTGCCGTAATCGTACCTCTTTTAATTTTTTTAGCAGGACTGTGAGGTTAAAATGGAAAACGAAATGGGACTTGAAAGATTTGACGGTCATACCTCAGGGATTTTTTGCGATATAACGGATGAAATAATCGCCGAAATTCCAAAAAGCACCGACGGTGAAACCTGCGCATTGTCGTGGAGAGTTACTCTTATCGGTGACGAGGGCGAGGAGGTAGACAGTATTTCAGAGAGCCGCGCTTTTTACTTTGAGATAGTGCTTGGCTTTGGCGACGAGAGCCTTGAGCACGGCTTTGCCGTTGATATTGAGCTGAAGGACGGCTACTACGACGGGAATTTGCTTCGTGAAAAGCTCCGCTCGCTTAAGGAGTCGGTCGGCATATTCCTTTCACAGCTTGAGGGCAAGTGCCACAGAGAATACCTCGCCGCACTCGCCGCTGAGCGATACCTTCTTCGCGAGGGCGAGGAAGAAAGGCCGCCGTTTGATTACAAGCGATTTTTCATCGGCGCATCTGTGGTAAGCGCTACGCTTATACTTATGCTTATCGTCATTAACGATATTTTGCCAAGACTTTTATAATTTTCGGGGGATAAACGAAATGATAGCAAAGGACGCCTACTTGGCACTTTCGCCAACGCTTAACAATATTGCAGGGATACTTAACGATGCCGGAGTTGATACAAAAATCAAATGCTCGTTTTCCAACTTTGACCTGCTCGACCAAAGCGAGGCTACGCCCGCGTCGACTAACCTTTACGGTGAGATACTCTTCAGCGTCGGAGAGGACGCGGCAATGCTTGAGTGCGCCGTGAGCGTCATTGACGGCGAGGTTTCCGACGACGAGCTTCGCTCGGAGATATCAGCGCTCCGCGCTGAGGCGCGCCGTATAGCCGAGCTTGCAGGCAAGGTTGGCTGTGACAAGCTCTTTGATGCGCTTGATGCCGAGACAGAGGAAAACGATGCCGAGAGCGAGAAATTCGACGAGGCGGAATTTGACAAGCTTGAGCTCGACGAGCTTCTTAAGGACGTAGAGCAAAGGGCAAAAAACCAGCAGCAAAGTCCGCTTCCCTTTATTATCGGCGGCGTGCTTGCAGCCGCGGTCGTTACCGTCCTTCTTATAGTGATTTTGTAAGGTGCGCTATGGACTTTTCTAAATACGGAATCAAGCACGCCCCCAGCTGTGAGAGCTGCGAATACTACGAGTACGACGAGTATACCGACACCTACGGCTGCTCACTTTCGCTTGACGAGGACGAAATGGGTGACTTCCTCGGATTTAACACGGGTGGGTGTCATTACTACAAATTCTACGATGAGTACAAGAGTGTACATAAGCAAATATAAATAGTAGAGTGTTATCCCAAGCGAATAACACTCAGTAAAATCCGTCTTTGACGGATGAATTCGCGTTCGCGATGAAATCCTGCTCCGCAGGGCTTTATTTAGACGGATTTGATTTCATCCAAGACGCGCTTTGGACTTCATCTGAACGAAGTGAAGATTTCATCGTGGTGAAGCCACGATTTCATTAACCAAACGAAAAAGGAAGCATTTCGGTTATGAACCGATTTGTTTCCCTTTTTCTTTATATGCGGCGGCACAAAAGGCATTCCTTGTCAATAGCCACTATCGGGCAGGGGTGCCCTTAGTTTCGTCCTTGGCACCTGATTCATATAATGATAAAGGACGCGCAGACGAAAAAGTCTTGGGCGTCAAAAAAAAATCAAAGGAAGTATGTAAGATGGCAATTTTCACAAACCAGGCATCTCTTATTATAGGAGGTACGGTGACAAACTCGAATATTACCGAGGGCGAAATAGTTACCGGCCTTGGCGTTACAAAGACTGCTCTTCCCACGACCTACCGCGCGGAAGATGCGATAACCTACGTCGTAACGGTTGAATCGCTGGGCGGTGCTGCCCTTACGGGGCTTACTCTCACCGACGACCTCGGTGCGTTTATCCCGACGGGACAGACGGCTGCCGTAGTTCCTCTTGACTATATAGAGGACAGCCTCATTTACCTCGTTGGCGGTGTAGCACAGCCCACCCCCACGGTTGAGGCAGGTCCGCCTCTTACCGTAAGCGGGCTTGGTGCGCCCGCAGGCGAGGCGATAACTCTTATCTATTCGACGAGGGTGAACGCTCAGGCACCCCTGGAAAGCGGCTCGACAATCGTCAATACCGCCGTAATATCGGGCGCCGGGCTTGACACGCAAGGTGCGTCGGCTACGGTAAGCGCGGTGAGCGCGGCGTCGCTGACGATAGCAAAGGCGCTCAGCCCAGAGATAGTAGGTCCTGACGGTGTAATAACCTATACCTTTATCGTGCAGAACACGGGCAACGAGGCGGTCGTAGTTACCGACGGTGCAATTATAGCCGACACCTTCAACCCCATTCTCTCGGATATTGAGGTTACCCTTGACGGTGCGGCGCTTGCCGAGGGCACCGGCTACACCTACAACACCCAGAC
>CAZDON010000075.1:0-9306 GCA_964507065.1 uncultured Ruminococcus sp. | reverse complement strand
CCTCTTCGTAAATGATTTTTTGATAAGAATCCGCGTGCAAAAGCGCTGACTTGTAATTCTCATCATCAAATATCGAGGTGAATTGCGCGCGATTAACAGTAGGTATTCGTTTTCTCGTCAGGGGATCCTCGACGTACTCTATTCCGTAGTCACATAGCACGAGTGACCAATAGGTTTCTGCATCAGAGCTGTCCTCGTTGAGTATCTGCTCAAATATTGCGGACGCCTTGTCAAACTCGTTGTTTCTTCGGAAATGGTTAGCGCGGTCGTATAGATTCGCGCGTTTTTCACTGTCGAGCTTCGGCAGCGTCTGCTTCGCACCGCAGTACTCGCATTCGACTACCGTAGATCCTTCCTGAAGGTCAAGCACACCACCGCACATTTTACACCTGAATGTAAGCATTGGTTGTCGTTCCTTCGTGTTTTTGTCTTTAAATGGAAATTATTTTGTTGCTCTGCAAAGGCTCGCTCTCTCTGAAAGCATGGCGACAAGATTGTCAGCACATGCATCAAGAGTCTCGCCCTCCTGTCCGTCCGTAATCAATTTAGTAAAACGGTCGAACTCATCCTTAATATTATACTCAATTCTGAGAAGCTCATTTGAACTGACGGGGTCGCTGCGCAAGAATGCGTCGCGCACCTTTTTCACAGCTGCTCGTTCGCCGTCGCTGCTTGCTTTAGCAAAAAGCGACTCACTGCTCGTTCTCATAGTATAAATGAATTGTGTTGAACCCTTGATTTTCTCATCCAGCTCCTGTACGAGCTCGGACGCAAGGGAAGCCTTGATAACCGAAATCACGTTAACCAGAAGCACGAGTGAGCAGGCGACGGCGCTTATCCAATATGGAAGAGGAGTAATAACCATAATGATAAGGCCTGCGATAAAGGTAATTACAGTGCCTGAAAAGCATACCTTTATAATTGGGATATTATAAAATATCTTCGAGGCATTTTCTTCCTTGAACGCAAGGCAAGCACAAATAAGATGCCCTAAAAACGCTACCATAGAAAATGCATAGCCAATAAAAAACGACTCTGTGTATTTTTCAAGAGTTGGCCAGGCGGGAACGGTAAAAACCGCGACGTTAAATATTGCGACTGTTAAAATCCAGCCCAAAAGATATGATTGAAAGCTTCTTCTCATTATAATGCACCCCCATTATAGCTTTTCGCCGCACTCAAGGCAGAATTTTGCACCGATAGGCGTATCACTGTTGCACTTGGGGCAGGTCGTTATAAACTTGTATCCGCACTCAGGACAGAATTTGCCCTTAGGAACGGTGTTATTGCACTGGGGACATACGACAATATCTCCCGACGTCGAAGCAACCTTTTCGCCGCATTCAAGACAGAATTTTGCACTCTCAGGCAATTTAGCACCGCATTTTGCACATTTTGCATCAGATATATCCGTCGGTGCTGCTACGGGTGCCGTACCGCTGAACATTTCTGAGAGCTTGGGTGCTACTGCTCCTGCTGCAGCAAGACCAACACCAAGACCTAGCATATCGCCTGCCGCGGAGCCGCCGCTGCCGCTTATCGTCATATTTCCGATGCCCTCGGCATAAGCCTTCTGCACCTCAGCCGAAAGCACGTCGCGCTGCGAATATCCCTTTGCAGCCATTACCTCTGCCTCTGCCAAGCCTGCCATTTTTACCGCCTGAGCATCAGCCTGTGCGCGGATAAGATCTCTTTCCGCCTCGCGTCTTGCAATTTCCGTTTCGGTAAGCTGGCGTTCAAGCTCGGTTTTTCTCTGTGCCGCCGTTACAGTAGCATCTGCCTCAGCTTTTGCGGTTTTAACGAGCGCTTCTGCCTGTATCATTCTCGTCTGGAAAGATACGGTGTGAAGCTCACGCAGGCGTCTGAAATTCGGGTCGTTTTCGGGAAGCGCTACGTTGGTTATGTAGAACTGGGGAATGGTAAGTCCGTATTCCTCAAAGCCAGGGAGAATCTTTTTATGAAGCATAGTCGAGAGCGCTTCAAGATTTTCGTCAATTTCAAGTATATCGATGCCCTGTATCTTAATTGCAGAAGGAAGCTGTGCTTTTACTGCGTTTGATATAAGAGGCTTAAAGCAGTTTTGTATTGATTTGGTAAATCCCGCGCCGCTATCACCCCATGCGATTCCGTTCATAGTACCGACGAGCTTAACTAGCAACGTTCTCGAATCCTGAACCTCAAGATTAAGCTCTCCGCACGCGCCTATTTCAAGCGGTATTCCCATGGACGGCTCAATAAACCTGATTTTACTGTCCGTGCCCCACTTTATTGCCATTTGCACGGTCTTGTTTATAAAATAAATCTCGCAATGGAAGGGATTTTTTCCCGTGATACCCTTTAAGAATTTTCCAAGCTTTGGTATGTTTTGCGTTTCAAGTGTATGCCTTCCTGGCCCGAACAGGTCAAGCGCCTGACCGTTCATAAAGAAAATCGCTTCCTGCGATTCGTGGACTATAAGCTGCGTAAGGCTGTTGAAATCCTCACGGGGATGCTTCCAAATAAACGTACTGTTGTCACCCTCATACTTGATTACGTCTGCAATTGCCATAGTTAGAACTCCTTATAGTAAAATAAAAAAGTGCGCCCGCAACGCGAGCGCACTCCATTATGTACTCCACATTGCTGCGACACAATTTCTTTCATTATCTTGATTAGAACAAGTATGTGAAAAAGAGGAAGTACTAAAATGGCATAGTACACCCTTGTTCTTAATCAAAATATGAAATTATGTCGCACGTGTATTATATCACGCACGAGCGAAAATGTCAAGACAATGGAAGAAAATAGGGAATAAAAAGAAAAAGCTGCACAAATAAATGCAGCTTGCATCAATTATAAAATACAATCCCATAAACGCTTTTTCGGGGTTAAAGGGGGACTTTTTGGCTTCAAAAAGTCCCCCTTTAATTAATCGTTTTACCTTTACCCCTCGCTCTTCCTCTGCTCCAGATACTTCTTTCTGACCTTGTAGAGAAACTCCTGCACCCTCTCGGACTGATAATCGCGGTAAGTCCAGGGGAGCTTTTGCCACTTGCCGCTAGCATAGTATAGGGTAAGCTCGGTATAGATGCCGTCCTCAAGCGGAAAGCGGAAGCCTGACGGCTTTGTCGTGGCAAGCATAATTCTGCCGTGACTCATAAAGCCGGGGTCAAGGTTGATAAGTCTGCCGCACTCCTTTGAAAATCTTGATTCAAGCTCGTTTGTGAATTTCTTTATCTCTGCCTGACGCGAGGGGTCAACCGTGTTCTCAAAGCTGAATATCCTTCGCCTTGCCTTGCCGCCAAGCTCGCTATCGTAGTAGGTAGAGAACTCGTCTGAGAATGAAAATTCCTCGGTTTCAAAATCGGTATCTCCGAATTTCTCTCTCATAATTCTCATTGCGGCATCGTATACTTCGTCATCGTAAAAGAGCACGCCAAGAATGAGCTTTTCTTTTTCAAAAGGTAAAATCTTTCCCATAGTTAACCTCTGATATGCAAACAATTATTGTCAAATATCGGGTTTTTAATCAAATAAACCTGATGATAGATATCTCTCGCCTGTGTCGGTAAGAAGGACTACGATTGACTTGCCGGCGTTTTCCTCGCGCTTAGCAAGTCTTACCGCGCACGAGAGCGCGGCGCCCGAAGATATACCCACGAGCACACCCTCGCACCTTGCAAGCAGCCTTGAGTTATTGAACGCATCCTCCGTCGTGGCGGTCATAACCTCGTCAAGCACCTCTTTATCAAGCACGTCAGGGATAAAGCCCGCGCCTATGCCCTGAAGCTTGTGAGCTCCTGCCTTGCCGCCCGAAAGCACGGGGGAATCGGCAGGCTCGACACCGACTATTTTTACGTTGCCTTGCTTTTCCTTAAGATATTTACCGACACCGCTGACGGTACCGCCCGTACCGATGCCCGCAACGAATACGTCGACCTTGCTCCCAAGCGCTTCGTATATTTCAGGACCCGTAGTCTTGTAGTGCGCAAGACGGTTGTTTTTATTTGTGAACTGCGAGGGGATAAACGCACTTTCGTACTTGTCCCGAAGCTCCTCTGCCCTTGCTATTGCGCCCGCCATACCGAGCTTGCCGTCAGTCAGCACGAGCTCAGCTCCGTACGCGCTCATAAGAAGCTGCCTTTCTCTTGACATGCTGTCGGGCATAACTATAACGGTTTTGTAGCCGCGTAGTGCACCGAGCAGGGCAAGCCCTATACCCGTGTTGCCTGAGGTCGGCTCGATTATAACCGTGTCTTTAGTAATAAGTCCGTCCCTTATAGCACCGTCGAGCATCTCGCGTGCGGCTCTGTCCTTCGTGCTGCCGCCTGGGTTGAAGCTCTCAAGCTTTGCATAAATATCACATTTAAGATTAAGCTCGTTCTTAAGTCGGTCAAGACGGAGCAGGGGCGTTTTGCCTATAAGCTCCTCTATGCTCGTATAAAGCTTTGCCATAAAATATCCTTTCGTCCTTCTCTCTCTGAGCCTTACTGTTTAAATAAAGTATAGGCACGACGACGCGTGCCTATACCACCTTATCGTATTACTGACCAGCGTTGCGCTTAGCCTGCTCAATAGCCTCGGCTCTCATTCTTTCGGCGTGTGAGCGCTTGTAGTTGCGCTTTGCATCCTTAAGCTCGCGCTTTTCGTTCTTCTTTTCCTGCTTCTTCGTGGCAATAGCCTCACGCTCAAGCCTAGCGTCCTCAATTTCCTCGTTAAGCACAGCACCGCTTCTCTTGGCATCTCTGTGGATAACCGAGGCAACCTCTCTGGGCATTTCGGCAATAATTGCGTTTCTTACCTTCTTTCTGAAGCATCCGCTCTTAACCGTGATAGAGCCGGCGGTAGGTACGCCGAGAGTAAGAATCGTTTCAATCTTACCGCTCGCCTTATCGAGTGAGCAATAGGTCTTGACGTCGCGGGTAATCACGCTTACGTCGTAGCCCTCCTTGCCAACGGGAGTGGAAACGGTGTACTGCGCGGTGCGCTTCTTGCAGAAGTAAATCGTACCCTCGTTGTACTCGCTGATAGAAACTACGCCAAAGGCAAGCTTCTTAAGATTTTTTCCGTGAAGGTCGGTGAAGTAGAGCGAATACGCCATGCCGTCCTCGTCACCGTCAATCTCGCCTACGTATTCGCTGCGCAGGCAGTAAACGCCAGCGTCGTCAATGATTATACGAGCCTTGGCAACCGAATCCATAATGAGTCTGTCGCCGCGTCCGTCGGTTCTTACAACGTGAAGCTCATCACCCGTGGTAACGTAGTAAATGCAGCCGTCATCGCGCTTTACAAGTCTGTCGAATCTTGATGCTATAAGCGTGTGCTTTTCACCGTCGGCGCTTACCTTCATAAGGCAGGCGTTGCGTCCCTCACCGCTTACGTAGTAAATCCAGCCTGAGCGAATTGAGAGAATGCGTCCGGCGTTATCCATAATTTCCTGTCTGTCGGTGCCGTCGAGGTTAGCCGAGTAGAGACGGTTGTAATCCTCGCTTCCCACGGTATAGAATACGCGGTCGAGATGCGTTTCGCGGTACGCCTGGATATTAGTGTCAATGAGCGTCTTTTCCTTAGTTTCAATATCAATTGAGTAAAGGTCCATATTGTAGCAGCTGGGTGCCCAGAGTGAGTAAATAACCTTGCCGCCAACTACGTTGTGGATAACGCACTCCATATCGAGAATAGCGTCGTTCGTTCCGTCAAGAATATTGCAGATTCTGAAGCTCTGTGCTCCCGTTTCCGCGGATACGGTGGTGTAGAAAATCTTATCGTCAAAGTAGTACATTACGTCTACGATAGACGGAAGCACGGTTTTTGCGATAACGGTGTCCATATCCACGAGCACGACTGCGTAGTTGTTCTGTCTTGTGAAGCCGACGCTCTTTACCTTCTTCTTTCTGCCAAAGCATCCGCGCTTTACCTCGTCGCGAAGCTTCTTGAGCACGTAGAACTTGCTTCTGTCGGTTGAGAATCTGATAGGACGCTCGTCACCGTATACGTAATCGCCGCGCATCGTAGCGGAGTCAAGCTCACGCACGTTTGCGTAGAGAATTTCCGAATTGGTTTCAAAGCAGCAAATGGTCTCGTCGTTTCTTATATAGAAGATTCTTGAGCCGTGACAGCCGATGAGCTTTGAAATCTGTGTAATCGAGGGAACCGAAGAGGGAATTCCACCAACTATCTCGTAGAGCGAGAAGAGTACGCTTGGGGTATACTCGCTAGGCTTCTTAAGGTCAAGCTCAAAGCTTTCGCGACGCTCAAGAATAAAGCGGCGGCCTGCCATCTCCACGAATTCGTTGTTGAAGGAGTAGGTGCGGGAGTGACTCTTGATTATATCCTGCGTATCCTTGTAGCCCGCAATTGCATGAAGAAGATGAAGTGCCGAGTCTACGTTTCCGTCGTCAAGAAGCTCGCACGCCTTCTCATAGGTTTTCTCCGCGTCAAGACCGCCCTCACGAAGCCTCTCAACGAGCTTCGAGTCCTTAGCAAGCTTTGCCTGGCGGTACATTTCAATCTCGTTGAGGTCGTTTATTGCCTTAATCTTGCGTACCTTTTCATCGAATACGTCAAGCGAGCGCTCAAGCTCGCTTATAATCATTCTGTCCGCACCGAACTTGCTGGCAAGCTTGATGTCGGAGGTAAGCTCCTTGTAAAGCGCGTCGCGCGACTCAACTATCGCGTGAGTGATTGCGGAATAGGTGTCGAAATACTCGTAAAGGTCGGAGATATCGTCACTTCTGTAATTATCAATCATCTCAACCTCGATAAGGTCAAGACATTCTATCTTTTTAAGCACGGGAACTGCAATGCGTCTGAAGTCGAGAATATACGTAACGGGATCGGTGGAGAACTTAAGCTTGCAGTTTTCGGATATTGCGTCAAGCAGGGGAATAGTGAGCTTTGCACCCTCTGCAAAGCACGCCCAGTCGTAATCCTCAAGGCAGTTGCTTACGTACGCAAGAGCTGCCTCGGCAGATAAAACACCCTCTGCAATCTGTCTTTCCTGATTGTTTTCAGAGGAGTCCGAGCTGCTCTTGTAAAGCTCCAGTCTTGCGGTGGGAAGTGTAGCGCCACACGCGTGGCACTTAACCGCTCTTGCGTCCTCTCTGTAATCAAGGGTAGCCGAGCAATAAGGACACAGTCCTGTAAGATAAAGCATATTTTCTTCCATTTTCAGTTCTCCTTGTATGGTTTTATATGTTTTTGTATTACCTGAAGTAAATCATTCCTCACGGAAGATCGGTGCCGCCGTTGGGGGGCTTGCATCTCGTGATGCGTCTGATTCCACGGAATATACCGAGAAAAAGTCCGTATTTCTGTATTGCCATAATCATATATGTCGAGCAGCAGGGCTCGAATCTGCACCGCTCTCTTACCGATAGCAGGGCAAACGCCTTATAAAGAAGCACGCACCCTATCGCAAAGCGCTTTAAGGGATAGTAGCACAGTAAAACGCATACGGCGATGACTATTGCATCGTATACACCCTCAAGCGTCAGGCACAGTACGACACAGGCTGTCGTAAGAGCGATAAGAATTGCGAGCGAGAGGACGAAATAAAGGATAATGTCAGCTACGCGCACCTCGCGAATCCGTTTTCCCATCTTACCCCTCCGAATAGCGACCTATATTATGACGATTATATTATATCACTAAAATATTTTGCTGTCAAGTCGATTTTTGTGCAAATATCCATTGAAATTTCCGTTTATTTATGCTACAATAAATTTTATAGCAAAAAAGAAAGGCAGCTATTTGTTTAATGTATAGAATCGTTAGCAAAAAATGCTTGAATCCAAGCGTTACGATGATGGATATAGATGCACCTCTCGTGGCAAAGCACGCCGAGGCGGGTCAGTTTATTATTTTGCGTGTTTCTGAGAACGGCGAGCGTATACCGCTTACCGTTGCGGGCTACGACCGCGAGGCGGGTACTGTCACGGTAATATTCCAGATAGTAGGCGCTACCACTGCAAAGCTCGGCGCACTCGGTGTCGGTGATTGTATTGCGGATTTTGCAGGACCTCTCGGCAAGCCTACGGAAACCGACGGGCTTCGTCGTGTATGTATAGTGGGCGGTGGCGTCGGATGCGCAATTGCGCTTCCCGTTGCAAGAAAGCTTCGCTCGCTCGGCTGTGAGGTGACCTCTGTTATAGGCTTCAGAAGCCGTGAGCTGGTTATTCTTGAGGACGAGTTCCGTGAGTGCTCGGATACCCTGCAGGTTATGACCGATGACGGAAGCTACGGCAGAGAGGGAAACGTATGTCTGCCCCTTGAGGAAATGATAAGGGCAGGCGCAAAATTCGACAGAATTATTGCCATAGGTCCTCTTATTATGATGAAATTCGTGGCAAAGGTTGCAAAGGAATCGGGCATACCCTGTATCGTTTCTATGAATCCCATTATGATTGACGGCACGGGAATGTGCGGAGGATGCCGTCTTACGCTTATCAGGGACGGAGTGCGCGTGACTCGCTTTGCCTGCGTTGACGGTCCTGAATTTGACGGTGCTGAGGTTGATTTTGATGAGGCTATTATGCGCGGCGGTGCGTACAGAGAATTTGAAAGGCACAGTTACGAGAGCACCTGCAGCCTCTTGAATATGAAGGCAGGGGATAGAAAATAATGAATAACGTAAATATGCAAGCTACCAAAACTCCGATTCCCACTCAGGATAAAGAGCTAAGACGCACAAATTCTGATGAGGTTACCCTCGGTTATACGGAGGCTGATGCGCAAAACGAGGCTCTGCGCTGCCTAAGCTGTAAAAATATGCCCTGTGTTTCGGGCTGCCCGGTCAACGTGAGAATCCCAGAATTTATAGCAAAGATAAAGGAGTGCGACTTCGAGGGAGCGTACAAGGTAATTTCCGAAACCTCATCGCTTCCTGCCGTGTGCGGAAGAGTATGTCCGCAGGAAACTCAGTGCGAGGCAAAATGCGTAAGAGGAATTAAGGGTGAGGCTGTCGGAATAGGCAGGCTTGAGCGCTTCGTTGCCGATTATCATAATACCCACTTTGCGGGCACCGTTTCACGCGTAGCCTCTAACGGTCATAAGGTTGCTGTAGTCGGCGCAGGACCGGCAGGTCTTACCTGTGCCGGCGACCTTGCGAGGGGCGGATATGAGGTTACGGTTTTTGAGGCGCTTCACAAGGCCGGCGGTGTGCTGTCCTACGGAATACCCGAATTTCGTCTGCCTAAAAGGATAGTAGATAAAGAGGTTGAAAACCTCACCGCACTCGGTGTCAAGCTTATGACTAACGTCATTATCGGCAAGACGCTTCTTGTTGACGAGCTTTTTGATATGGGCTATGAGGCTGTTTTTATCGGC
>CAZDON010000074.1:0-9344 GCA_964507065.1 uncultured Ruminococcus sp. | reverse complement strand
GATGCTGTTCTTGAAATCGTAATTTCCGACATTCTTTTCTCGCGCTATACCGATTATTCCGAGGGGCGGCTTACTAAGCTTCGTCAGAATCTCGTATGCGAGAGAACTCTTTACAGAATTGCCTCAGCTCTTAATCTCGGTGATTATATTCATCTTGGCAAGGGTGAGGAAAACGAGTGCAGAGCAAGACCTAAAATTCTTGCAGATACCCTTGAGGCTGTTATAGGTGCTATATATCTTGACTTAGGTTTCGTGATTTCAGATACGCTTCGTGGGATTATAGAGAAGCTTTATAAGGACGAGCTTTCGTGTGAGCATCATATTCCCGAAACCGACTATAAAACTATGCTTCAGCAATTTATAGAAAAGGACGGACAGTCAACGCTGGAGTACGAGATTACAGACGAATCAGGACCTGAGCACAGCAAGACCTTCACCGTTGTTTGCAGAATTAACGGTAACGCCGTTGGAAACGGTACTGCTACAAACAAAAAGGATGCGCAGATGCTTTCTGCAAAGATGGCATTGTCGCTATTTGGACTTCTGTAATGGCGAGGCATATAAATATACCGATTTTTATTCCTCATCTCGGTTGTCCTAACCTTTGTGTTTTTTGCAATCAGAGAACTATATCGGGCGTAAAGAGCTTTGATATATCGTCAGTCCAAGAAACAATTGAACGGAATTTATCTACCGCACGCGACGGTGACGAGTGTGAAATAGCCTTTTTCAGCGGCTCATTTACAGGTATTGACCGTGCTCTTATGGTTGAGCTTCTTGAAATTGCCGCCGGCTATAAAAGTGAGGGTAGGGTGTCATCGATAAGATGCTCGACAAGACCCGACTACATAGACGCTGAGGTTTTGTCCGTGCTTAAAAGATACGGTGTAGATACCGTTGAGCTTGGTGTCCAGAGTGCTTCTAATAGGGTGCTTTCTTCATCAAAAAGAGGGCATACCTCTGAGGTTACCGAGCGTGCTGCACGACTGATCGTTGAATCAGGAATGGCGTTTGGCGGTCAGATGATGATAGGCTTGCCTGACTCAACACCCGAGGACGAGATTATGACGGCTAGGGTAATAGCGGCTCTTGGAGCTGTCGAGGCGAGAATATACCCGACTCTTGTATTCAGGGACACTGAGCTTTGCAGTATGACGGAAGATAACGGATATAAGCCGCTGAGCTTAGATGAAGCGATTGAAAGGTCAGCCGCGGCTCTTGAGGTTCTTATATCAAATAATATAAAGATACTTCGCATAGGACTTTGCGAGAGCGAGGGACTGTCGGGCGGTGAGAGCCTTATTGCAGGACCGTATCATCCTGCAATGGGTGAGCTTGTTATAGGCGAGGTGTATTATAACAGAATTTTGCGTGCTATAAGCGCTTCGGATATTGACGATGGCGCTGAAATTGAGCTTTTTGTGCCCCTCGCACAGACGTCAAAGGCAATTGGACATGCAAAACGCAATAGAGAAAGGCTCCTTTCCTTGCGTAATATAACTATTAAAAAAGTAAACGAGCAGGCGTTGCCCGACTATACGGTCAGGGTATCGAAATGCCCTACAAGATAAGAGGAAAATAATGTATTTAAAATCACTTGAGCTACACGGATTCAAGTCGTTTCCAAACAGAACGACTCTTACCTTCGAGCGCGGTGCGACGGTAATCGTCGGACCTAACGGAAGCGGTAAGTCAAATATTTCCGATGCTATGCGTTGGGTTCTTGGAGAAATAAACAGCAGAAATATCAGAGGTACCACCAAAGAGGACGTAATTTTTGGTGGTACGGATGACCGTCGTCCTATGGGCTTTGCCGAGGTTTCGGTTACCTTTGATAACTCTGATCCTGAGCATAGGCTTGATAACGACGCTGAAGAGGTAGTCGTAACAAGGCGTATTTATCGCGGAGGTGAGAGCGAATATCTTATAAACCGTGAGAAAAAGCGTCTTAAGGATATAGTTGACCTCTTCCTTAATACGGGTGTCGGCCGTGAGGGATATTCAATAATCGGTCAGGGTAAGGTTGCTGAAATCGTATCCAAAAAGAGCGATGAGAGAAGAAATATCTTTGAGGAAGCGGCAGGTATTGCGAAGTACCGTAAGAGAAAAGAGGAATCCGAAAGAAAGCTCTCGCAGACACAGGATAACCTTGATAGATTAAACGATATCAAGATTATGTATGAGGATAGACTCGGCCCTCTTGAAAAAGAGGCTGAAAAGGCGCGCGAGGGACTTGCTCTTTACGAGGAAAAAAAGCGCGCGGATGTTTCTATCTGGCTTTATGATACGAAGCAGATTCTTGAGGATATTGAGAGTGCGAGAAACGCGCTTAAGCTTTCGCGTCACGAGCTTGAAATCGTTGAACAGGCAATATCCGACCTTAATGCTGAGAACGACGATATTTACCTGAAGGCTCAGCAGAATAAGCTTGATACGCAGAGAATTTACGAGAAAATTCGTGAAATTGATGAAAAAATCCATCAGCTAAACGTTGCTGTCGAGATTGCAGAGAGCGAGGTTTCTCATTCGGCAGAGCTTATTGCGGAATGTGATAAGCGTATTGCTGAAATTGAGCGTAGTGAGACAAACGTCAATTTAACGAGGTCAGACTATACTAAATCGAGAGATGAGCTTGCGGCAAAGGACGCCGAGTTCCTTGACAAGCGCCTTGAAATTTTGCTTGAGGTACAGAATCTTACCGCCGAGGTTAATAAAATCAAGGGCGAGCTTACTGAGGCCCTTGACGACCTAACGGTTGAGGAGAACGCTGCTACCGACCTCAAGGTAAGAATTGACGTCCTTAAAAACTCAAAGGTTGCTGACGGTACTAAGTCACAGGACCTTGAGGCTGAGATTCAGAAATATGAAGAAGAGGGCAAGCTGCTCTCTGAAGAGGCTGATAGATGCGAGGAAAATGCAAGCGGATTCAAGCAGCAGATTGCCGAGAAGGAAGCAATAATCGCAAGAGAGGGTGAAATTGTTTCCTCGCTCACGGAGGAGCGCCAGCAGATTCAGGAAATTCTGAATAATCAGACTCTTGAGCGTGCTTCTCTCGTTCAGCAGGCAAACGTCCTGCAAAGCATGAATGACCATTTTGAGGGCTATGGTGAGAGTATCAAATTCGTTATGCGTGAGTATAACGAGGGAAGACTTAAGACCAGAGGTGAGATTTATGGACCTCTTTCGTCGCTCATCACGGTAGAAAAGCGTTATATAACCGCAATAGAAACTGCTCTTGGCGGTAGTATACAGAACATCGTCGTTGAAAACGAGGATGCCGCGAAGGATGCAATTGCCGCTCTTAAGCAAGCAAAGGCAGGTCGTGCGACCTTCTATCCGATAACCTCTGTAAGACCGTTTAATGAAACCGAGGAAATAATCAGAGCTAAGACCTTTAGGGGCTTTGTTGACAGCGCAGATAAGCTCGTTGTCGTTGACCCCAAATACAGGGGAGTCATTGAATTTCTTCTTGCAAGAACGGTTGTATTTGACAATATTGAAAATGCCTCTGCCGCTGCAAAGGTATTAAAATATAAGGTCAAGATGGTTACTCTTGACGGAGATATCATAAGTGCGGGCGGCTCTTTTACGGGCGGTAGTGCTAAAAAGGATAGCGTAATTCTCTCAAGACTCAGCCAGATTCAGGCATTCCGTGATAAAGCAGCCGAGCTTGATGTTAAAATCGAAGAAACCGAGTCTGCAATTAATGAAATTATTACGGAGCTTAAGCGTGCAAATACAGCTCTTCGCGATGCCGAATCCGAAAGAGACGTAATTCTTACGCTTTCGAGAAGCCAGCTTGCCGCACTTGATACGGCAAATGCAAATCTAGGTGCAAACAGAAATATTATTGAAAAGCTGAGATATGACTATAAAAACCTCGTAGGACAGCAGGCGCAGGCAGAGGAAGAAATAAAATCTCTTGAAATCGATTACCGCTCTGCACTGGAGCGTGTCGAGGCACTTAAGGACTTCAGAGCAAGACGCGCAGAGCTTATGGGTGAGCTTGATGACAAGTGCGACAGCCTTAATCTTCGTGCTAACGAGCTTTATACGAGCTCGGTGGAAACCCGTAAGGAAATTGAGGGTATTGACAAGATGATTGCCAATATCGACGAGCGTCTGGCGGAGCTTGCTGAGGATAAGGCGGCCCAGCTTTCAAGAATTGAAGAAATCAATTCCAAAAAGTCGGGAATTGATGAAACCAAGGCGCAGAACAAGACTGAATGTGACGCACTTTCGGCAGAACTTGACGAGCTTAAGGCAAAGCGTAGGGAGGCAGAGCTTGGCGGCGAGGAATTTGATAGAATTTCACTTGATATAAGAAGACGCCTTAATGAAAAAACGGCAGCTCAGCGTACCTGCTACGAGGCAACGCTTCGCGACGAGAACAAGCTCAACGTGCTTCTTGAAAAGCAGGATAGGCTTGGTGCTCAGCTACTTGATGAGTATAATATCTCATACGAGCAGGCGGTTGCCTTGGATTATCCGCCCGTTACAGCACAAAACCGTGATGAAATCGCAAGCATACAGTCCAGCGCTAAGGCCAAGCTCAAACGAATCGGCGGCTTCCGTCCCGAATCGGTTGAGGAGTATCAGACCGTAAAGGGAGAATACGATAAGCTATCCGAGCAGTATAACGACCTTATAAAGTCGCGTGACGAGCTTGTTTCTATAATCTCAAGACTTGAAGAAGAAATGAGAGTCAGCTTTGCTACCTCGTTTGAGGCGATTAATAAAAACTTCGGTATTACCTTCAGAGAGCTGTTTGGCGGCGGTAATGCAGAGCTTATACTTACCGAGCCTGAGGACGTTCTTACCTCAGGAATCGAGATTAAGGCGGCACCTCCCGGTAAGATTATCAAGAGCCTTTCGCTTCTTTCGGGCGGTGAGCAGTCCTTCGTTGCAATAGCGCTTCTGTTTGCTATTCTTAAGGTTAATCCCACGCCCTTCTGTATCCTCGATGAGATAGAGGCGGCGCTTGATGAGGTTAACGTATTCCGCTTCGGTGAATATGTAAAGCGTCTTGCTGACGATACGCAGTTCATACTTATTACGCATAGACGAGGCACGATGGAGGTCGGTAACCGTCTTTACGGCGTAACTATGCCTCAAAGAGGTATCTCACAGGCAATTGAGCTTGACGTCGGTGAAATTGAGGCAAGACAGAAGGAGTTATTAGATGGGGTTCTTTGATTTACTTAAAAGAGGGCTTTCCAAAACGAAGGATGCTCTCGTTGGAAAAATTGACGGACTTTTCAAAAAGTTCAGACGAGTCGATGAGGAGCTTTTTGATGAGCTTGAGGAGCTTCTTATATCGGCTGATATCGGCGTAAATACGACGATGGAAATTCTTGATACACTCCGCGAGAACGCTATTGATAATAATATCAAAGAGCCCGAGGCGATAAAGGAGCGTCTGTTTGAGATGCTTCGTGATATGATAGGCGAGCATCAGCCGCTTAATCTTTCTACAAAGCCATCCGTAATACTCGTTGTCGGTGTAAACGGAGTGGGAAAGACCACCTCGATAGGAAAGATATCCAAGGAGCTTAAATCCCATGGCAAGCGCGTTGTGGTTGCAGCAGCTGATACCTTCAGGGCGGCGGCAGCTGAGCAGCTTACCGTATGGTGCGACAGAGCAGGCGTTGATATTATCAAGCAGGGGGCAGGCGCAGACCCTGCGGCGGTTGTGTTTGATGCAATCGGCGCTGTAAAATCAAGAGGTGCGGACGTTCTCATCATAGATACCGCCGGAAGACTTCATAATAAGAAGAATCTTATGGATGAGCTTGCTAAGATTAACAGAGTAATTGCAAGAGAGCTTCCCGATGCGGCAAGAGAAACGCTTCTCGTGCTCGACGCCACGACAGGACAGAATGCCGTTATTCAGGCGCGTGAATTTAAAGATGCCGCAAGCCTTACGGGACTTATTCTTACGAAGCTTGACGGTACGGCGAAGGGCGGAATCATTCTCTCAATTAAAAAGGAGCTCGGTATTCCAGTTAAATTCATCGGTGTCGGTGAGAAGATTGACGATATGAAGCCGTTTTCTCCCGAAGAATTTGCAAACGCGCTCTTTGAGGACGGTGAAGCCTGATGATAAGCAGTAAGAACAGAGCGTATCTTCGCTCGCTCTCTCAAAATCTCGAAACAATATTTCAGATAGGCAAGGGCGGAATAAGTCAGGAAACCTGCCGACAGATAGAAAACGCACTTGAGGCAAGAGAGCTTATAAAGGCAAGAGTTCTTGACAATAGCGGATACACCGCGAAGGAAGCGGCAAACGAAATTGCTTCTCTTATAAACTGTGATGTCGTTTCCTGTGTCGGCTCAAAATTTGTTCTTTATAAGGAATCGAAAAAGAAGAAAAGAATTGAGCTTAAATGAAAAGAATAGCGATATACGGTGGAAGCTTCAATCCACCTCATATCGGTCACCTTAGGGCAGCACAGCGGTTTATAGAGGAAACGAAGGCCGACAGTCTCGTAATAATGCCGTCCTTCATTCCTCCTCATAAATTTCAGGCAGACTTTGCTTCTGTCACCGACAGAATACAGATGTGCAGACTTACCTTTGAGAGCATTCCCCTGGCAGTCGTGTCCGATGCGGAAATTTTGCGAGGTGGTAAAAGCTATACCTATCTTACTCTCGAGGAATTATCCGAGGATGATACGGAGCTTTATTTTCTCGTTGGCACCGATATGCTACTTACCATGGATAGCTGGATGTGTCCTGATAGGATTTTCAAGCATTGTACTGTATGCTATATCAGGCGAGAGGACGATATCGGTATGAAAAAAGAAATAGACGAGTACGTTTTTTATCTATCTCGGAAGTATAATGCTGAAATTATTGAGATTTCAGCTGACGTAACCGAGCTTTCCTCAACGGAAATTCGTGATAGGGCAAGACGCGGTGAGGATATCAGCGCCCTCGTTGTGCCTGCGGTTTCTCAATATATTAGTTCAAAGAGGGTTTATTCTTAATGAAAATCACAGAGAATGAGCTTGATTTTTTGCGAAGGTCGATAAAGACAAGGCTTTCTCGGCGTCGGTATCTTCATACGGTATCGGTAGAAAGCTGCGCTGCAAGACTTGCTGAGCACCTCGTGCCTGATAGTGTTAATATCGTTCGTGCGGCAGCACTTCTTCACGATATAACGAAGGAGCTATCGCTAGATGAGCAGCTATTGCTCCTAAACCGCGACGAGCTTACGGATGAGGATTTTAGCTCGCCTGATATCTTGCATTCATTTTCGGCACCATATGCCGTTTTGCGTGATTTTCCCGACTTTGCTGATGAAAAAATACTTTCGGCGGTAAAAAATCATACCGTAGGCGACGGGGATATGACGCTTATTGATTTAATAGTTTTCATATCCGATTATGCCGAGGAAACAAGGCGCGCCGAATCCTGTCAAGCCGTTAATAAGTACCTGTTTGATGGATTTGAGTCGCTCTGTGATTCTGAAAAAAGGACTCGTCTTTATAAGGCGTGCCTTATGGCGATAAGTCTTACGCGCGAGTATCTTTGCGCAGGGGGAAAGCACGTTAATTCAAGAATGGATAAATGTGAAAAATTCCTTCTTAAGCAAATTTTACAGCAATAAAGAGCGGCTTGATTTGGCAAACTAAAAATAAAAAAGGTTTGCCAGATGAAAATAGTAAAAATAATTTGTATACTTTTAATATGTCTTATCATTCCTGTGAGCTGTGCTCCAAGAGTTGGTAGCAAGGAATGTGCGAGTGACGGAAAATACGTTTATCTTGTGGCAGGACTTGACGATGCTGCACAGAATACCGACGTTTTGTTTTGCATTGGAATTGATACCGTTATGGGCGACGTCTACGTATGCCAGATTCCTCGCGATACCTACTATAATTTCGGCAAGAGCCAGAATAAAATCAATCAGATTTTTTCCTCAGCGAGAAGCGAGGGACTTGACGAGTATGCGTCAATGAAGCGTCTCACGAGCACCCTTGGAGCTTCACTCGGAGTGGACTTTGACGGTTATATTGCAGTTGGAGTCAGCGCATTTGGTAATATAGTTGATGCTCTTGGCGGTGTTGAGCTTACGCTTTCATATCCTATGACTATTGAGCTTGACGGAGAAGAGCCTATTTATCTTCATGCAGGCACAAATTATATTGATTCAAAGGCGGCGGAGGGCTTTGTCCGTTTCAGGAAGGGATACGTAACTGCCGACCTCGGCAGAATGGATGCGCAGAAAATATTTCTGAACGCTATATTCCATAAGCTATCCAGGGTGGCAACCCTGCCCGTACTACTGAAGCTCGCAGGCATTCTTCAGGCAAGCTCCTTTACAGACGTCAAGCTAACTCAATTGGTCGGAATTTTATTCTCCGGCGGCAATACTTCCAAAGCAAGCTATTTTGTCACGTTGCCCGGGGATGCCGTTATGTCGACAGGTGGTGTGTCTTACTATTCGCTATGCCGCGATGCAGCCGCAAAAATTGCAGGGAAGTATCTTTTCTCTGAAAATGAGTTTGACAGGGAATTTAAGTTCTTGAAATGGGACGATGAGGAATTTGCCAAAATTTACAACAGTGAGGATATTTATTATAAGGAGTATTCAAATGAAACGGTAAAGGATATACCGTTATCAAAAAGATAAATTTTTTAGTTGGAGGACCTGATTTGGAAAACATCAAGGAAAATATGCTTGACGCAGAAAAAAGAGCTAACGAGGCCGTGCGTTTGCTGCTTACCAAAAAGGCGTGTGACGTAAGACTTTACGACGTCCGTGAGTCAAGCGGTATCACTGAATATTACGTTAATTGCACGGGTAGGTCGCTAACCCATACGGCGGCCTTGTCCGATGATTTGGTAGAGCACTTTGATACGCTTTCTATTCCTGCGCTTCGTGTTGAGGGAAAGAGAGGTAATTCATGGATACTCGTTGATTTCGGTGACGTTATTGTCAACATCTTTGACGAGCAGGCGCGTGGATACTATAATCACGACAGACTTATGGCAGCGGAATGTCTTGTGGATATTTCGGATATAATCCGCGAAGTAGATGAAAAATTCAGCGTATAAAATTGATTAAAATATAAAAGGAATATAAACAATGGTTTACGATTACAAGTCAATTGAAGCAAAATGGCAAAAAAGATGGGATGATGAAAATGCCTTCGCGGCAAAGCAGGATTTCACTCTTCCTAAGTATTATTCTCTCGTTGAGTTCCCATATCCCTCAGGACAGGGACTTCACGTAGGACACCCCCGTCCATATACGGCGCTCGATATAGTTTCGAGAAAGAAGAGAATGCAGGGCTATAACGTTCTTTTCCCTATGGGCTGGGACGCTTTCGGTCTTC
>CAZDON010000073.1:0-9584 GCA_964507065.1 uncultured Ruminococcus sp. | reverse complement strand
GAACGGGCAACGTAATTCTTCTTCGCGACCTCATCGACGAGGCAATCAAGCGCGTATATGAGATAACCCGTGAAAAGCACCCCGATGAGAACGAGTGCCGCGAGATTTCCGAGAAGGTCGGTGTCGGTGCTGTAATTTTCTACTATCTCTCCAACAACAGAATACGCGATATAAACTTCATTATGGAGGACGCACTTTCCTTTGACGGAAACACGGGTCCTTACGCTCAGTACACCTATGCAAGAGCCTGCTCGGTGCTTCAGCGTGCGGGTGACTTCGGCAGGGCGGATTACGAGGGCTACGAGTGCTGTGAGCTTGAGTTCGAGCTCGCCAAGTGTCTTTCGGTATTCCCTGAGCGCGTAAGCTCTGCGATAGACGAGTATGAGCCCAGCGTTATTACGAGATACATTCTTGAGCTTTGCGCGGCATTCAACCGCTTCTACCACGAGTGCAAGATACTCACCGCTGAGGAGGAGTCGGTAAGAAAAATCAGGCTTTCGCTGTGTGAGGCGGTAAAGCAGGTGCTCGGCACGGCGCTTCACCTCATCTGCATTGACAGCCCCGAAAAAATATAAGATAAAGAGGAAACAAAGATGTCAGGACATTCAAAATGGAACAACATTAAGCATAAGAAGGAAAAATCCGATGCCGCAAAGGCAAAGATTTTCACCAAGATAGGCAAGGAAATGGCCGTTGCGATTAAGGCAGGCGGTCCCGACCCTAATAACAACTCTAAGCTTCGTGACCTTATCGCAAAGGCTAAGGCAAACAACGTGCCTAACGAAAACATCCAGCGTACGATTAAGAAATTCACAGATAACAACGATATTAACTACGAGGAAATCACCTACGAGGGCTACGGCCCGTCGGGTGTCGCAATTATCGTTGAGGCATCGACCGATAACAGAAACCGCACCGCGGGAAACGTCAGGGCTGCATTCAACAAGTACGGCGGCAATCTCGGACAGAACGGCTGTGTCGGCTACCTCTTTGAGGAAAAGGGCGTAATCACTATCGTTGACGAGGATGAGGAAATCGACGAGGATAAGCTTATGGAGGATTCGCTTGAGTGCGGTGCTGAGGATATAAGATGCGAGGACGGTGAGTACACCGTATATACCGCGGCGGACGACCTTGATACCGTACGCGACGCTATTATCGCTCTCGGCTACAAAATCGACACCGCAGACCTTGCAAAGGTTCCCTCCACCTACGTTGAGCTTACCAACCCTGACGATATTGAAAATATGGAAAAGATGCTCGATAAATTCAACGAGGACGAGGATGTAAACGCCGTTTACACCAACTGGGATAATTAATCGTTTTGATAATATTTATTTACAAAAAGGCATACAACGGCTTTGCACCATTAGCAGGTGCGAAGCCGTTGTATGTCTTTTATTTCTTTGATTTGCTTTGTATTATTTTTCCTTATAGTATAGCATGCAATGACAGAAGCCCTCGAAATCGGGGTCTTCAATTTGCTCACGAAATTCTCTGCACATACACCTGTTATCCTCAGTAGCGGCTATCTTGCAGGGACAGTATCCGCCACGGCTTGCAAGCCCCTCGCGAATCATCTTCACCACCTGAGTATCCTCGTTAAGTCTGATTTTCGCCATTATTCTCTCCATACAAATATTCAAGATTACGAAGCACCGTTTTTCTTCCGCGCCAGCCAAAGGCACGTGATGAAAATTCCTCGTCTGACATACCGTCGACGATACCTCTGGTCAACCTCTTTATTCTTCCCTCGTAGAAATTACGAATGGGTGACGGCATCGGTGTACTGTTATGAGGACACACACGGGAGCATACGTCACAGCCCCAGCAGGTGTCATATTCCTTCATAAGAGAAATCTGCTCACACGAAAGCTCGCCCTTAGTCTGAGTTATGGCAGAAAGGCACTCCGTGCTTTCCCCTCGCAAAACGCCCGTCGGGCACGCCTTAAGGCATCTTCCGCATCCCTCGCAAGGCACGGGGTCCTTCGGAGCATTACAGCCAAGCTCGTCAGGCGGAATATCGGTCACAACGTCACCGATAAACACGTACGAGCCATATTTTTTATTGATTATAAGACCGTTTTTTCCAAGAGCTCCGAGTCCCGAAAGCATTGCCGCCTGACGCTCGTCTATCGGAGAATGGTCCCCGAAGCCAACCGAATGGGAGTCGGGACGGTGCTCTCTTATTACCGAAATGACCGAGTCGGTTATCCGTGCAATAACTCTGTGATAATCAGGTCCTGCCGCATAGACGGACAGATTTTCCGCCTCACCTGCAAAGTACGGAACTAAAAACGTTATAACCGAGCGCGGCGTCAAGCCTGCTCTTGTAATCAGTCTTGAATTTATCTCCCTTACGTGCCTGTAATCAAGAAATCCTACCTCGCTTATGCCTAAGTCCGCGAGGGCGGCACGCACAGCTTCCTTAAGTGTCACGTCATCACCTCACAATTATTGTAATGCAGATGCCTCTCAATTGCAAGATATTTCTTGACTTTTTTATATTATTTGTGTATAATTATTTTAAATTATTATTTAGTTTAATCAAACCTGCGAGGCGGTGATTTTATGAAATTACGGTACTGTGTTGACAGAGTTGTAGAGGGCATACTCGTGCTCGTGCCCGATGAGGACGGAGCACCCGTGCTTAAGCTCGATAAAAACGATTATCCGTACGCGCAAAACGACGTGCTTGATATTGAGCTTGACGAGTGTGGCGATGTCGTATCTGCTACTGCACGCCCTGACGTCCGTGACGAAAGGCTCGCGAAAAACAAATCAAGGCTTCACGCGCTATTCAATAAAAACAAAAAATAAAAGAGGTATGTGATATGTTTAATCTTAACGAGGGTATTTTAGCTCTGATTTCTCCCGACTCGCTTGAAATGTGGCAAACCGTTCTTATATCAATACTGTCCGTTCTTGGTGCTATGCTCGTGGGCTATCTTCTCGGAAGCGTAAACTCGGCAATAATAGTATCAAGAGTGCTGTTCCGTGACGATATACGCCGCCACGGAAGCGGAAACGCAGGTCTTACGAATATGCTGAGAACCTACGGAAAGGCTGCCGCGGGACTTACTCTTCTCGGCGACTTTCTTAAAACGGCACTCTCCATTCTTATAGCAGGTATTGTCGGTGGCTTCGGCTATATCGGCGGCATATCAGTAGGATGCGGTCCGAACAACGCCTTTCCTCTCGTCTATATCGCGGGCTTCTTCTCCGTTATCGGGCATATATACCCCGTTTATTACAAATTCAAGGGCGGTAAGGGAGTGCTTTGCACGGCAGTTATGGCACTCATTCTGACTCCTGTTGAATTTCTTATTCTTCTAGCTCTTTTTGCGGGCGTGGTTTGTATGTCAAAATACGTTTCTCTAGGCTCGGTAAGCGCGGCAATTCTTTATCCCGTTGCCATACACGCACACTTTTCCATAGCGTTTGGCTCAGGCTCTACGGTAGGTATCGTTGCTCTTATAGCAATCGCGCTTGCAATTCTTATAGTTTACTGCCACAGAGAAAATCTTAAGAGAATCTCAAACGGCACGGAGAGAAAGCTTTCCATAGGAAAGCGTCCTGAGGTTAAGTCCGAGGACGACAGCACAAGCAACGAAAAAGACTGATATGAAGGATTTTATCGAGCTTATCTCGCTGGCATTTCGGCGTGAGGCTATTCAAAGGCTCGTCTTTTCGCGCCCGACAGGCGACTTTCCCAAAAAGATTTCTGCACGACTTGTCTCGCACAGAGGCCAGAGAATCCTCAGTGCGGAATACTCGCTTGAGGGTAATACCGTTTCACAGAAGAACATTCGTGAGGGTGAGCTTTGCGAATTTATTGAGGGTGAGCTTCCCCACTACCGTCAGGTAAATCTTATAACCGCGCTCGGCGAATGCGAATACAAGCTAGGCAAGTCGGGCGGCAGCGTTTTGCTCGGCGCTGACAAGCTCAGACGCAAACTTGAGGGCGGAGCTTTGTTTGAGATGAGGCTTGATTCACTTGACAGGAAGAAAAGCTATATTTTAAGCGGCGGCGAGGAATTTCTCATTCGCCTTGGCATCAGCGATAAGAATGGTCGCGTGCACGATAAAAGGCAGGGCAAATTCAGGCAGATAAACCGTTTTCTTGAATACGTAGAGGAAGCATATCCGAGGCTTCGCCAGGACGGTGAGCTTTTCGTGCTTGACCTCTGCTGCGGAAAAAGCTACCTGAGCTTTGCCGTATATTACTATCTCACCGAGATAAAGAAAAGAGGGGTACGTATGCTGGGCATCGACCTCAAGCGTGACGTGATAGAATTTTGCGACGGCTGTGCTAAGGATTTATCGTTTTTCGGTATGCAGTTCATAGTCGACGATATCAAAAACGCGCCAACCGACGTAACACCAGATATGGTGATTTCTCTTCACGCCTGCGACGTTGCCACCGACCTCGTGCTTTATCACGCGGTAAGGCTTGGGGCGGGTGTTATACTTTCCACACCCTGCTGTCACAGAGAGCTATCAGAGAAAATCAAGTGCGAATCACTTTCTTTCGTTACCAAATACCCGAAGCTAAAGGGAAAGCTTTGCGAGGCGATAACCGACGCGCTTCGCCTTGAATACCTCGGCGCATACGGCTACGAGGTAAACGCGACGGAGCTTACGGACCCCGACGACACGCCTAAAAACACTCTTTTGCGCGCTTATAAAACAGGGGGCTTTGACGAAAAGAAATACGCCGAGTATCATAAGCTTTTGAAATTTATACTTGGCGAGAACATTGACAAGTACCTTGATTTTATCAAGTGAGGTTTACATTTTATGCAAATTTCAGAAAAAACGCATAGTGCTGAAGAAACCGAAGCACTCGGCGAACGGCTTGCGGAAATTCTTGAAGAAAACAATATCACCTCTGCCTTTATTGCTATGCGCGGAGAGATGGGTGTTGGCAAGACTGCGTTCACGAGGGGCTTTGCTGCGCATCTTGGTATATCTGGTGTCAAGAGCCCGACCTACACGGTGCTTAACGAGCATATAGGAAGGCGCGCGCTTCATCATTTTGACTTTTACCGCATAAACGACGCGGACGAGCTTTCCTCTATCGGCTATGACGACCTGGTTGACTCGGACGGATACTGTATCGGTGAGTGGAGCGAGAATATTGAGGACCTGCTTCCCCGTGACAGAATAGTCGTTGAAATAAGGCGCGGCGGCTTTGACATAGAAAACGAGAATGAAAGATATATTGAGATAGATATTCCTATGCTGTAATTTCCGAAGGCGCTAGCTGACAGCACGGATTATTTACTTTTGAAAGGACACGAAATGCTTACACTTGCACTTGACTCTACGGCAAAAATCGCCACCTGCGCGATACTTCAAAACGGGCGCGCACTCGCCTCGTTCAATATTGATAACGGTATTACGCAGAGCGAGCTTTTGCTTCCTATGGTAGAGGATATGCTAAAAAGACTAAAGCGCCCCACCGACGACATTTCACTTATTGCAGTATCGGTAGGACCCGGCTCGTTTACAGGTGTCAGGATAGGTGTTTCCCTCGTCAAGGGGCTTGCGTTTGGCAGTGATATTCCGATAGCTCCCGTTTCAACGCTTGAGGCTCTTGCGTATAATCTTCTGGGGCTTGACGGTATTTACGTCGCGGTTATGGATGCAAGGCGCGATCAGGTATACTGTGCGGTGTTCGAGCAAGGCGGTGGCGCTTTAAACAGACTTACTCCTGATGACGCCATCGGACTTGACGAGCTTTATGAGTTGCTTAAGGAATACAAGGACAAGCCTATCTACCTTGTCGGCGACGGATATGACAAGGCGTATGAGGGTCTTACCTCTCGAGGTCTTTCTCTTAAGCCGACGCCGCAGCTTCTTCGTCTTGAATCGGCAGTATCGGTGGGCAAGGTCGGCGAAATTATGAAGAGCTTGGGAAAATGCGTCACCGACAGCGAGCTCGCCCCCACCTATTTAAGACTTCCGCAGGCGGAGCGCGAGCGTCTTGAAAGGCTGAAAAAGTAATAAATAAAGCAATAGAATAATAAAAAAGCTATACCGATGAGGTTTGACCCTCTCGGTATAGCTCTTTTTTAGTTAATGGATATAAACGGAAGCTCTATTCCCGCATCTTCCCCACCCTCAGGCGCTTCGGGAGTGCTTGGTGTCGTGGGCGTGTCGGGAGTCTGGGGTGTATCGGGAGATTCGGATGAGCCGGGGGACGTATCGTCCCCGTCCGTCACACCGTCGTCGGAATTTTCGTCGTCGGGATTCTCACCCGTGCAGGAGGTAAACATGCAGAGTGAAAGCACTATGACGAGAACCAGTAGTAAAAGCTTTAATTTCATTACATTACCTCACCGTGATTAAACATATCATACCCAGGGGTTTCGTTAGAATCATAGGTAATATCGCTAGTGCTAATGACGTCATCGGCTACGATGATAATAGCAACTGGCTCACTGTAGTCTAATCTTTTATTATCCTTCATATCATTCACCCGTATAATCCTTTGCTGCATTACCATAGAGATACAGCGCCCTCATCAAATTCTTAAGAGGCTGCTCGGTGCTTTCGCTCTCGGAAACGATTTTTGCATACGCAAGCACGCTGCACCTGATGCTTATGCTCTCTGAGTCCGATGCCTTTACGCCAATTTCGTACTCGGTATCAAGATTTGACGGAATTATTCCCGAAACCTCGACGAAGTAGATGTTATCGCTCTCCTTGACGAGTGTGCCGCCCTCTACGGTAAGTCCGTCTGCATTTCCCTTGAAGTAATGTCTTATTGCCGTAGTGGATTCAAGCATGAGAGTCGTCTTGTAGTATGCAAACGAGTTAACAGAGCCCTCCTTTGTGGGAGTAGTCGCCACAATGGTGTCGGTAAGTGCCGTCATCGTACTGTCACCGCCATCAAAGAAGTCCTTTGCATACGCACCGTAGCGCTCCAGCGAATCAAGAAGCGCGAGCGTAGTTGCCTCGGTTTCTGTTTCTCTGAGGGTGTCAATATATCTCTGCACGCTATAGGTGTGCACCCCTCCGACGTCAGAGCCGTTTACTACCTTAAGTGAAATGGATTTCGATATATCCTTTGCTGCAACGCCGTAGGTAAATACGTAGTAGGTCTTATTATCCTTAGTAACCGTCTTACCGTCGGACACGGGAATCTTTTCCCCGTCAATATCGACGTACGCACCGTCAGCGTCAAGCACCGCACTGTCAAGCTCAAGATAGAAATTGATAAGGCAGTTATCCTTAAGCGTCACCGATATGCCGCCAAGGGCTGACATTCCGTCCTCGTATGCTCCGCAAAGCGTGCACTTGCCGGACTCTGCGCTGTAAATATGATTAGTTCCCTCACAGGGAGTACCGTTAAGCACACCCTTATCTGAAAATTCAAGAGTAGTTTCGCTAAAGACGGTATCACCGTACTGCATATTGCCGCCCTCGTCGAAGTAGCGCCAGCCGTCGGAGAACTGTACCCACTCGTTCTTCTTATCGGCATAGGTGTAATTTACACCGTTATACTCAATTCCGAGCGGTGTGTACCAGCACTCTGCCGATGCACGGCTTATATAGCCCCTATCGGTGTAGTACATAATAGCGTTATCGAAGCTTATATTTCCGTGAATATCGTCGTTGTGAAATATTCTTGCCTCACCGAGGGTGAAGTCGGTTGCCGTATAGGTAACCGTGCTGCTGTCGCTCTTGGTATACGTGCCTGCGATTTTCGCCTTATCCGTATCGCTTAAAAAGGTGTATCCCGTAGGAGTTACGCATTCGCCGTCGATATAGATATAATACTTATTCTCAGTAAGATTAACGTATGCCGCAACGGAGGTATACTTATCCTGAGAAAGTCTGCCAATGATAGTAGTCTCTTGTCCCCAAGGATAAAGCTCACCTGAGCCCCATATTCCTATAAGATTTACACCGAGAGCAGCGTTAGAGCCTGCCGAATGTCCTCTGGTAACGACGCTCATAAGCGGCTTATTGTACATACTTACGCCGCCCTTGACGTCCACCTCGACCACAAAGCTCTCTCCGCGTCTGTCGGAAAGATTGTCGATATAGGACTGGGTCGTACCGTTGTTGTCGTTGAAGAGCGTGATTCCAGAGGTGCCAATTTTATCCTTAGCACCGTTTAGGAGCGCATAGCCACCCTGTCTTTCAACGAACTCGAGTCCGCCTGCTGAATTGACGAGCTGCACTCTCGTTTGCGTTGCCGAGCTGTCACCCGTAAAGCAGGGCGCAAGTCTGTCGCCCGTAGCACTTACGTAGTTATAGTTTGCCGAAACGTCTACTACGGTATCAAAGTTATAATCGATTATGATATTTTCCTTGCCTACAAGGTCGAAGAATGCGTCACGCTTTCCTGCGTTGTCAAGGAAGTAACCGACCTTATTTATCATCTCGTTAAGCTCAGAAATGCTTCCTGCGGTATTTCCAAGCGCCACTCTTGCCTCGTCTAGAACCTCAAGAGCCTCGTTTCTGTCGGTGTCGCTGACGCTCTTTTCGTTGATATAGCTTACAAGACGCTCTACTGCTGCTATGCCTGCAGTTCTGTCAAAGCCGCTGCTTGTCACAGTTTCCGCATCAAGCATAATTTCAGTGAGAGAAACACCACTCGCGGTTGCAGTATTCGTAGCGGTAATTCTTATCTTTGACGCATTCTTACCGCTAAGGTCAACAGTATAGGATATAGCCTGAGCAAGATTTTCATCAAGATAAGCCTGCGTCCACTCGCCTCTGTCGTAAAGCTCTACCTTAAGATAAGTGGGTGAGCTGTTTACGTTACTGTAGAAGCCCTCTACGGTAAGCGTTCCGAGAGTATACCTTGCGCCAAGGTCAACCGTGAACATCGAGGTTGCGTCAGCAACTGCCTTGGTTGCATATCTTCCGTATTTCCACGCATCAGTTCCGTAAAGCGTCTGCACGTTTGAAATATTTACGCCGTCGGTGAGATTGCCTATAACGAACAACGACGAGTTCTCGGCAGTTCCGCTGTTCTGAGTTACCGTCTTACCGAGAAGAACGTTGTCGACGTGCTGAGTTTTGCAAAGCTTACCCGAGCATTTTACCTCGGTTAATGAAACACCGCTCGCCGTTGCGGTATTCGTAGCGGTAATTCTTATCTTAGATGCAATTTTGCCGCCAAGCTCTACCGTATAGGTCTTTGCCTGAGTAAGATTTTCCGCAAGATAGCCCTGCGTCCAAGCACCGCTGTCGTAAAGCTCCACCTTAATATAGGTCGGAGAGGAGCCGACGTTACTGTAAAAGCCCTCAAGCGTCAGCGTATCCACGATATAGCGAGCCTCAAGGTCGACGGTGAACGTCGTGGTTGCGTCAGCTACGCTTGACGTTGCGTATCTGCCCATCTTCCACGCTGTGCTGCCGTAGATGCCGAGAACGTTAGATACGGTAATAGCATCGGTAAGATTTGTAATCGGGAATGTGCCATTCACAGCCGTACCGCTATCCTGAGCTACCGCCTTACCCCTTAAAATATTCGTGCGGTAGGAATCAAGAACGAGCTGTCCTGATAGGGTTATTTCCTTTACCGAAACACTTGAAACTCAGAGTGCTGAATCACCGTTGCT
>CAZDON010000072.1:0-9979 GCA_964507065.1 uncultured Ruminococcus sp. | reverse complement strand
CCAGCTTTTAGGCGACAACGGCAATACGGTGACCTGTATGCTCGTTGACGCGCAGAGCATTGACTCTCTGGTCGAGCCCGTCGGTATGATAGCTATGTACTATATGAAAAACGACGGCACGACTATGAACGTTGAGTACTTCTCGTCCGTAAGGCTTGCGGCGGGCAAGGCGGCGTACCTTCGCGACGTAAACCAGTTTGATCTTACTATCGACTATACCAAGAGCGCGACCGACGACGGCTGGACGAATACCAAGTACGGTGATATTCCTACCGATATATATAACGCGCACCCGTTCCACGTTATAGTTGACGACGACAGCGACCTCACCACCGTCAATACCCGTTGGGGAAGCTACGATACCTGGGACGAGGCTATCAAGGCGGTACACGTGCACAACGACGTTTCCGCTCTTGCTGCAAGACAGGCAAAGACCTGGTATATCGTAATGAGTGAGGATTATACCTTTGAAACCTCGGGACTTTCACACAATCAGCAGTGTAACAATCCCTCAAGGGTTGTGCTTGACCTTGGGGGCAATACGCTTACCGTAGCGTCGGGCAAGACCTTCCTTCCGTACTACAACGCGACGAGAACATTTCACCCGTCCTTCTCGATGATAAACGGCGACGTTTCGCTTCAGGGTACGGGCAAGCTCTTCGTAACCCAGCACGGTCACCCCTCAAATGCGAAGGGCGGTGAGATAGACCTTAACCTTACCGACCTCGATATTACCTACGCGTCGGGTGCTACGGGCTCAATCGTGACCTTCTACACGGGCTCATCCAACGGACCGAGCTACGTTAACCTTAACGTAACTAACTGCAATATCGACGCGTCGGCGGCGGGCGCTGTCAAGCTCTTTGACCTTTGCGATACGAATAATAACAGCAACGTATTCGTCAATTTCACGGGCGGCAGCGTTAAGGGTACTCTGGCAAACACCACCTTCATTACCACGAACGCTCTTTGCGACCGCGTGACCTTCTCAAAGGCTTCGGGCGGAAATTATACGACTCTGACGCTTGACGGGTCTACGACGCTCTCGGACGTATACTACTCGGACGTCGAGGATACCTATCTTGAGTTCGGTGCGCCCACGGAGTCGAGCGGTAGCTACCTGTACTCGCTTGAGACGTCGACCACCGTCCTTACCGACTACGGACCTATCCCGAACGGTGCTGACGGCGAGACGAACTCGGCTGCAAACGCGCCCTTCGTTCTCTTCAAGAACGGTGAGATGATTCACTCCTCGGCGGACTGGAAGACGCTTATTGATACCGACTTCAAGAACACCGCAAATTACCAGAGCGGCTGTACGCTTCTTTTGAGAAAGGATTATACGACCGGAACCGATTCGACCGATTCTCCCTCCTGGTTTTTCCGCATTGACGACCTTACGATTGACCTCGGCGGCTATACCTTCGCCCGCGGCTCAAAGCATATGTTCCAGTTTATGGGTACGGAGTCAACGGCGCACGAAACTAAAATCGTAATCAAGAACGGTACTATCAAATATTCGTCAAGCACCGCTCCTATCGTATTTAATAACGCGGATTCCAATACCGCGACGGATACGCTCGACCTTATACTTGACGGAATAAAATTCGACGTCAGCGGCGGCTCCGGTACTCAGGGCATAGCGGTTGCCTTCGGTGACGGACTTTACAAGGGCATTGACGCCGATATTACTCTTAACGATTGCGAGATTTACCGCGGCTCCTCAACGAGAACTACCACGCTATTCGCGCTTATTGACGAGAAGGAAGGCAAGCTAAACAACAAGACCGACGTTAACGTAACCGTAAACGGCGGCACTCTCGTTGCCGACTCTATGTCAAACCTTACCTTTGCCACCTACAGCCCCGTCCGCGACGGTATGACCGCGTCTGCCGATAAGGTTATACTCGGCAAGGGCAGTGACGGTAAGTACCTTACCGTAAAGCTTCCTACGGGTGCTACCGCCCCTACCACGAAGTACGCGTTTACCGACGGTAACTACGCGCTCGCGGTCGATTCCGATAACGGAACGAACGCATACCTTTCGCTCTACAATCTTACGACACCCTACGGCGATATCAGCGTTTCTTATCTCAGCGCAGAGACTTATCCCTTCGCCGTCTTCTATAACGGCGTATTTAAGAGCGGCTACAGCTCCTATAACAAGGCAATCGGCGACGCAGTCGCGCTTATCAATACCGATGATGAGGTAGCGGTATGCGATACCGCATACGTAGTTATGAGACGTGATTTCGTTGCGGTTGATAACGGATATTTCTCGGGCGCGAAAGGTAATCTCGTCGTTGACCTTCAGGGATACACTCTCAGCTCCTCGTCAAATTATCTTGCGAGCCTGGCGCTTGATTACAGCACCATCACAGATGCGGATACAAGCTTCCTTAGCTATACGTCGGGCTGCACGTTTATAAACGGAACCCTGAAGAACGACAGAACGGGACTTCCTCTGATAGGACTTGATCAGAAGAACGATACCACCGCCTCCTCCGTGAGCGCAAAGAAGGTATATTTCGGATTTGAAAACGTGACCTTCAAAACGAAGTCAAACGCCCTCGTTCAAAGCTTTAATAAGACCACCGCTCTTGGAATTGACGTCACGGTAGCTGCTGAAAACTGCACGTTTGACTTTACGACGGGCGGCGATAGCATGCTTCACTTCTCGAACGGAACGACGAGAGCAAATATTGAGCTTGTCGGCTGTAAGGTAATTGCCTCGGGGCTTGACAACGTAAGCATAGCGTCTCTCGGAGCTGACGATACGCTTACCGTCGCCAAGGGTGACGACGGCGTTTATCTCACCGTAACGCAGACGACCGAGGCAACTCCTACCACTGCTTTCGTGGCAAAGGACGGCGCAACCCTTGAGTATTTCACGGTATCCTCTGCGACGGGCAGCTACGTTTACGCACTCGGCGCGGCGGTAGTAACCCCCAACGGCTCTATCCCGCCTCAGAACTCGGGCACGGAGGACTATCCTCTCGCGCTCTTTGACGGTGAGAAGAATTATATCGGCGGCTACAGCAGCTTCAGCGCGGCGCTCACCGAGGTTGCAAACGACCTTACGGGCGATTACGTGCTGCTTCTCAGACGCGATATGACGAAGTCCGACGGCAAGTATATCGCAAACTTCAAGGGTAGCCTGACTATCGACCTTGGCACGAATACTCTTACCATTGATTCAAGCGGTAACTACCTCTTCGACCTCGGTGCGGGTGACGCGGCAGGCGATACGGTAAGCTTTGCGCTTAAGAACGGTACCGTTATCAAGGCGGGCGGCAGAGGCGTTGCCTGCACGAACTACAATACGGGACTTAAGGATAAGGATACGACCTACAACTTTAACTTCGAGGGCGTAACCTTCAAATCTACCGACAACACCAATAATAATAACGTAGTATTCGCAACATGGGAAAACGGCTACGACGGCGCGACGTCAAACCTTTTGGTCAACTCGACCTTCGTGGGCTGTACCTTCGACCTTGAAAATTCAATCGAGGGCGCGGTAATGCTTGACCTTACTCATTCAAGCGGTACTAAGGACAGAGTAGTACATACCGTAACCGTCAAGGGCGGTAAGATTCTCGGCGCGGATGCGGCTGACGTTACCACCGACTTCGCTAAGTGTGATACGGTAACCGAGGGAAGATACGACACCGTTACCTTTGCAAAGAATGACGACGGCGAGTACACCGAGGCTGTTCTTCCTACGGGAACCGAGCTTACCGCTACGGCAAACGAGGGCAAGCTTACCTTCGTAAAGAAGTCCGACGACGGCACTGACGCTGTCTATAAGCTCATCCCCACCGCGGCAGTAAATCTTGACTTTACCGTAAGAACGAGCATCACTCTTGAATCTAATCTTATTTTTAACGTATACGTTCCTGAGAATTCCTACCTCACGGGCTTTACTCTCGACGGCACCGATTATGTCCCCGCAAGCCTTACGGCAGAGGACGGCTACTACCGCATTGAGCTTCCGCTTGCGGCAAAGGTAGCGGCAAGGGAGATAGCTCTTACGGCAGCCTTCAACGTAGAGGGTGAGGTGCTCACCGCTGACTATACTCTCTCTACTCTTAAGTACGCGGTAAAGCTTCTTGCGGATACTGAAGTCAGCTCAACCGAAAAGACGCTTGTGTGCGATATGCTCGCGTATATCAAGAGCGCGTATACCTACTTTGCAGAAACCGAGGATGAAATCGCGAACGCAGCTACGGTAGGCAGCGAAATTGACTCCATTATCGCAGGCTACGACCTCACGCCCTTCGCTAAGCTTGGCGGTACTACCACCTCGATGACCGTTCCCTCGGCAGTTACCTTCATTCTTGACTCAACGCCGAGAGTACGCTTCTACTTCGCCGAGAATACCGACCTTACGGCGTATACCTTTAAGAGCGGCGGCTCGACTGTTTCCTACGAGGTAGCAACCGATACCGTAAGCGGCACGACCTACACCTGCGCTGATATCTCACTCTTTGCATACAGAATGATAGATACTATCGACGTATACAATGGAGCTGAGAAGCTCGGAAGCTTCCATATCGACAGGTACTACGACTTCGTATCAGGCACGGGTGACGACTCCTACGCAGGCGCCGATAAGACGGCTCTTACCGACCTCGTTGAGAAGTTCTACACCTACTGCAAGAGCGCTCTGGCATACAGAACCGAGGTTCTTGCCGGGCAGTAAGACGAGAGTTTTACGTGGGGGACTCCCCAGCCAAAGTCCCCCACACCCCGAAAGCATTGAATGGGTTATTATTCATAATAACACTATGATATGCTTTCTTTGTAGTGCGAGGACTTGCTCCCCGCTGTGTAGAAATCATAGAAAGGATAAGTACACAATGAAAATTTACGAAAATCCCGATATTGATATCAAAATGCTAACTACTCTTGACATAATCCGTACGTCAAGCGTTGGTACGGAAACCACTCCTCAGGACGAAACTGACGTAAACTGGAACGTCTGAAGCCTTGGGGGCATCCAAGGTTTAGCCTTGATGATATACAATGCGGTGCGTTGATGATATACCGCCCCGTGTCATTCTGAGCGAAGTCGAACTTTTGCGTCCTGACGCAAAAGCGCGAGGGAAACGAGCGGAATCTCGGGCGGATGATATGCACGCCGTGGGCGTGGTGATATACAATGCTGACGCATTGGTGATATCCACGGCTCACGCTGTGATTTGGGTGTAGAAACTATGGGGCTGTCACAGCTTTTGTCTGTGACAGCCCCTTTTCTCTTGTTGACAAACGCGCGCTTTTGTGGTATTTATATTAACGAGGCTTTAGGGCGGGGAATGAAATCTGCTTCGCAGATGAAGTCCGCTGACGCGGATTAAATCACTGCGTGATGAAGAATGTCATCCTGAGCGGAGTCACCCATAGATTCCGACTTCGCTATACTCGTCGCGGCTATGCCGTTCGACTGCGCTACGCTTCGCTCAGAATGACAATGGGTGACGGAGTCGAACACGGAGTGCGACGCTTTGCGTCGGGATCTATCCCTCTTCAGATGACAGACGGATGAAGTCCGTCTTACGACGGGTGTTGTAGGGCGGGGGGTTACTACCGCCGTCTGCGTCGAAAAGGTATAAATACGAAATTTCACCGCAAATGAGGCACTTGTAATAGCCGAAAGAGAATTTACGAAAGGGATTTTATGATATACGTTGCATCAGACCTTCACGGAGAATACGACCTCTACCTCGACCTGCTTGACAAAATACAGCTGGGTGAGGACGACACCCTATATCTTCTCGGTGACTACGTAGACCGAGGGGATAGGGGAGACGCGATACTTCTTGATATTGCAAAGAGAAAAAACGTAGTGTCGCTTCTCGGAAACCACGACTACACGGCGCACTATATTCTCTCGGCGCTTCACCGCGGTGTGAGTGCCGAAGAGATGTCCTCGCTGCGCCCGATACTTGAGACGTGGCTGTCGGACGGCGGTGACGTTACCTACGAGGCATTCCGCAGGCTTTCACGCGACAAGCGTGAGCGCATCTTCGCGCTTATAGACAGAATGCCCGCATACGCCGAAGTCGAGGCAGGCGGAGTGAAGTATTTGCTCTGTCACGCGGGGATAAAGAATTTTGATGAAAAAAGGGCGCTTGATACCTACGACAGATGCGATTTTATATCCTGCCGCACCGATTATACCGTACCGATCTTTTCTGACAGAATACTCGTCACGGGGCATACTCCGACGGCACTTATCGCCCCGGCCTCGCGAGGCAGGATATTCAGGACGAGAGGGCATATAGCCGTCGACTGCGGCGCAGTGTTCGGACTCGGACTTGGCTGTATATGCCTTGACAATATGCGCGAATACTACGTGAAGTGACGAAGTGACGAAAAAACGCACGATTTTTATTGACTTTATATTTTTATTATGGTATAATTTTTTAGTATTACTTTTACGTACGAACTGTCAAAGCTTTTGGAGGAAAACACAAATGTGCAGAATCTGTAAAAAGTACAGAGAGCTTCCCGCAAACCCCGATTTTCCTAAAATTCAGGAAAGCGTGCTGGGCTTCTGGGATGAAAATAAGATTTTCGAGCGCTCGGTGAACGAGCGAGGCGATAAGGAAACCGTATTCTACGACGGCCCTCCATTCCCGACGGGAAAGCCTCACCACGGAACCGTCCTCGTTTCGTTCATAAAGGATATGCTTGCTAGATACTGGACTATGCGCGGCTGCCGCGTGCCGAGAGTATGGGGCTGGGACTGCCACGGTCTGCCTATTGAGAACAAGGCGGAAAAGCAGCTCGGCATCACGAACAAGAACGAGATTGAAAGAAATATTGGTATAGATAAGTTCAACGACGCCTGCTACGGTATCGTGTCGGAGAACAACGAGTCCTGGCGCGAGTACGTGCGCTATATGGCAAGATGGGTTGACTACGAGAATGCCTACAAGACGATGAACCCCTCGTTTATGGAGTCGGTTATGTGGGCGTTCAAGACCTGCTACGACAAGGGCTATATCTACCGCGACTACCGCGTAACACCCTATTGCACGCACTGCGAAACCTCGCTTTCCATTTCGGACACGAGAGAGAGTGATTCGACCCGTCCCCGTCAGGACAGGTGGATTGTCGTTCAGTTCAAGACGCCTGTGGTGCGCGACGGCAAGGACGTATATCTTCTTGCGTGGACGACGACGCCCTGGACGCTTCCGTCAAATATGTGCCTTGCGGTAGGCGAGGAGCTTACCTACTCCTTCGTTGACGTGGGTGACAGACTTCTCGTTGCCTGCCGTAACACCCTTAAGAGCTTTCCTAAGGTATTCGGCAAGGAGCCGAAAATCGTCTACGAGTGCAAGGGCTCCGAGCTTGTCGGCACGACCTACGAGCCTATCTTCCCTTACTTTGCTGATAAGGCGGCTGAGGGCGCGTTCAGAGTTATTTCTGCCGACTACGTTGGCGCTGAGGACGGTGTAGGTATCGTTCATACCGCACCCGCATTCGGTGAGGACGACTACTGGGCGTGCAAGAAAAACGGTGTGCCTCTCGTTGACCCCGTTGACGCAAAGGGCAGATTTACCGAGGAAATTACCGACTTCTTCGTGCTTCAGAGTGACGAGCTTAACAACGTCATCAAGATGAATCCTACTATCATAAGATTCCTTCGCGATAAGGGCATCGCGCTTGACGACGGCACTCTCGTGCACAACTATCCTCACTGCTGGCGCTGCAAGGAGCCTCTTATCTACAAGGCAATGGACGCCTACTATTTCAATATAGGTATGATAAAGGACAAGCTCATCGCGGCAAACGAGGAGGTCAACTGGATTCCCGAAACCGTCAAGCACGGACGCTTCGGCAACTGGCTTGAGGGCGCGCGTGACTGGAACATCTCGCGTAACCGCTATTGGTCGACGCCCATTCCTATCTGGGAGTGCGACTCGTGCGGCGAGAAGGTGGTTCTCGGCTCGGTAGAGGAAATTTACGAGAAGAGCGGTGTTCGCCTTACCAACCTTCACCGTCAGTATATGGACGAGGTGACCTTCCCCTGTAAGTGCGGCGGTAAGATGACCCGCGTGCCTGAGGTGCTTGACTGCTGGTTTGAGTCGGGCTCGGTTCCCTTCGCGCAGAAGCACTATCCCTTTGAGAATAAGGAGTGGTTTGAAAGCCACTTCCCCTGTGACTTTATCGTAGAGTACACAGGACAGATTCGCTGCTGGTTCTATTATCTTCACGTCCTTGCGGTAGCGCTCTTTGATCGCCCCGCGTTCAAGAACTGTGTAGTACACGGCACGATACTTGACGACACGGGCAAGAAGTTCTCGAAGTCGAGCGCCAACTACACCGACCCGATGAAGATTATGAGAGAGAAGGGAACGGACAGCTTCCGTCTATATCTCTTCCGTTCGAATGCTATGCTCATCGGTGACCTTAAGTTCAAGGACGAGGATATCGACGACTCCTACCGTGAGATTATCGCGCCCTATTGGAACGCCTGCAAGTTCTTTATCTCATACGCGAATATCGACGGCTTTAAGCCTGAGACGCTCGTAGCACCTAAGAGCGATAATCTTCTTGACAAGTGGATTCTTGCAAAGCTCTTTGATACCGAGCGCGCTATCCGCGAGAGCATGGACAAATACGAGGTTGACCAGTACGTAAAGGCACTCGTGCCTCTTATGGACGGACTTACCAACTGGTATATAAGAAACTCAAGACGCAGATTCTGGGCAAGCGAGATGAGCGAGGATAAGAGATGCGCTTACGAAACGCTTTACTACGTGCTCGTCAGCATCACGAAGCTCTTAGCCCCCGTAGCTCCGATAGTTTCGGAGGAAATTTACAAGACTCTCACCGACGCCGATTCCGTACACCTCGCACCGTGGCCGATTCTTCCCGCGGAGTACGAGAACGAGGCGCTTATACGCGATATAGATACCGCGCAGAGCGTAATCGAGCTTGCGCGTAATATCAGAAACACCAACCGTGTGAAGAACAGACAGCCTCTCTCACTTCTCAGAGTGGCGTCCTCAAGCCCCGCGGTTATCGACACCGTAAGGCGCTTTGAGTCGGTTATCCTTGAGGAGCTTAACGTAAAGAATATCGAGATTATGCAAAGCGTGTCCGATATAGCAACCGTTAAGTACAACCCCAACTTCGCGGTAATAGGCTCGAAGTACCCCACCGAAAAGGGTCTTATAATCAAGGCTATCAAGACGAATGCCTACCGCATCACCGACACCGCCGTGCTTCTTGATATGGGCGGCGAGGAAAAGGAGTACGATAAGGATATAATCCTCGTGCTTTACGAGGCAAAGGACGGCCTTGCCGTAGCGAGCGCGCAGGAAATCGTGGTATCGCTTGACCTTACCATTACCGACGAGCTTATGCGTGAGGGTATCGCGCGCGAGATTATCCGCTCGATTCAGGACGCGAGAAAGCAGCTCGGCTGTGAGATTGTCGACGAGATTAAGATAAGCTTCGTAGAGGGTGCAGCACCCCTGGGCTTCGTCGACTATATCACGGGCGAAACTCTCAGCACCGTCACCGATATCGACGCTCCCGACACGGTAATCGACGTCGACGGAATTAAGATAGCGGTGAAGAGGTAGGCACGCTACGCGTGGCGCCGCTGCGCCAACTATGATTGCCTAACGGCAAACTATGATTGACTCCGTCAAGTTATGATACTCGCTATCGCTCGTAGTTATGAGCGACTCCGTCGCGTTTTAGGTTAGACAGGCAATCATATCATAACGCTTGGCAAAGCCAAGCTCATAACGATGCAAAGCATCTCATAACTAAACATCTTAACACCGCCTTACGGATGCCGCGGTAGCAAAAGCTTCATCATATAAAGAGGTATTTATGTAATTAAGCATAGTGCCTCTTTTTTATTCCTCATCCTCGTCAGGCTCAAAGAAGCCGCTGTTCCTTATAGAATTTTTCAGCGCCTCGTGAATATCGAAATCCCCGTATTTCATTTTGT
>CAZDON010000071.1:0-9988 GCA_964507065.1 uncultured Ruminococcus sp. | reverse complement strand
CGGCGGACAGTGCGGTAATGGTTATCGACGCGGCAAAGGGTATTGAGCCCCAGACGAGAAAGCTCTTCAAGGTCTGCGCTATGAGGGATATTCCGATTTTCACCTTTATCAACAAGCTTGACCGTGAGGCAAGGGACCCATTTGACCTGCTCGACGAGCTTGAAAAGGAGTTCGGCATCGGCACTTACCCTATGAACTGGCCTATCGGCTGCGGACAGAAGTTCCGCGGAGTTTACGACAGAGAGGCAAGACAGATTCTATCCTTTGACGACTCCCACAGGGGTCGCGAGCGTATTTCGGGAATCGATTGCGATATTGCCGACACCGAGAAGCTTGACTCGCTTATCGGCAGCGCTATGCGCGAGGAGCTTTGCGAGCAGGTTGAGCTTCTTGACGGCGCGTGCTTTGACTTCGACCTTGAGGCAGTAAGGCACGGAAAGCTCTCGCCCGTATTCTTCGGCTCGGCGCTCAACAACTTCGGTATTGAGCCGTTCCTTAAGCACTTTCTTAAGATGACGACCTCCCCTCTTCCGAGAGTGGCAGGCGAGGTCACCGTTGACCCGTTTGATGAGAAATTCTCCGCATTCGTCTTTAAGATTCAGGCGAATATGAACAAGGCGCACCGCGACAGAATTGCCTTTATGCGCATATGCTCAGGTAAATTCCAGCGTGAGCGCGAGTATTATCACGTGCAGGGGCAGAAGAGCTTTCGTCTTTCGCAGCCTCAGCAGATGATGGCATCCGAGCGCGAGGTAATAAACGAGGCGTACGCAGGTGATATCATAGGCGTGTTTGACCCGGGAATTTTCTCTATCGGTGACACCGTGTGTGAGCGCGGCTCTAAAATAACCTTTGAGGGAATACCGACCTTTGCTCCCGAGCATTTCGCTATGGTTGAGCAGGTCGATTCAATGAAGCGTAAGCAGTTTGCAAAGGGTATGAATCAGATAGCGCAGGAGGGTGCTATACAGATATTCTTCGAACCCGGCGCGGGTATGGAGCGAGTTATCGTCGGAGTCGTCGGCGTGCTTCAGTTTGAGGTGCTTGAGTACAGACTTAAGAACGAATACGGCTGTGACCTACGGCGCAGCAACCTATCCTTTGAGCAGATAAGGTGGATTACCAACGAGGGACTTGACCCCAAGACCCTCAAGCTCTCCCACGGAACTAAGTGGGTACAGGACTTCAGGGGAAACAATCTTCTTATCTTTACGAGCGAGTGGGCAATCCGTTGGGTGCTAGAGGACAACCCCGGACTCGCCCTTGCGGAATTCAGTCGCGGTGAGGCAAACGGGGGTGAAGAGTCGTGAGAATGAGAAAAAAGAAAAACGGCGAGGCAAGGCTTCTAGCCTGCTCCGACCTGCTTGCCAAGGCGCCCGTGATAAGCGATAAGCCCCTGTGGCTTGAAATTGGCGCGGGAAAGGGCGGCTTTGCTATTGAAATGGCAAAGCGGAATCCCGACGTCGACTACTACGCAATGGAAAAGGTCAGCGACTGCGTTACCCTGGCGGTGGAGCATCTGCGAGAGAAAATTGCCGAGTGCGGAGCACCGCTTAATCTTCACTTTATAGTTAACACCGCGGACAACCTCTCGCTTCTGGTCGAGCCAGGCTGTGTTGATACGATATTCCTTAACTTCTCCGACCCGTGGACGAAAAAGGGCTATGCGAAAAGAAGGCTTACTCACGCAAGGTATCTTCGCCTGTATATGAGTCTTTTGAAGGAGGGCGGCGTGCTCAGATTCAAGACCGACAACGTAGACCTCTTCGACTTCACGCTCACACAAATCGAGGAGCTTGGTCTTACACCGACGAAGCTCACCCGCGACCTTCACAGGAGCGAGTGGGACCGCGACAACGTAAGAACCGAGTACGAGATTAACTTCAGCGAAAAGGGCTTCCCTATAAATATGGTTGAGATACGCAAGCCTCAGGGCTTCGCTATATCAGTCACCGATGAGCTTACCAAAGAGGGACGGCTTGAAAATCTCAGAAAATACAAAAAATACAGCGAATAAGTAAATAATTATTTGCAATATAGAGAAAGGAGCATCTATGCAGAGCAACGCGCATATCGGTCACAGAGAAAGAATGCGAAGAAAGCTAAAAGAGTTTTCGCACCGCGTCTTTGACACCTACGAGCTTCTTGAGATGCTTCTTTATTACAAGAGCGCAAGGCGCGACACGAATCCCGTCGCAAAGGAGCTGCTCTCTGTCTTTGGCTCGCTTGACGGTGTTCTTCGTGCAGGAGCCGAGGAGCTTTCCGCGTGCGAGGGTGTTGGAAAAAGCACCGCCGAGCTCATCGTAAAGGCAGCTGCCGCGTGCGACAGCCTATGGGAGCTTGCCGCTAAGGATGCGGAGGACGGCAGCGCGCTCGGAGCACTTGCGGTGCGTGAGCTTTGCAACGATGAGGCCTCGCGAGTGGTGATGATATCACTCGACAACGCGGGGCGTCCGATTGCCACCGATACGATCTTTAGGCTTGATTTTTCCTCAGGCGGAATAAAGCCCTCTGCATTCGTCGAGGCGGCGATAAAGCGAGGTGCTTCAGCGGTTGCTATTGCGCACAGTCATCCGTTCGGGCCAGCCTTTCCCACCGAGGGAGATATACAGAGCGCAAAGCTCGTATCCGAGGCGCTTTCGGGAGTTGGAATTGAGGTCGTCGCGAGTTTCGTCGTGACGGGCAGAGCCTGCTACGAAGCCCTGACGGGCACGCGCGTGACAGATGCGGACGACGACTCGCCTCTGGCGTCACAAAGAGAGGCAGAGCTTATTCATACGGTAGGTGAGCTTTTTGGGCTCGTGCTTGACGACGGTGAGGAGCAGCTCCACGCGCTACTTGAGGAATACGGCTCGCTCTTTTACGCAATGCTTTGTGATTTCAGAACGCAGCCGACGGTCTGCACGCCGCAGGCACAGACGCTGCTTTCGCTGCTGCCTGCCCTTGCATCAAGGCGTATAACCGACAAATACCCTGTGAAAAGGCGCTACGGTGAAAAGGAGCTTCGCGAGCTTCTTCTCGGTCATTTGCTGCTTTCGGGGCGCGAGCAGGTTATGGCGCTTGCCATTGGCGACGGTGGCACGCTTCTTTCCTGCGACCTTATCTGCGAGGGCACGGTAAGCGCCTCAGAGATTCTTCCGAGGCTCGTTATAGACCTCGCGAAAAGAACCTCGGCAACGGGTGTCGTGCTCGCACATAATCATCCGCGCGGCCGTGCCGTACCCTCCGAGGACGATAGCATCGCAACGGCGAGGCTATGCCGTGTGCTTGAATACTCGGGTCTCAGGCTCATCTCTCACTACGTAGTAGCAGAGGGAAAGACGGCTCCTATAAAATTTTAATCCTTAATATCCGAGGTGATAGACGATGCCCTTTTTGGGGAACATAGTAAACTTTTTCGCGGTTGCGATAGCGGGAGTGCTCGGTGCGCTTATAAAGCGAGGGATTCCCGAAAGAATAAAAAACGCCACCTTTGCGGCTATCGCGATATGCGTAATCTACATAGGAATAGACGGTGCGCTCGTCGATGCACCGACAGTGGACGGTGTGTTTGAGAGCGCGGGGCTGGTTAAATTCATTGTAATGATACTTTCGCTCGTCATAGGCACCGTGGTAGGCGAGCTTATTGATATAGACCGCGCCGTAAGCGCCCTCGGAGCTAAGCTTGAGGAAAAATTCGTAAAGGATGAGGCGGGGCGCGGAAGCTTTGCTAAAGGCTTCGTCAGCTCGACGATAATGGTATCGGTGGGAGCTATGGCGGTAAACGGCGCGATACTCGACGCGACGGGCGACCCAAGCACGCTTATTGCAAAGGCTACGATAGACTTTATTGCCTGCTTTATGCTTGCCTCATCGCTTGGAATAGGCGTTGCCTTTTCGGCAATACCTATGCTCGTATATCAGGGCGCGATAACTCTTATAGCAATGCTTTTCGTAACCGTAATTCCTGAGGCAACCGTAACCTATCTTTCAGCAACGGGCTCGCTAATCATAGTGTTTATCGGTACTAACTTTCTTGGTATCACTAACGTCAAGACGGCAAATATGACGCCCGCGCTATTCGTTCCGTTTGCGCTGGTGCCGCTTTTCGACCTTATAGGGCTTTTATAAACAGAGGTGAAGAATGAAAATTATACAAGGTGAAATTTTTGAGGGCGAGCGCGCGCTTTACGCGTCGCGGGAGCTGGATATATACGATACCGTTTTCAGAAACGGTGAGTCGCATCTTAAGGAAAGCTCGTTTCTTAAGCTTTCGGGCTGTATCTTCGAGTGGAAATATCCTCTCTGGAATTGCAGGGGCGTCGAGGTATCCGACACGACCCTGCTTCAGAGCGCAAGGTCTGGAATCTGGTACACCGACGGCATTTCTATGACAGGCTGTACCATTGACGCGCCAAAGACCTTCAGGCGCTCGGCTGATATTACGCTTACCGACTGCACTATGCCCTACGCGGAGGAAAGCCTTTGGAGCTGCCGCGGCGTTAAGCTGAGCTCGGTGAGCGCGCGCGGTGACTACTTCGGAAAGTGTGCGGAGGGCGTGCGTGCCGAGCGGCTTATGCTTTCTGGAAACTACGCGTTTGACGGTGCCCGTGACGTTGAAATATCCTCGTCAAGACTCATCTCAAAGGACGCGTTCTGGAACTGCGAAAACGTCACGGTAAGAGATTCGGTTATAATCGGCGAATATCTTGCGTGGAACTCAAAAAACGTAAAATTCATCAACTGCGTTATAGAATCAAATCAGGGCCTTTGCTATATAGACGGGCTGACTCTTATTGACTGTAAGCTCATAAACACCGATCTTTGCTTTGAGTATTGCAAGAATATCGACGCTACGCTGCTTGGCAGCGTTATCAGCGTCAAGAATCCCACCTCAGGCATAATACGCGCTGACAGTATAGGCGAGATTATTCTTGACGACGCGTTTTGCAACCCAAGTGATACCATAATAAAAACAAACCAATAATACACCAAAAATGAAAACAACTGTTGTCAGAAACGGAGTATATTATGTATAATTTCGATGCGCTTACCGACAGGAAAAATACCTACTCATACAAGTGGGACACCGACAAAAGCGCGCTTCCTATGTGGGTTGCGGATATGGACTTTGAAACAGCCCCCTGTGTAAAGGAGGCAATAGTCAGTCGTGCTGAGCACGGTATATTCGGCTACACCTACGTGCCAAGCGAGCTTTTTTCGTCCGTTTCCGACTTCTGGTACAGACGCCACGGCTTTCGCTTCGATGCGGAATATATGGTGTATTCCTCAGGAATCGTTGCGGCTATTTCATCTCTGGTAAGACGGCTTACTCACGCTGGTGAGAGTGTTCTTATTCAGGCTCCCGTCTACAATATATTCTATAACTCGATAGAGAACAGTGGCAGGCGTGTCGTATCAAGCGACCTCGTCAGGACGGCTGACGGCGGTTACGGAATTGATTTTGAGGACCTTGAGAAAAAGCTCTCATCCCCTATGACGACGCTCTTTATTCTCTGTAACCCCCACAACCCCGTCGGAAAAATATTTACGAAGGACGAGCTTTGCAAAATAGGCGAGCTCTGCAAAAGGCACGGAGTCACGGTAATTTCCGACGAAATACACTGTGAGTTTACCGACCCCGTGCGAAGCTATACGCCCTTTGCGGCTGCATCCGAAGCCTGCTATGAAATCAGCGTCACGCTGCTCTCGCTCTCGAAGGCGTTTAATATTGCAGGACTCTCTTCTGCGTTTGCCGTTGTGAAGAATCCCGCGCTCCGTCATCAGGTATACCGCTCGCTTAACAACGACGAGGTGGGCGAGCCTAACGCGTTTGCGGTGTGCGCAAATCTAGCCGCGCTCACAGATGGCGAGGGGTGGCTTGACGCTATGCTCGACTACGTGAATGAAAACAAGCGCGTAGCAGAGGAATTTATCAGAAGCGAGATACCGGCTCTTAGCGTAACTCGCTCCCGTGCGACCTACCTTCTCTGGGTGGATATATCAGGCCTCGGTATTGATTCGGTAGCCTTCACGAAAAGACTGCGCGAGGAGGGCGGGCTTTATCTCAACGACGGTCTTGAATACGGTGAGGCCGGGCGCTATTTCGTAAGAATAAATCTCGCCACGCAAAGAGCCCGTGTCCTTGAGGGACTTACCCTGCTTCGTGATTTTGTAAAGGGAATTAAATAGATATATAAAAACTGTGACGGTGTATAAAGCTACCCCGTCACAGTTTTTCGTTAGGTTATTCTAAACCCATACCATATTCTATTTTCCTTGCGCAAAGAAAAATGATACCGTAAATTTGCACCCCTTGAAAAACGCCTTTTTTATACAATATCCTTGAAGCTCATACATCACCTCAATGTATTTTTCGACGGCACAGCGTTGCTCATTTGTTAGCAAATCATCAACAGTCTTATGCATTTCGGCAACTTTTTTTACAATGGCTTTTTCTTCCATACTGTCAATTTGTGCACACTCTTCACTAAAATACTCATACCACAATCTATCAATATCTTCTCTCATTTTACCCTCCTTTTTTGCATTTATATGAATGCTTGTCAAGCACTTTTTTGAATGCAGTGATATAATATCGTTATAAATATTTCTGATTTGGAGAACAGGTGTATGTACTATTATCAAAGACTCAAGGATATGCGAGAGGATTTCGATAAAAAGCAAGAGGATATTGCGTCAATATTAAAAATCACAAGACAGCAATATCAGTTGTATGAAAGCGGAAAGCGTGAAATGCCGATGCATCACTTTATAACACTTGCGCGGTATTACAACGTTTCTCTTGATTATCTTGCGGGTATTGTACAGACTATGAAAAGATTATAAAAAAACGGAGATGGCGCATTTCGCGTCATCTCCGTTTTTGGTTTTGATTTATTTGTCTAAGATAGGCTTAAGCGCTACGGCGCATCTTGCGGGAAGATAGATAAAGAAGCCTTTTCCAAATGGAGTATCGGTAGCGGTATACTCCTGCGAGGTCGATATTCTTCCCTGTCCGCCGCACTCGTATCTGTCGGATGAAAATACGACTCGGAAGCGGTCGGCGTCTATTTTCTGCGTGCTGATAAAGGCGTGCTCCTGTGACCAGGTCGGGTGGAAGTTGATCGCGTAGACGACTCCGCCGCGCTCAAAAATCATAAGCTTCTTTGCCTCGTCGAGCCATATTGCCGAAGCGCGTGGCTTTGAATGCACTGAAAAGCGGCGAAGATGCGCTATCATATCACGGTCAAACTCCGCAAGCCAATCGTACTTATAGGTAGGATTTCTTACGAGCGACCACTGGCGGCGCGCGTACTTATAGCTCCAGCCGTTGCCCTCTCTCGGAAAGTCTATCCATTCGGGGTGGCCGAACTCGTTGCCCATAAAGTTGAGATATCCGTCCTTGGCAAGCACCGCGGTCGCAAAGCGAATAAGCTTGTGCATATCAATGGCGGTGTCCATAGAGGGCGTATGATAGCCCTTCTGCATACCCGTGTACATCTCAGCGTCGGCAAGTCGGAACATTATCGTCTTGTCACCGACGAGCGCCTGGTCGTGAGATTCGCTGTAGCCTATTGAGCCCTCTCCCTCGCGTCCGCCCGAAAGCTCCGAGAAGATATAGCCCATGCTCCAGTTTTCCATACGCTCGGTCTTGATAAGCTTTATCCACATATCGGGCACGCCCATAGAAAGCCTGTAGTCAAAGCCGAAGCCAGCCGTATCAAGAGCAAGGCACATACCCGGCATACCGCTCATATCCTCTGCAACGGTAATCGCCCTCTTGTTAATGCTGTGAATAAGCTCGTTTGCCAGCATAAGGTACACTCTTGCGTCCACGTTCGTGTTGAGAGAATAGTACTGAGAAAGATTCGTAAACGCTACGCCAAGACCGTGATTCTCATACAGCATCGAGGTCACGCCGTCAAAGCGGAAGCCGTCAAAGTGAAATTCGTCCTGCCAGTATTTAAGGTTAGACAAAAGGAAGTGAAGCACCTCGCATCTTCCGTAATTGAAGAGCCTCGTTCCCCAGGCGCTGTGCCAACCGCGCTCACCCTCAAGGAAATACTGTCCGTCAGTACCGTCAAGACGGTTAAGACCCTCGCCTACGTTTGGGCAGGCGTGGCTGTGAACGATATCAAGAAGCACCGAAATTCCCATACCGTGCGCCTTGTTTATGAGATACTTAAGGTCCTCAGGCGTTCCGTAGCGGTAGGAGGGCGCAAAAAAGCCCGTAACCTGATAGCCAAAGGACGCGTAATAGGGATGCTCCTGTATCGCCATAAGCTGTACCGTATTATATCCTGCGCGACTTATCCACGGGAGCGTAATATCCGCAAACTCGCGATAAGTTCCAACGCCCTCGCGCTCCTGCGCCATACCGATATGAGCCTCGTATATACGGGGGGATTTGTGACGGCGCTTACAGTAAAAATCACCGTCGGTCCATGGAAACGGCTCGTCGGGCATCCAGATTTGCGCACAGAGTCTTGCATCTCGCTCGTCAAGCACGGCGCGTCGTGCGTATACGGGCACGCGCTCAAACGCCTGACCCTCTCTGCCGACGATAAGCTTTACGAACTGTCCGTGTCTGAGTGCGTCACGGCCAGGGAGCCTTATCTCATATACGCCGTCGCCTATATCAGTCATCGGGTGTGAATACTTATCCCATCCGTTAAAATCACCTGTAAGCCAGGCTGCGTCCGCACCCGGAAGCCACTCGCGGAACACCCAGCCGTCGTCCGTCCTATGGAAGCCGAAGTACAGATATCCGTTACAGGCATCACGAAGCTCACCGTCACCGACAAGCTCATAGCGCTTTTCATTATAGCGCTGAAGATGCATTCTGATATCACCCACAAACGGCGAAAGCTCGCCGTCCTGCTTCAGCAGTCTGCGGGTAGCTCGGTCGATATTAATCATTCAAGGACACCCCCTTAACAATTCGCTAATTATATTATACATAAATCAAGAGTAAATATCAAGTGAGATACGAAAAAAAGGGCAGAGTCACGCACCGACAAATTTTGTGTCAGTGCGTGACTCTGCCTTCTTCAGTCTTGCTTATCCACTCGCTTAAGAAGCGACTTGCCCTCCCACTCGCGTGGCGTGGCAACGCCCATTATATCCCCGACAGTCGGCGCAATATCGAGAATGCTGACCCCGTGAAGCTCCTCGGCGGGCACAAAGTCGCGTCCTAAGAAAATCATCGGTATAGTCATATCCTCGTCGAGGTCGGTGCCGTGAGTTCTGTCGTGGCCGCCGTGGTCAGCAGTTACGATGACCGTGTATTCGTCCCCAACGGCATCAATTACACGCTTGACGCAATCGATAGCGTAGCTTATGCAGTCAAGATACGCATCACTCATCCAGCCGTTGTCATGACCGCCCTTTTCGTCGGTTTCAACCAGATACAAAAAGCAAAAATCGGGCTTTGCCTCGCTTATATAGCTTATCGCCCTGTCGGTTAGCATTCCATCCGTATGTGAGAACGAATAGGCGTTTATATACTCCGCTGCTACGAGCGAGCCAGGTCGTCCGATATCGCGAAGCGGCTCCCAGCCGTAGTACATACAGCAATTCTTGCCCGCCTGCTTCAGCGCCTCGAAAAGCCCCGTAATAGGACGCACCTGCGGCATATAGGTGTTCGTAGTCGTGCCGTGACGCTCAGGAGTCACGCTGTGAAACATAGAAGTATGGCAGGGCAGCGTCACGGACGGATACACCGTCACAGCGTCAAGAGTATACGACGCACGCGCCATAAGCTCACTGAGAAAAGGATTTTTACACCCCATAAGTCCGTCAGGACGCATACCGTCAATTGATATAAGGATAACCTTGTTTGACATAATTAACTCCCTGCATTTTCTTTTATACAAGCGCATAATGTAATCAGAAGATTACATTATGCTATTATTTACTTATAATTATAACAACCGCAACCCACATGATTTAAGAGTCAGTTGCTGTTAATTATGATGTCAAGCCCGTGAGAGCTAAATAAAAAAGC